>JADZCR010000005.1 GCA_020851465.1 Phycisphaeraceae bacterium | reverse complement strand
TGCCAGTGCGAAGAGCTGAGCATAATCCTGCAGCATACCGAGTCCGTAATGGGCCAACTCGCCAAACACGAGCTTGCCGCCGTTCTTCAGGTTTAGAGAGATGGCATATAGGTAGGGGATGGGGGCATCGGAAGGACCGGCCTCGGTCCCGGAATCGTCCATGTCAGGGTCAAGCGATCCTGACATCCGCAAGTCACAATCACGTCAAGTCTTAGCCGATTTTGCAGCCTGAAAACCCTGACAAAACTGCCATAAATTCCGCCATATCATGGCCTTCATATGCTGTCGGGGTCATTGATTACGCTCGTATTGTTCGGGACTGCTTCATACCACTTCCCTTCCTTCGGCAAATCACGAGCATTGCCGATTTCATCCGCTGATGTTCGTCGATCCGTGCCGATCCGTTTCGGTACTTGCTATGCCGGTTTCTGCATTGCGCCGCATGTCCGTCCGCGAAGGGTGAACCAGTGACGACGTGTGAATTGTCATATCGAAATGCCTTACCAAACAGAAATTGGATGTATGATGTTCGTCGCGACTGGCCTGCCGATCCGCAGGACGTTTTCGGCGAGACGATTGCAAACTTACACACTCCTCAGGAGCGAACCGATGACCGCAACTACTTCTCCTTCCAAGTCGTCAAACACTTTGGCGATCGACGGCGGCCCGAAAGCTGTCACCGGCTTTGAAGCCAAACCGGAGCCCAAGATCGGCGTGGAGGAATTTCTGGCGATCGCCAAACGATTCGGTTTTACGCCGGAAGCTCTCAAACGACTGGCGGCGACGGTCAGTGATGCCGACCTGCTGGGGCAAGGGCCGAACTTCGGCAAATACATCACGTCGTTCCCCTCGCCTTCATCAGGTTCGCAGTACGAAGCGGCGGCGAAGGAATTGTTTGGCTCACCCTTCGCGCTGGGTTTGAGTTCCGGTACGGGCGCTCTGCACGCGGCGATGGTCGCGGCAGGTGCTACTCGCGGCAAAGAAGTCATCGTGCCGGCTCTGGGATTCATGGCCACGGCCGCAGCAGCGGCGATCACCGGTGCGACTCCCGTGTTTTGCGATGTCGATGAATCGCTCCAGATGGATCCGAAGAAAATCGAAGAGTGCATCACCCCCAATACCGTCGCCGTCGCTCCCACCCACCACTGGAGCATGGTTGCTGATCTTGATCCGATCATGGACATCGCACGCCGAAAAGGACTCAAGGTAGTCGAAGATTGTGCGCAGTCCCCCGGAGCGAAATACAAGGGGAAATACGTGGGAACCATCGGTGACCTGGGATGCTTCAGCATCTCGGCTTACAAGATCATCGGCGGCGGCGAAGGCGGCCTGGTGCTGGCCAAGGATTCCAAACTCTTCGATCGCGTTAACCAGCTCGCTGAGTGCGGCGGGCTTTGGAGACCCGACCGTTTCGCTCCGCCTGTCTATGAAGGCGAACTGTTTGTCGGCACCAACTACCGCATGTCCGAGTTCGAAGCGACGGTGGACATCGTGCAACTGCATAAGCTCGGCGGCATCGTCAACCGATTCCGCACGAATTACGAGCGCATCACCAAACAACTGATATCCTGCACCGACATCACACCTCAATTGATTAACGACCGTGCGGGCCTCATCGGATATCGACTCCGATTCTACCCGCAGACGCATGAACTGCGCAAGCGCGTGACTTCGGCACTTCAGGCCGAAGGCGTGCCCGCCTATTCGTTGGGGCCCACGTCAAAGCCGGATTGGCACCTGTCGAGCGAGATGTTCCCGCTGGCCGCATCGCTCGCGCCGCACAGCCGACACGATCGCTGCCCGGTGGGTATGGACCTCTACCGCCGCGAGGTGGCGGTCAACATCGACCAGTGGTGGACGCAGCGGGACTGTGACATGATCGCTACGGCTATGAATAAGGTGTTCACCGCCTGCGCCACGCCGGGACGAGCGTCGCGGTCTTGGTGATCGAATCAACCGGAGTATCAACCGTGACCAACTGGAATTTTTTTGACGCGCGATGCAAAGTCGGGCTGCATTGCAAGCAAACCACCGACGATCTGAGTCCGTACAGCGTCGATCATCTGCTGGCGGACATGGATCATCACGGAGTCGCTGAGGCATTGGTGCTCGACTGCCTCAGCGTTGAAGCGACGCCGAAGGACGGCAATCCGCGCATCCTTGAGGTAGCAGCGCGGAGCCCCCGTCTGCATCCGGCGTGGGTTGCTTTACCGCCGGGCACTAACGAGATGCCCGCGCCGGATGAAATGATCCGCCAGATGCGTCAGCACCGAGTCGCGGCGGTGTACCTGTTACCCAATCAGTACTACCACCCGCTCACCGACTGGTGTGTCGATGACCTGCTGGGACCATTGGCGGAAGCCGGTGTTCCGCTGTTTATCTCGCCTGATGAGATCGGTCCCGGCTGGCTGGCGGCAGATCACTCGGACTGGCCTGCGGTGGTCGCCCTGTGCAAGCGATGGCCGACACTGCCGGTCATCGTCAGTGAGTTCCGCATTCGCCGCACTCAGCGCACGCTCTACCGTGCGATGGAAGCCTGCCCAAATCTGCATCTGGAACTGAGCTGCTACTGGCTGCATCACGGCATCGAGTACCTGACGAAACGCTTTGGCAGCGAACGGTTGCTGTTTGGGTCCAACTGGCCTCATCTGGGCCAGCCTGCCACACTCGCAACCGTAGCCTGCGCGGAGATCGACGACCAGGCCAAGCGTCAGATCGCCGGCGACAATCTCCGTCGTCTGATCCGCTGGTGCAAGCCTGAACATCCGAAAGTTGAGCCTAAGCCGCCTGTTGACGAGTTGGTCGCGTGGGGGCGCACAGGACACCGGCCCGAAAGCATCCATATCCACGATAACCACGGGCATCTGGGTGACAGCTCTGCGCACTATCACGTACCTGATGGACACGTTGATGACATGGTCCGCGAGATGGATCGGCTGGGCGTGGAGCAAGTTTGCGTCTTCAGTTTGTCGGGTGTTTTCTCTGACGAGATTTACGGCAACAATCAGGTGATCGCGGCCATCCGCCGCCACCCGACTCGTTTTGTCGGCTTCACCATGCTTAATCCGCATCGTGGTCCTGAAGCGATGCGCCGTGAATTGGAACGCTGCGCCGAACTGGGTATGCGCGGCGTCAAGCTGATTCCCTCCTACCAGGGCTACCCGGAAGAAGGGCCTAACATCGATGTCGCCTGCCAGTGGGCACACGAGCAGCGGCAAATCATCCTCAACCATTACTGGGGCGGCGCAGCACAGATGGAGCGACTCGTGCGCACCTATCCTGACGCCTGCTTTTTTACCGGTCACACAACGACGGCCTATGCCCAGGTCATGAAGAAATATGACAACCTCTATGTCTGCACCTGTCCGGTGCATCCGCCGCGATGTGTGGAAGAGGTTGTCGCGGCAATCGGTGCGGATCGATTCATGTTCGGCTCCGACTTGACGGACCTGCCCATTGCCTGGGGGCTGGGACCGATACTCTTTGCTCGCATCAGTGAAAAGGAAAAACGTCTGATCCTCGGCGGAAATCTCCGACGTGTGCTGGAACGCTACAGTCTCAATCCGAGCGGAGCCACAGCATGAGGATGATCGCGGGGCTGACCGCGAAGCATTGGGATCACCCCGCGGCTGAAGGGGCTGGCGAGCCAATCCTGCGTCTGGAGATTCCCGGATCGACAGAGTTCGCTCCTGACTGGGTGCTGCTGCAACCCGGCTCAAACTCAGATACCTGGGCGGTATTTCTCCACGGTCACGGATCGGGCGGAGATCAACTCTACACCCGTGAGGATATTCGCAGGCAATGGCTGCCGGCATTGCGACAAGCCGGTGTGGGTATTCTCTCGCCGAATCTGGGCGGCAACGCTTGGATGGGACCGTCGGCTGCCACCCAATTACATCAACTACTGAACTTTCTGCGACAGACCCACGGTGCGAGCAAGATCGTGCTCGTGGGCGGCTCAATGGGCGGCACCAGCGCGCTGATTTTTGCCTGTCTTTTTCCGCAAGAGGTTGCGGGAGTGCTGACCCTCTGCCCCGCAACGGATTTATCCAGCTATTGGCACTGGTGCCAGGCTCATGCCGACAAACTTCCCGTTTTAGAACAAATCCATCAAGCTATTACCGCTGCGTATGGCGGCACACCGGTAACCCATCCAGCCGTGTACCACGCGCACAGTGCTCTGGAAAATGCTGATCGCCTGACGATGCCCATTGCCATCTCGCATGGTGACGCCGATCAGATTATTCCCGTCGAGCAATCCCGCCGTCTGATCGGTCGCCTGCAGGCCCATCCCGCGCTGAGGTATCAGGAAATTCCGGGTGGCGGCCACGACGATCCGTTGATAACTTTCCCTGTCGCTCTCCAGTGGTTATTGCAATCGCTCCGCTGAATATTGGAATCAAGCAATGAAAATCAACCAGTCCTTTTGTTATCCCCTCTTCAAGACCGCGGAAATGAGTCTGGATGAGCTTTGCCGTCAAGGTGCTCGGATCGGATTTGCCGGCATCGAGTTGTGGTTTCGAGATGCCGATTTCGATGAACTTTGTGCCGCTGCCTCCGCCCACGGCCTGGCCGTGGCAAGCATGTGCGGTCACCAATCGCTCAAAGACGGACTCAACCGGCGCGATCAACATGACCGCATTGAAGCGGAACTGCGAGAATCAATTGCGGCGGCGGTAAGTCGAAAAATTCCCAACCTGATTTGTTTCAGCGGTAATCGCAACCCCGGTCAGTCTGAGGAAGAGGCACTTGAAACCTGTGCGGCTGGTCTGCGACGTGTTGCGCCGGAGGCGGAGCGGTGCGGCATCAATCTCAATGTCGAACTGCTCAACTCCAAGGTGGACCACAAGGGCTACCAATGCGATCACACCGCCTGGGGTGTGGAGATGTGCAATCGTGTGAAGAGTCCGCGAGTCAAACTTCTCTACGACATCTATCACATGCAGATCATGGAGGGCGACGTGATCCGCACGATCCGTCAGCACGCAGCCCACATCGGCCACTATCACACCGCAGGCAATCCGGGCCGCAATGACCTCGATCAGGATCAGGAGTTGAACTATCCCGCCATCTGCCGCGCGATCGCAGCCAGCGGATATACCGGGTTCGTCGCCCATGAGTTTACTCCCAAGGGTGATCGAATGGCTGCGCTTGCCGAAGCATTCAAGATCTGCTCGGTCACTGCATAAACCCTCGCCCGTGACTATTTAGCACAGCGGCTTGTCGCGGTGTGTTTCTCACCGTCGCGTCAGCGCTCGGTATTTAATTCGGTGCGGCTGATCAGCCTCCACCCCCATGCGACGTTTGCGGTCGGCCTCATAGGCGGTGAAATTGCCCTCAAACCATTTCACCTGCGAATCTCCCTCGAACGCCAGAATGTGTGTCGCCAATCGATCGAGAAACCAACGATCGTGCGAGATGATCACCGCGCAGCCGGCGAAGTTTTCCAGAGCATCTTCGAGAGCTCGCATGGTGTTGACATCCAGATCGTTTGTCGGCTCATCGAGCAAAAGCACATTCGCGCCTGCTTTGAGCATCCGCGCCAGGTGAACCCTGCCGCGCTGTCCACCTGAGAGCGTGCCGACGGTCTGCTGTTGATCCGAGCCGGTAAAGGAAAATCTCGCAGCATAAGCACGCGCGTTCATATCAATTTTGCCGAGCTTAAAAACCTCCTGTCCATCCGAGATCGCCGACCACACGGGCAGATCATCGCGCAGCACCTGACGCGATTGATCGACGTAAGCCAGCTTCACGGTCTCTGAGATGCGGATAGAGCCGGAGTCCGGCGTCTCACTGCCTGTGAGCATTCGGAAAAGTGTTGTCTTTCCCGCGCCGTTGGGGCCGATGATGCCGACGATGCCGTTGGGGGGAAGTGAAAACGTGAGATTTTCAAACAGCAGGCGATCGCCGAACGATTTGCTGACGCCCTGGGCGTCGATCACGAGTCGTCCCAGCGGCGGTCCGGGAGGAATGTAGATTTCCACTTCCGCAGCGCGGGACTCCTGCTGGTCCGCCACCATTTTTTCGTAGGAATCGAGCCGGGCCTTACTCTTGCTCTGGCGTGCCTGCGGGCTGCGGCGAACCCATTCCAGTTCGCGCTTGAGCGCTTTCTGGCGATTCGATTCCTGTTTCTCCTCGACAGCCAGCCTTGCGCTTTTCTGCTCCAGCCAGGAGGTGTAATTCCCTTTCCACGGAATGCCCTGACCGCGATCAAGCTCCAGAATCCAGCCCGCTACATTGTCGAGGAAATACCGATCGTGGGTGACCGCGATCACCGTGCCCGCGTATCGCTGGAGATGCTGCTCCAGCCATGCGACCGACTCTGCATCGAGGTGATTGGTAGGCTCATCGAGCAGGAGGATGTCGGGCTTTTCAATCAGCAGGCGACACAGTGCCACTCGGCGTCGTTCACCGCCTGACAGCGTTTTGATCTTCGTCTCACCTGACGGACAACGCAGCGCATCCATGGCATGCTCAAGCTGCGAGTCGAGCGTCCATGCGTCGATCTGGTCTATTTTTTCCTGCAACTCTCCCTGGCGATGGAGGAGCTTGTTCATTTTCTCGTCGGTCATCGACTCGCCAAGCTGGTCGGATACCTTGTTAAACTCCTCAATCAGGTCGAGTGTTTTCTGCGCACCTTGACGGACGACTTCCATCACGGTTGCGTCATCGTCGAGTTTCGGTTCCTGCGGCAGAAAACCAACCGTGAATCCCGGCGAAATCTGCACCTGCCCCTCGAAGTTTTTATCGAGGCCGGCGAGGATGCGCAACAACGAAGACTTCCCCGCGCCGTTCAGTCCCAGCACGCCGATCTTCGCGCCGTAGAAATAGGAAAGGTAGATGTCCTTGAGGACTTCTTTTTTTTCGTAACGCTTGGACACGCCGATCATCGAATAGATGATCCGTGTGGAGGTTTCGGGAGTATTGGCCATGGTCAATCAGCAGCTTTCGAGATAAGGCGAAAGCTGGATTATGCCCGATCAGTTCGGGATTTTCCCGCTGCCCTGCAACCGTCGCAGTGTTTCCTCGAGCAACTCGCCGCCGCCCGGAGCCAGCGGTGCGGGCCAGTGATATTCATAAAAGCTATCGAACTCATATCCGCCCTCCTTACTCATGCGCGAGACGGTCAGATAGAGTTGCGTACCGTTCGTGTAACCCAAGGGGAATGTGATTCCTCGATCATAAACCTTGAGAGTGATCAGTCCCAACTCGGCGACGGCTTCGCCTTCAAGTCCGATCAGCCGAACACCTTTGGCGATCTGTACGGCGTGCAGACCGACCGGCACCGATTGGGGCAGTTTTCCAAAGCGATCCAGCCGCGCAATCATCTCCGTCGCCCATGCGGTAGCGATTGGGGTCTTATATTTGCCGTTACCAGTCTGCTCGACCAACAAGTCTTCACGTGACGGCAATGGTGCCATCG
Source organism: Phycisphaeraceae bacterium (assembly GCA_020851465.1). Lineage (NCBI taxonomy): Bacteria > Pseudomonadati > Planctomycetota > Phycisphaerae > Phycisphaerales > Phycisphaeraceae > Phycisphaeraceae bacterium. The sequence continues at coordinate 342,486 of JADZCR010000005.1, read as the reverse complement.
GCCAATGCATCTCCTCGTAATGCCAGCGGATTTCCGGTTCCTGTCTGGTTAATCCGCCACGCGCCAACGCGATGATTTCATCGGCGATTTCTTTTCCAGCGGCTTCGACATCTTCCCACTTGCCGTGACGCCAACGTGTTTCACCGTCAGCGACCTGGCGCGGTTTGGTATCGCCGGCGGCACCCTGGAGGAAGATTGCGCCTTGAGTATTGAAATGTTCGTTGAGCAATCGCTGCGCGACGCCGGGGAAATCAGCGGAGTATTCCGGCTCATACCAAATCGACGGATGGCAGGAGACGGAAAACATCACGCTGACGACGGACCCGTTGCGCTCCTTCAATATCGTTACGGGCAACGCATCGCAGATCCGACCCGCAAAGTAAGGGCGCCACTGGATTTCGCCCTTTGCATCCAGGTGACGCCGACTGACAGGCACCTTCGTATGCGTCATGCCGGAGTGGATTTCCACCTCGCGCAAGTTACCGGCTGCATTCGTCGCGGCGTCAATCAACGCCCGCTCAACCTGTTCGATATACAGCGGGTCGGCTGGGCCGCCGTAAGCCCAGCGGGTAAGGCGCGGCCCCGCGTGGTTATGCGAAACATTCAGCATAATCTGCGACGGTGCCAATGAAAGCCGTCGGCCGATCGCTCCCTTGAACCGATCGATATCACTCCGCTCAAAGAACAACAGATCACAACCGATGATCAAAACATCTTTGCCCTCGTGTGTCAGATACAGCGCACGGACGTAAAGGTCGTCGTGCACGCTGACCGCTGGGATTTTGAGGCTTAGACCTTCTAACATGCCGCCCAGCGGCGGATTGACACAGACACGAGCAAATCCAGCTTTCATATGGTTTCCTTGGTTTATGGTTAATCCGGAAAATTAAAATTGACCTGTTTGGATGGGAAATACTCTCCCGACAAGATCAGACACGGTTTGGCAAAGTCGCTTCCTTCACACTCACTTGATCAAGCCCCAGACGCGGTAAAGGCGGCGAGCCGTAGGCGTTGTCATACACTCGTGTGTTGCCTTCTGTCATGACGACAATCCAATCCAGAGGCGACTCCAGATTGACGGTTTTGAGCGGCTGGCCGCATGCACCGGAAGCATCAACCGTCAATGCTTTTTCATGACGGAACCAGTTGTGGTGAACTTCCGCTGTCTTCTGCGGTACTCCGCGCACGCAGAGTGCCATCGAATGATGCTGAAACGTGTTGTGATGCACAAACACTTTTTCGCCGGCAATGTCCGTGCCGTCTTGTCGATCACTCCCTCCGTGGACATCGAACTGATGGTCCTGACGATAAGGCTTGCCGTCGAGTACGTTAGGCTCGCTGTCGGGAAGCACGACATTGTGGCAGGCTTCGTAGCCGGAGCCGGGTCTTCCGGCGGACGCGATATGGTGTTTGTTGTCGCGGAAGACATTGCGCTGAATTAATGCCTGGCCGTTTTGGATGGTAATTCCATAGCCAAGCCCCATCCGCCGGTTGTGGTGAATATAGTTGTGGTGGAAATGGTGGCCGACTCCACCCTGAGGCATGATGCCAGCACAACTCGCACCGCTGATATCACAATTGTCCACTTCAAGGTTGTCATGCTTCGAGGAAATGATGACGGAGTTCGGCAGCTTGTAATAGATTTGGTCACGAGTTTCGGTTTTGTTTGCATCGAGAGGTGCGACGAAAGCGCGATAGTGAAACGCCAGTCGTCGATGGGGGTCGGGACCACGGAGCCGCAAGCCGGTGATGCGAACATCGGGGCCGAGGGCTTCGATCATCGGTTTGGTTTGCAAGGCATCACTGTAAATCAATCCGCCGTTTGACCGCTGGTGGCCACGACTACTCGCCAGCGTCACTCCCGCAGGTACATGAATCGCAAACGATGGATCGAGATAGACGTACTCGGTGATGTCGAGTGCTGCATCACGATCGACGAATACCACATCACCCGATTTTGCCAGAGCGAGAGCTGCGACCAGTTCATCTACGGTCTTGACTGTGACGTTTCCGGAACTGATCGTGCGTTTGTAGCCACTGCCGCCACCGAGCGGGCCTGTCTCGTCCGGCTTGGCTCCATAAATCTCGCCATCCGCTTCGATCCACGTAGAACCGATCTGACAAGGAACCGCGCGACCGGGTCCGGCAAGACTGGCTGCACTACGCTCGGAGGCTAGCGGCTGGAGGGTGTCGATAAAATCCGCCACGTCAAACACAAGTCCGAATTCGACTGACACCCGCCAGAGACCGATCTCTTTGCACAACTCACGGCGGGCGGTTTCTTTGTTTTCGACTGCTGTCACTGCTTGGCGCAGGGCTGAACAGATGTACCCGCGTCGATTCATCTCCAGCATGCCGCCTTGTGACATGAGCAGGCACCAGTCAATGTTAAACCCTGCGTAAATCAGATGATTGACCCCTGCTTCCCGGCAGAGTGCATCGAGCTGATCACTGGTCGCAGCGATGCCTTCCTGGCCGACAGGCTGAGCCTCCGTCAAAAATCGCGAGTGAGGAGAAGCACGGTTGATGTCAGCTATATTGTGTTTGCCCGGAAAGGAGCGATCTCGCCGAAATGCGGCGATCGCATCTGCTGTCGCATCGCGCGATATACGACGTGTCCAGTTTTCGATCCAGCCTGTCAATGCCACCGCACGCTGGTAACCGGGAAGATGTTGATAGTAGTTACCCCCATCAACGACATGAATGAGAGGCAACCCAGCGCTGCGCACCGCAGTGAAAAGATCGGGCATCACCTGACGACAAACTTTGTATGTGCGAGGGATCTCTTCACAGGCGCGAAACCAGCCGGCATTCTCTGCTTGGGTTCCGCAATCGGTCGCGTGCATGAGAACCAGCGCGGTGTGTGCCGGCGATATCTCGACTTGATCTGACTTCCACCCGCCATAGGCTTCGGCAGGGATATCGCGCGTGTGGTCAGCGTCGAACTGTTCGTAGTAATGAGCCCGGATTTTCATGGAACGTCGTTTTCTGGTGTCATCTCAGGTGCGTGAGTTTTACCAGCACCTGAAGCCGGACATTTATACCGTAATTATGTTCATTTGTGGCGGAATGCGATCTCGATGAGCAAAAACTATTTTGGAACAGGAGAATGGACAAGAAGAGTAAGAATCGACAACCGCTGCTTAGGCACTGGCTGTGACGGCAAGATTTACATGCTGCCAGAAACGGCTGAGACTTTACAAAATCTCCAGTAACCCCTTGCTTGGAACGCACCTCAGTTTTTACGTTTTATCGCTTCCATATCACGACCACCTTGACTTTGATTTCAATAAAACATCTATGGTTTTATCTAGATTCACAAGATTGCCTTTATTACCAGCCATCATCCGAACCTGCATTAACAACACAAAATAATTTTTCATCTTCACATAATAAACCGGCATAGTGGAGTAAAAATATCCTCAATTTTGTATTTGATCGTAAAATTTACATATGTATCTATTATCAAAATTTTTGCGTCTGTTTTAAATAGGCCTATTCGGGGTGCTTATTAAATAAAATCGCACAAAATCCAGTTTTTAAATCTCTCGACTGCATAACTTGCTGCATCACGATTCGTGGGCTATATCTTTCGCCGGGAGAGAAGGCATCTGCCGCTCGGCAGATCTCATCCTTTCGGTATTTCTGACTTTTTCAGAATTGGAGAAAGAAAATGGGTTCCTGGAAACTGGGGGTTGCAATCGTTTTGTCGAGTCTGGGTCTGGGAAGCGTTGCCCAGGCGGTGCCGCTGAATCTGACCCAAGGCACACCGGACATCACATCCAGCTTTATCACCACAACCTACATCGCTGGCGGCGGATCTGGGAACTTTACCAGCTCAGGTTTTACCGCAGCGATCGACTTTGACGGCATCGCCCCGCCGGATGTGTCGTTTATCGGCGGCAGCTGGGACATCGTCGCGACGATCGACGCAGCGGGCAATGCCTCAGGCGGCACGCTCAATGTCACAGGTGATGACGGCTCCGGTATGCAGACCCTGTTGACCGGAACGCTTTCAGCGTTTGGATTCGGCAGCTCGACCGATCCGCTCGAATTTATTTTCGATGTCACCGGCGGGACACAGGCTGCCAACTTCGGCGCTCAGGCGGGTGTCATCCTCACGGCTGGCGCCAGCAGCAACTACGCTGGAGCTTTCGGCCAGAGCTTTTCAAACACGGGTATGGACGGAAGCAGTGATACCTTCGGCATCCCCGGTAACCCCGTTCCTGAACCGCTGACCGCCACCATGGGTGCGATCGCTTTGGCAGGTGCTGGTTTGGCGGCAGTTCGTCGTCGTTCTTGCTGAGAGATGGTTTGAACATATCGATCGGCTGTGGTCCACGAATGACTCAGCCGTTCAATCGGAATCCAAAATGACCTGAGGCCTTCTGACGGAGGCCTCAGGTCTTTGCCGAGATTGCTCGTTCATCGGCAGTAGTTGCCTCATGTCGTAACTGCCGCGGACAACAGCCGGGTCTGAATAACGGGACAACCGGCACAACCGGGTATTGGAAATGAATTTCGTGAGTGTTATGGAGTCACAACCTTGCCGTCCTCAGGAGACGGTGTATTTCAAGTGAACGATCAGGCATGGGTGCCCCTGTCGCACCCTTATCGGCCTAGTGATTTTTTATAGGCCCAAGGAGATAACATGAAAAGCCGCAGCTTCCGCAGTCTTTTATCCGCAGTCCCGTCTTTCTACGGCATGACCAAGCTCGCTCCGCGTGTCTCGCCAGGCTCGCTGTTCGAAGCCCTTGAAGAACGAAAGATGCTCACACTGCTGGGACTGGTTCCTGCACAACCGCTGATCTCATACAACTCCACGGGTGTGACAACCTATACGGCGGGATCGGATTCTTTCGATGTCACCGCCACCCCGTTGCTTTTTCTGAATGGTGCCCCTCCTAAGACGGTGGACCCCGTTCGTGACTTCCAACTTCACTTCACGGTGGACAATGCTGGTAACTTCGCTGGCGGGGTCGCAGGTGACGACTTCATCCTCGAAGGCAACATTAACACGGACGGCGTGCCCGGCTACGAATACACCGGTACTCTCCTTACCGCGGAAGTGACCGCATTCGGCTGGGTCAACGGCGGCACAAGCGACAGCTACGACGTACGTCTCCAAGTCACTGGCGGCGCACTGGCCCCTCTCTATGCCGGCAGCGACCTGGGTATCACGATCCTGAGCGAACACTCCAATTTCAACGGTGATTTCACTGTCGATTTCACTGGCGGTGCTAAAGGCAACATCGGCGCAGTCCCGACCGTCTTCGATCCCAGACCCGCCATCAACGTCATCAAATACACCAATGGCACCAATAACGATAATCCGACCACGCCGGGCGTACCCAATGGCCCGATCGTACCCGTCGGCAGCGTCGTTACCTGGGATTACACCGTAACCAATCCGGGCAACGAACCGATCGCAATCGACAAGCTCACCGGTCTGTCTGATGACAACGGCACGCCGGGTAACACCAGTGATGATTTCTATGCCACCTACGTCAGCGGTGATATCAACAACAACGGTGAACTTGACCTCACAGAGTCATGGTCATTCACCGCCAGCGGCATCGCAGTTGCCGGTCAATATGAGAACTACGGAACCGTAACCGGTACCAGCACTATTTCCAACACGCCGCTGACCGCCAGCAACGTGGATCACTACTTTGCTGTCGATCCGAAGATCAACATCGTCAAGCTCACCAACGGCACTGACAACGACAGCCCCACCGGGCCTTACGTGCAGGTCGGCTCGGTCGTCACCTGGACCTACAACGTCACCAACCCCGGCGACGAGGCCATCAAGAATGTCGTCGTCACCGACAACATCCCCGGCGTCACCCCGACTTATGTGAGCGGTGACACCAACCTGGATAACCAACTTGATCTGACCGAGACCTGGGTTTACACCGCCAGCGGTGTTGCCGTCGCCGGTCAGTACGCCAACATCGGCACCGTCAATGGTAACGGTGCTGTCAGCAATATCGCTGTCACCGATGACAACCCCGACCATTACTTCGGCGTCACTCCTGGTATTGACCTTGAGAAGTTCACGAACGGCGTGGACGCGACCTCGCACGCCAATGCACCGCTGATTGCACCCGGCGCAACCGTCACCTGGACCTATCAGGTCACCAACACGGGCGGGCTGGCCTTCACACAGTCGCAAGTGGTCATCGTGGATGATGCGGGCACCCCTGGGAACACCAGCGACGACTTCAGCACCACCTCCGGCGATATCACTCTCATCACCGCGACCGACGTGGGCAGTGACGGCATCCTCTCGGCCGGCGAAGTGTGGACATACACTGCCAGCGGTGTAGCACAGAACCTCGGCGGCCCTGTTGGTTCAACGATCACCATCGACATGAGCGGCAGCAGTTCGCTCGACGGCACGGATGGAAACATCCGCACCTTCAGCGCCGGCGGCGTGTCGGTCAAAGCCAGTGCATGGTCGCGTGAAAAGGGTTCGGGCGATAACTGGTCCGCGGCTTACCTCGGTTCATACGGCGGCGGTTTGGGCGTCACCGACAGCGGTGAGGGCAGCGGCGGCAGCAACTCTCACACCGTTGACAATGTCGGCCGTGATAACTACGTGCTCTTTGAGTTTGATCAGTCAGTCGTTGTGGACAGTGCCTTCCTCGGCTATGTGGTGGGTGACAGCGACCTCCGCGTCTGGATCGGCAACGCGACCGACCCTTACAACAATCACCTTTCACTTAACGATGCTACGCTGGCTGGTCTTGGATTCACCGAACTCAACTTGGCGTCCAACGGCAACACCCGGACGGCTGACTTCAACTCAGGCAATCTGGCGGGTAACGTGCTGGTGATCGCTGCGTCGCCTGATGACACCACGCCGGACGACTACTTCAAGATCGATCAACTCGACCTGCGGAAGACCGACCAGGTCTGCTACGAAAACTACGCGGTCGTCACCGTGCCGGGGGCGACGGATAACGACAACAGCTTCTACTGCAACCCTGATGTTCCGCCGCCCCAGACGGGCAAGATCACCGGCTACAAATATCAGGACACCACCGGTAACGGTCTATCTTCCGACGACACAGGGCTTGGCGGCGTCAAGATCAAGCTCTACAACGATGTGAACAACGACGGCAAGCTTACCTCGGCGGACGGCGCGGCGATCGCTTCTACCTACACCGCCAACGGCACGGGCTACTATGAGTTCACCGGCTTGGCTGACGGCAACTACCTCGTAGAGGAAGTGGTGCCTGATGGCTGGGTCCGTACCGGACCGGCACTGGTTGACTATGTTGCGGCCCAGGTGGTCAACGGCAGCATCGATAACACTGACAATAACTTCGCCAACTACGACACCAACGACTGCACCTGCAACCTGAGCTGTGTTTACTACGTCATCAACGGCTGCAGGACGGTTTACGACCTCACGGGAAATGTCACCGAGGGTGACACGGTCACCGTGTACTTCAACCTCGATTCCACCGAAACACTCTCGCTGGTCAGCTACACAGCCCCCAGCCCGAACTTCGTCGCCAGCGAGGCCAGCCAGCAGGTCGTGTTCGACTTTGATACGAAGACCTTTGGCCCCGGCAAGCACTCGCTTACGGTTGAAGTCCCCTGCTCTTACTTCCAGATTGACTTCGTCTGCGGCCCGGTGATTGATAAGTTCGGCCCAGCGGGCAGCAACATCTTCTACACGCCTCAAGGCCGCCTCATCGACGCGGACAACGGCGGGTCACTCGCAGGTTGTGGGTTCGGCAGCATCGCAGGCAGTGTCTATTACGACAAGGACAACGACGGCGTCAAGGAGTCAGGCGAAACGGGTATCGGCGGGGTCAAGGTTGTCCTCACAGGCACCAACGACCAGGGCCAGTCCGTCAACCTCATCCGTTACACCAACAGCAACGGCGACTATAAGTTCACCGGTCTCCGTGCAGGCAACTACAAGCTCACCGAAACCCAGCCCGATGATTACCTCGACGGCAAGGAAAAGGCCGGCAGCAAGGGCGGCAACATCAGTGTCAACGATATGATTTCCAGCATCGTGCTGGCTTCTGGAAACAACGCCACGGGTTACAACTTCGGCGAGATCAAGGCTTCGAGCCTCTGCGGATACGTTTACAACGACAAAGACAACGATGGCGTCAAAGATTGCAATGAAGACGGTATCTCCGGCGTCAAGATCACGCTCACCGGCACCGACGACAGGGGTCAGAGCGTCTCGGTGACGACCTATACCGACTCCTGCGGCAAGTACAGCTTCGCCAATCTCCGCCCCGGCACTTACAAGCTCACCGAAACCCAGCCCTCCGGCTGGAACGACGGTAAAGACCGTAAAGGCAACCTCGGCGGTAGCGTGTACAACGACTACATCTCGTCCATCAAACTGGGTATCGACAAGGACGGCTACAACTACAACTTCGGAGAACGCAGCAAGTACCGCTCCTGGTGCTAAACAACCAACCCCATCCTCCTCGCCCCCTGCGAGGAGACACCATCAAAGCCGTGCGCGAAAGCGCACGGCTTTTTTTCTCCCTTGAGATAGTCGGCGCAGCAACTGCTGCTTTCGATGGAAATGGGAAATACCGCTTGATCTGATAGGTAAACTTAGCCAGGCTCCGTCGGCCTTCGTTACTATGCTTGTTCCCTCACCCCTGAGAAATTTTTATGTTACCGGTCTATTTCGACGCCTTTACCCGTTTCGGTCCTCAACCTCGGCAGCACTCTGCTATCCGCTGGACGCTTGAGCACCTTGTGGAAGAACTGAAGTTCTGTTCGATCTCCGGTGCGTTAGTCACTCATTGTGCGCAATGGCATTACGATGCAATGTTGGAAAATCGACGGCTACTCGACCGCATTCGAGGGCATGATTTTCTTTTTCCAATCTGGTGTGCCTTTCCGCACTGGACGGGTGAAATGCCTGAACCGGCGGACCTGCTCAAAGAGATGTCTGACCGCAACGTCCGCGCGGTGATGCTGAACACGGGCACAAATGGTTGGAGCATCATCAGCCGAACCAGCCGGCCGTTGCTTGATGCGCTTGAAAAACATCGCGTCATGACGATCCTTGACGCCAACGAATCAGATCTGGACAAACTCGAGCAGGTCTGTATTGAACATCCGGAGCTTCCCGTTGTATTACGACACGCCAAGTGGGCGCAGTGTCATTCGGTGGTGCCGCTCCTGCTTAACTACAAAAATTTCCATATCACGCTCGACCACTTCCAGGTGAATCTTGCCCCCGAATGGCTGGTTGCACGCGGTTGCGAGAACCAGTTGCTCTACGCCAGCAACGCGACGTATATGTCGGCTGGCGCACATCGGCTGTACGTGGATTACGCTGATATTTCACCGGCGGCCAAAGCAAAAATTGCCGGCGGTAACCTGACGCGCCTGCTTAAAGGTCTCAAGCCGCCACGCGAGGTCATCAATCACAATGAGGATGAAATCATGGCCGAGGCTCGACAGGGCAAGCCTCTGTCAACGCTCGTGATTGATATGCACGCTCATATGCTTGATGAAGGTCTGCAAGGCGCGGGTGCCGCTTACACGATGTGGGATGGCGGTCCCCGCGGAGTTCGTAATCTGGCGCGACGGATGGGGATCAATCGCATGGGCATCATGAGCTGGAACGGCACCGTCGGCGCCCAGGCTCAGGAGGGAAATCAGTGCGTCACCACAGCGCTTGATGCTTATCCTGATTTCTACTGGGGCTTGGGAACATTCGATGTGATGCACCTGTCTGCTCAACAGATGAGAGCGCAGATGGAGACACTTTATGCGGATAACCGCTATCTGGGGCTGAAGCCCTACCCAAGCTACGGCATCCCGTACAACGATCCACGCTATGACGTGTGGTGGCAGTTTGGAAATGAGCGTCATCTTTACGCCGGATTACACCCCGTGAACTGGTACAGCCCGGGCGAATTTGACGGTATCTGTCCCAAGTGGCCTAACCTTACCGTCGTCGCATTCCACAGCGGTGGAGACTACAGCATCGCTGATACCACAATCGAGCTTGCCAGGAAATATCAGAACTTCATGCTGGAGATCACGCTGACGCCTTCGTGGGGCGGGATCATCGAATACCTCGCCGCAGGTGCCGGTGTGGACCGGGTGATGTATGGTTCCGATCTCCCCATGCGCGATCCGCGCCAGCAGTTGGGATGGGTGGTTTATTCCAGGCTTAATCTTGAGGACAAAAAGAAAGTCCTCGGCGGAAACGCCCAGCGTTTATTGGAGAAAGTGCAGAGCCACCAAGCATAGAATGGTTCGTAGCCTTTCTTGTGCTGTTCTACTGTTCGCAAAATCGGGGAAATCAAAATGCGAAACGCCATCGTTATCAGCGTCCTGTCCTTACTTTTGCTGGGATGTAATCGGGGCCTTCAATACAAGCCTGAGGCGCCTATCCCGCAAGCGCGAATATCGGCTGACTACTCACTGCTCAAGGATCAAGTCCAGGTGCAGGTGGATACCGACGGCTACCACCTCCAGAGCGCGGAAATAATCACGCCCGAGGGCACCGCTATTCGGCCTGTGAATATCTACCACCCGCCCGTCAAAGGCGGAAAAAGTACTGGGATCGGCGTCGGTGTCGGCAGCGGCGGACTCGGTACCGGAGTCAGTGTTGGTGCCAGCACGGGATCATCTCATGTTGAAGGATTGAGTACCGCGACCTTTGATTCCAAGGAGATCGGCAGTCCGCCGTGGCACTTGCGTGTCAAACTCGTCAGTTTGCCCGCGGTGGACATCACCTTACCGGCTCGGTAATCAATACTGTAGATCAACTGTCATCTTCGTACTCCGCTCATTGTTGAATTGCATGAAATTGAGTTGATCTCTGCCTGCACCCCTGCTGGTCTGCTCGGTTGATAGCTGACTTTGGGCTGATCTTTCGTTAAATCGTAAGATTGCCGTGGAAACTATCACGAGTTGCAAGCGTCTTTTCCCGATGACAAGCAATAGGACAAACGTCCCGCTGCAGGGGAGAATGCTATCCCAGTGCTTCCAATTCAACATGGAGACTTTATGACCCGTGCCTCCTCTGAAACTGCTCACTCTGATGATGCGGCACAGGCACAGCGACTAGTCGCCGCGTACGAAAAAATTTCGACGGAGCTGAGCAAGGTCATTGTCGGACAAAAAGAGGTCATTGAGCAGGTCATGATTGCCATACTCGCCCGAGGACACTGCCTTCTTGAAGGAGTGCCGGGCCTTGCCAAGACTCTGCTGGTTCGCTCGCTAGCGGAGGGAATGGCTCTCTCCTTCCACCGAGTTCAATTTACACCCGACCTGATGCCAGCCGACATCACTGGAACGGAGATCATCCAGGAAGACTCTGCGACCGGGAAGCGCCAGCTTATTTTTCAACAAGGTCCGATCTTCGCTCAGATGATTCTTGCAGACGAGATCAATCGCACACCGCCTAAAACACAGGCTGCTCTGCTCGAAGCCATGCAGGAGCACTCAGTGACCATCGGCGGAAAGACGCACGCACTGCCCGAACCATTCTTTGTGCTTGCAACGCAAAACCCCATCGAGCAGGAAGGAACCTACCCGCTTCCCGAAGCGCAGCGGGATCGGTTCATTCTCCACATCAAAGTGGACTATCCCGATCGTGCAGCAGAGCGGGAGATCATCCAACGGACCACGGGTGCCCAGCAATCAATGATTTCACAGGCTTTGACCAGTGAAGATATTCTGGCCTGCCAGCAGATCGTTCGACGGGTGCCCGTTCCTGAGCACGTGATGGATTTTGTGCTCGATGTGGTGCGCAAAAGCCGTCCCAAAGAAGAGGAAGCCCTGCCGTTTGTCAAAACACTGGTGGATTGGGGGCCAGGTCCGCGAGCATCGCAACAACTGATACTGGCGGGCAAGGTACGTGCGCTTCTGCGAGGACGGTTCCATGTCAGTATCGAGGACGTGGAAGCCATGGCTCATCCCGTACTCCGACATCGCATCATTCCGAACTTCAACGCTGAGGCGGAAGGGCTGACCGTTGATTCGCTGATCGACCGCATCCTCGAAGCCATCCCTCGCGGCACCCCCGCCAGAGTGATGTAAGTTCTGGATCATCGAACAATCCACGACAATCATCACTAAGGATGACAGCGGATGGCGGCTGACGCCCGCGGTACTTCGATACAACCGAACTCAATTTTTTGTAACGATTATGGCTCAGATCACCGACTACCTCCGGCCGCGCGATCTTCAAAAGATCGCCAATCTCTCCGTGCTGGCTAAGCAGGTGGTTGAGGGTTTTTTTTCAGGTCTCCATCGCTCGCCGCATAAAGGTTTCAGCGTCGAGTTTCGCCAACATCGTCCTTATGTGGCAGGCGACGAGATTCGTCATCTGGATTGGAAAGTTTTCGGCAAAACCGACCGCTTTTTTATCCGCGAATATGAGGAAGAAACCAACCTTCGAGCGACGATCGTCCTTGATGCCAGCGCGTCAATGGGATTTCGAAACGTCGCTGGATATTCCAAATATCACTATGCCGTGCGACTCGCGGCATCGCTGGCGTATCTCCTCTTTCAGCAGCAGGACGCGGTCGGCCTCGTGACTTTCGATGCAAAAGTAAGGCGGTACATACCACCTCGCGCCCGTCCGGCCCACCTGCGGACCCTTCTCGACGAATTAGAAAAAAGTCAGCCGGCAGGTGAAACCGAACTTAGTAAGGTGCTGACCAGCCTTGCACCCAATCTGCATCGACGAAGTTTGCTCATCCTGATCTCCGATTGCTTCACTTCTACCGCAGAATTGCTTCGCGCGTTGGCTCGCTTTCGTCACGGCAGGCACGATGTGATCGTTTTTCAACTCTGGGACCGTGCGGAGATTGAGTTTGATTATTCGGGGTGGACGAAATTTGAGTCGATTGAACGACCCGGCGAACAGCAACTGCTTGATCCAGCTTTGGTGCGCGATACCTACATCAAAAACCTGACGCAATTCCGTGAAGAACTACGTCAAGGATGTGCGCGGGAGAAAATTGATCTCGTGCCGTTAATTACAGACCAGCCGTACGCTGATGCACTGGCGAAATATCTGTCTTTGCGGGCGAGGCGGGCATGACCTTTCTTAACCTTGCCCTGTTGGTAGGTATTGCGGCAGCAGCGCTGCCGTTGTTGATCCATCTGTTCAGCAAGAGCCGACCCAAGGTCATCGCATGGGCGGCGATGCACCTGCTCATTCCCGCAGCTCAGGCCAGCCGACGACGACTTCGATTTGAGAACCTGCTGCTCCTGCTGGTCCGAGTGCTGATTCCCGTTCTTCTGGCTCTCGCGTTGGCGCGTCCCGTCCTCACTGGCGCACACGCGCCATCGGGTGATACGCCCACTGCGATGGTGATTCTTTTCGACAACAGCTATTCCATGCAGGCCATCGATTCCGGTGTGACGCGACAGCAGCGAGCCACGCAGGCTGTGGCAGCTATTCTCAGCCGCCTCCCGGCTGGATCAGAGGCTTCCGTCGTACTCATGAGCGGCGGAGTACGCACCCTTGGAAGTGAGGGTCGTCTGGACTTCCTGAAGCTAAATCAGCAACTCGATTCCGTGCCTTGTGACGGCAGCGGAACGGACACGAGTCGAGCGTTGGGATTAGCAGCAACGATATTGAAAAAAACGTCGCTGGCACAACGCTCACTCGTGATCGTGAGTGATTTCCAGCCTGGAAACTGGAGCGACTCTGATGCTCCTGCCCGCGAGACAGCGTGGGAACAGATCGCTGCACTTCCAGTGAAACCCATCATCACCTGGGTCAACGTAGGCGCAACAGAAGCCGACAATGTATCAGTTGATGCTGTTACGGTATCACCCGCGCGAAACGTGGTTAACCGGCCTGTCGTCATTCGTGTCGCCGCCAGTAATGTCGGGGGGACTTCGCATTCCGACCTGCATGTGTATCTCCGTGTGGATGGACGCGAGCGTGGACAGGCTCGCCTTTCATTGCCAGCCGGTCAGAGCGGTCAAGCGATATTCACGCACACGTTTGAACAGCCCGGCCCGCACCTGATCGAAGCTTCCACTGATGACGACGCACTCGCGGTTGACAATACCGCTTTCTATTCAACAGAAGTCATCGATCAGATTCCGGTTCTGTTGGTCAATGGTGAGCCAAGTCGGGAGCCGCTGCGAGGTGAAACTGATTTTCTCTCACTGGCTCTGCGACCCTTGGCAAACAGCGACTCCATGTTTCAACCGCGCGTCGTTGAGACACCCGGCCTGACGCCTCGCGCTCTCGACGGCATCAAGACCGTCGTTCTCGCTAACGTACGACAACTCAGCGACACACAGATCGAAATGCTGGGTCGATTCGTTCGTGCGGGAGGCGGGCTTATTATCTTTCCGGGCAACCGCATACAGGCATCGTGGTACAACGATCGCTTGTTTGAGAATGGTCAAGGTCTGCTGCCTGCCAGATTGGGCCGCCTCACTGCAAACAGCCAGCGAGCTACACGAATCGCAGCACAGAGGTTCGATCATCCAGCACTGACGCTGTTCAACGATCCGCGAAACGGCAACCTTACGGATGCGGATATTCGTAGTTGGTTTGCGCTGGAAATATCACCGCCTGAAAGCGAGCAGGTTGCTGCAAAAGTCATTGCTCGTTTGGAGAATGGAGATCCGTTTCTGGTCGAACGCCATTTTGGTCGTGGACAGGTAATTCTGGCTGCTACCGCATGTGATGCTGACTGGAGTTCTTTGCCGCTCAATTCAAGTTACGTCATGCTGATGCGCGAGATCATTGCATCAATAAGCATCGCACAACCGCAACGAAACGTCGCTACAGGTACACCGCTTATTCTTCATTTGGATTCAATGACAGCAGATTCAAAGATAGTCGTGTCCGATCCGACGGGACAAAAACATGAAATCATCGCCGATCAGTCCGACGGCCTGATCTCAGCTAAATACGCAGATACTTCCAGACCCGGAATCTACACCTTCATCGTTGGTTCAAACTCCATTCCCTATGTCGTTTCAGCCAATAGGAACGAATCCCGTCTCGCGGCAATGGAGTCATCAAAACTCGCGTCATTAGCAAAGTCCGCAGGCGCGACAGTGATCTCGTCAGGCGATGAGTATTCAACACTCGATCAGACGCGCCGGTTTGGCCGCGAAATCTGGCGACCCATTTTTATTGCTGTCGTAGCGATGCTCTTTGTCGAGCTGTTTCTCCAACAATGGATCACCAGGAAACGCCCGGCATGAGTCTGCAATTCCAAGGGGAACTTGGCTTTTCCACGGGGCTACTGCTGGCTTTGCTGCTGGGCATGCTGGCTGCTGCCATTTATTTTCGCGAGGTACGCGGACGACGAGACCGCGTTAGTCGGCTGCTGCCCATTCTCCGCGGTCTGGCGGTTACCTGGCTGCTATTAGCGCTCATTGGTCCGGTCCTGCGCTCAGAGGAGACCATTCCGCTATCGAGTCGAATTCTCGTTTTCGTTGATGCCTCACAGAGCATGAAAACTCTTGATCCGCAGATCAATCCAGATCGCAAAAAGGCGATTGCAAGTGTCCTGGGACTGATACGAACAGACGATCTTGATGAAATGTCACGTTGGCGACGAGGCGAGATCGCGCTGACTCGACGTGACAATGGCCTGCTCGCGCAACTGCTGCGGGATAAAAAAGACGAGATCGACGTTTTCGCGCTCCACAATGAAGATTCTCCCCGTGTCTGGTCGAGCCAGCCAACTCCCAGCTTCGATCGTCCGTTTTCCGCGGAGCCGAATGCTCCATCAACCGATCTTGTTACACCCATTGAAAAAGCCTTGGGGCAACCAGGATCCGGCGAGCCGCCGATTGCTGCGATTCTGTTTTCAGACGGCCAGCACAACCATGGCCCAGGACCGACAACACTGGTGCAATTACTGACACGACGAAAATTACCGCTATTTACTGTTGCTATGGGGGACACATCACCGCCACCCGATCTGGCGGTCGTTTCAACCGATGCGCCGGAAATAGTCTTTATCGGCGACCGGTTGATCGGCCATATCGTCCTGAAAGATCAAATGTCCGCCGGTACACCATTCACACTAAGCCTTTCCATCCCGTCCCAAGCAGGCGGCACGCCTTTTCTCGTGTGGCAAAAAAAATTGATTACCGAGGGCAGCGGTGAGAGGAAGATCGACTTTGATTTTCCCATCCGTGCGGCGGGACAACATGAAATCGATCGTCTGTCATCGCAGGGCATTGAAGTCGGCAATCTTCCACTGCAACTTGAAGCTGTTACCAGCAGCCTGCCGGGCGAACGCACCGCGGTTAATAACCGGGCGAGTCTGCGTGTCCGCATCATTAAAAACAAACGCAAGGTCCTCATTCTTGACGGCCGCCCGCGTTGGGAAACACGATTTCTCCGGGATCTTTTTGAACGCGATCAACAATGGGAGGTCAATCTGTGCATGCTCGGCACGCCGTTGCTGCCTACCGGGCCATTGCCGCGAGGTTCGACTCCGGGCACGTTTCCCAAAGATCGTGATACGCTGCTTACCTATGACCTCGTCGTACTTGGTGAGATACCTGCCAACGCATTCCAGGCACATGATCTTGAATCATTGCGGGATTTTGTCGGAGATCGAGGCGGCGGCCTGATTATCATTGACGGTCCACGTGGCCATCTCGCTCCATATATCAATTCGCCGCTGAGTGTCGTGTTTCCCATCAAGCGAGTCAGCAAGACCAACGGTATGTTGCGAGAACTGCGGCTTACCTCGCTGGGTGAAAACCAATCCGCATTTCACCTGCTGCCCGACAAGAGTGACAACGCGCAACTCTGGTCGAACCTATCTCCGCCGCATTGGGCCGCCGGAGTAACCGCGCAACCGGGAAGCGAAACGCTGCTTGAGGGGATGGTTGGGAACAACGTGGTGCCGTTGATCGTGACATGGCGTTTCGGTGCGGGTCGTGTCTGGTATCACGCATTCGAAGAGACCTGGCGGTGGCGTTATAACGTCGCGGATCTCTATCACCAACGATTTTGGAATCAGGTGGCAGCACACGTCATGGACCAACCATTCGCCATGCGAGATCGATTCGTCTCGCTCGATGTCGGCGGATTGGTGTATGAACAAGGTGACTCAGCCCGGATACGTGCGAAGATCGTTGATTCACAAGGACATTCCGTCGCGCAGCCTGAAGCTCTGGCTGTGATCTATCGAAATGGCCAGCGTATCGGAACTACCCCACTGAGTGCCGACGATAAGACTGGCATACTTTCGGGTGTTACCCCACCTCTGGATGCAGGCTCCTATGAAGTAGGCGTCGAAGTCAAGGGGTTGCCTGCTTCGGAAATGAAGGTTCGTGTGGGCTTTTCCGTACACGGAGGCATGCCCTCTGTGGAAATGTCGAACCTCGCATGCAATGAAGTTCTGCTGAGGCAGCTCGCAGAAAGCACGAATGGCCAACTCGTCCATGAGGAGGATTTGAGCAAATTACCGCCAATGATCGGGAACCTCGCCCGCACTCGCGTGGTCGAACACCATATGGCTTTATGGCGTGGTTGGAGCTGGTTTGTGCCGTTTCTGGTGTTATTGTCAATTGAGTGGATGCTGAGGAAAAAGCTGGGAATGATCTAACCTAATTCAACCCTGCTATACCAGCAGAAGCCCTCCGCGATTCCGGGCGCATGTGACCGATTACATACATAATGCCTACTGCCGATCTCCATCCTGTAACCGATCAGCTTCTTACTGCTTTTGCACGGCGGTGGCGGTTGCTGATTGTGTTCCGAGCGGTAATGAAAACAGTCGCAGTTGTGCTCACAGGAATGTTGGGGGTGGCATTACTTGATCGACTGATCGTGATGCCGGACTGGGTTCGTATCGGATTATCGGTTGTCATTTATGCTGCGGGAATCCTTATCCTGGTTCACGGCTTATCTCCGCTTGTGCGCTATCGCGGGCTGAAAGGAATATCGCGTCTGTTCGCATCAGCTCAACCGTGGTTGGGGGATGATGTCATTTCCGTTGTGAACCTCTCCAGCAGCAATGGTGATTCACAATGGGACTCACCAATATTTCGTGAGTTAACGCAAGATCGTGTTGCGAAAAAACTCGCTCATATAAAAGTCGCCGCATTGCTGCCCTCAAAATTTGTACGCAGCTCCTTTCTTGTTGCATTAGTTCTGGCTGTCCTTGCCGCCGCGCTCTGCCTTGTTCCAGGCTTTTTCTTCCGTATCTCGTTGGCGCGGGCTTTTCTTCCTCTAACCAATCTTGAACGTGTCACGAGCAACTCCATCGCACTTCTCCTGCCGAGCAATCCTGGCGCACCGATTCCGCAGAATGATCCGGTTGAAGTCGAAGTTCACATCAGTGGTCCTAAAGTGGATGACGTCGAGCTTTTGTACAAGGCAGGAAAATCGGCCAGCAGCAAGATGGCAATGCAGCAAGATGCCGTGACAGGGAATTATCGTGCGAGCTTGCCCGTTGGTCGCGACTCGGTGACGTTTCGTGTCAGTGCAGGCGATGCGGTTTCCCGTGAGTTCAAACTCAATGCCCAGCCTCGCCCGGAGATTGTCAGATTTGATAAGACCTACGAGTTTCCCAGCTATACCCGTCAACCCGCGCTTCAAATCAGTCAGGAACATGGCGACGTGTCTGCGATCGAAGGCACAATCGTCTTGCTAAAGATGACTGCCGACCAACCTGTATCGCAAGCCATTGCACATATCTACCGGGATGATCGAACTGAGGACGTACCGCTGGTAACGGATACGAAAGATCCCCGCCAGCTGGAAGGCAGGATTCAGGTATTAGCGAATGGTCGTTATGACGTGCAACTCACATCACGCGATACTGGATTCGAAAATAAGTTTCGTGCCCAATACGAAATCATTGCGCAACCCGACCTGCGTCCCACTGTTCAAATTAATGAGCCTGTGGGCATGGTGAGTGTCGCATCTGATGCGATTGTTTCGATCCAAGGTCTCGCTCAGGATGATGTGGGGCTAGCCAGCATTTCGCTTACCCGCGTAGATCAGCAAAGTTCGGACGCCGTATCGCTTCTATGGAAGGATCAGGGTGGCCCACCAACCAAACAGCATGCCATTGCCACCCGTGTCAACATTGCTGAGTTGAAACTCAAACCAGGTGATGAGATATCACTGCGACTCGATGCCACCGACCTCAAGGGAAGTGTCGGCCAGTCTGAGCCGCTGGTTATTCACGTCGTTGATTCGGCAATGGCGGACCTTGAGAATGAAACAACCCCGCTCAGTGAATCATTAAGTGAACTCGCCGCAGCAGTAAGTCAGCAAGAAACGAGCATTCGAGAACTGGCAAAGATCGCGGAAAACGAGCAATTATTTTCCAAGGATGCCGTTGAGATCAATTCGAACCAGACCAATCTCGATCAGAAAATCGAGTCTGTTCTAAATGAGCTACGCAATGAGGCGGATAACCACGACTTGCTGACAGCCGATGGGCGTGCAGCCGCCAGAGATGCTGATGACATACGAGCGATGATCGGACAACCTGCGGAGCAAGCACGTGATGCAGTCCAGAAAGGAACTGCCGCCAAAGAGCCAAGCGACAGACAGGCAAAGCTAAACGAAGCGGCAATTCAGCAGAGTCAGCTTGCGGAAGCACTGCGAAAAGCAGCCGAACATTATCGACAGGCCGCGGAGGGTAACCCTGATTTGACCCGCCCCTTATTGCGTGCTGCTGAACAGCCTCTGGGAGTCAAGGCGCCGCTGGATTCCATGTATGGCCAGGTCGAAAAGCTGGCAGCAATGTCACAGATGCCTGCCGATGAACTCCAACAAGCACTCGAAGCGGAACTCGGCACAAATACTGTCATGCGGGATGAGTTAACCAAGCTCACAAGCGACGCAGCATCGGAAGCACAGCGAAAGCTGGAGCAGTCCACAGCCGAGGAAAAAGCGTTAGGTGAAGCGTTGGGAAGCAGTACGCCGCCCGCTTCAACCGATGCGCAAAACAGGCAGCAGGCGATAAACGAAACCGCTCAAAGCGCAGGAGAGGATCTCGCCCGCGCTGCAGCCAACGCTGAAAAACTGGCTGCGAAAGATCCCGCGATGAAAGAAGCCGCATCAGCACTCAAAGCCGCAGCTTCTAATTCCGACACCATTGGCAATAACGAATTGGCAGCGGCAATAAAAGCTGTGCAGCATCAGTCAGGCTCACAAGCCCTGCCGAGCGTGACAAAAGCGGAGGCGGCATTGCGCGCTCAAGCCGATCTTGCTGGTAATGCTGCCGCAACAGCCAAAGCAGCCGCTTCTAAATCCAATCAAAGCCTCTCAAAGAATGTCGGTGCGGAAGGGAAGTCACCCATCAGTGCTGCGGCACAACCGGCCAGTGATGCGTCAAAATGGATGGCGGCTGCGCTCGATCAAGCAAACCGCCCTGGCGTGCCTTCCGAGAGCACAGCGGCATCAACGAGTGATTCCGCGCAGCCCGGCTCATCCAATGGCGCATCATCGGAATCATCTTCCTCGCCGTCTCCCCAATCTGTAGCTGGCAACTCGCCATCAAGTGTCGCTTCCGCCACCAGTGGGACCATGAGCGGAGCCGCGGGAACGCCGGACCAGCCCAGCGCAGCGGCGGCTATGCAGGCCGCCTTCGAAGCACAGGCCCAGGCGATGCGCGACGACCGGATGGTCACATCTTTCGGAACCGGCGTTGCCAATAAAAGTGCTTCCTCCAACGGCAACCGAGGCGGCAACTCAAGCTCCGGTGATCTGCTGAATAACAGTGATGGCCTGCCCGATGCTGCCAGATCGACGCACAACACGTGGGGCAAGCTCACGCAAAAGCAAGCACGCGATTTGGCTGCGACACAACGTGATCAGGTTTCGCCGGAGTACCGCGCGGAGGTGGACGCCTACTTCCGAGCCATCGCGGAACGGGCCAACTCAGGGGGCCCTCAATGAAGCATCGGCCCACTCTCTTTGTTTTGGCTGCTCTCGCATGGGCATCGCTCGCGGGATTGAGCGTTTCCGGCGCGGAGCAGGTTCCGTTACCGACCTCACAGACTCAAGCAAACGTCGCAATTACTCGCGGCATCAACTATCTCCTCTCCATTCAATTACCCAACGGTGCCATTACTGACTCGCCTAAAAATAATTCCACGGCTTTTACATCGCTTTCGATTATGGCCATGCTCTCGGTGGGCCACCTGCCGACGGACCAGACGCGCGAGGGTGAAGCTTTACGCAAGGCATTAGCGCTGGTTCTTGATCCTAGTCGTCAAGACAAGTCGGGTTACTTTGGCAAGGCTGACAAATCTGGAATGGAGGGCCACGGCATTACCACGCTCATGCTCACGGAAGTGCTGGGCATGGGTGTCAACGATGATCAAGACGAACTCATCCGTACCCGCTGTCAAAAGGCGATCGATCTGATCCTGCGGTCACAACAACATCCCAAGAAAGATCCGAGTTTTCGCGGAGGTTGGCGGAACACGCCGACTGCCAAGGATGCTGACCTTTCCATCACGATCTGGCAGGTCATGGCTCTGCGCTCGGCGAAAAATGCCGGTTTTGATGTTCCCAAAGAAGCGATTGACGATGCCGTAGCGTACATCAAGCGGTCGTTTGTACGCCGCAGCCGCGGTAATAAAGAGGCGGCATGTTTCACTTATCAACCAAAGGTGGAGCGAGGGGCTTTCGCAATGACCGCCGCGGGAATCGTCGCACTGTCGCTCTGCGGGGAGCAGGACAGTATCGAAGTCCGTGACGCGACGAAGTGGCTCACCACGGCCCCGGTTGACCCCACCGCGTGGTACTACCACGGCACGTACTACTTTGCCCAAGCGATGACTCAGCGCGATGGCAACATGGAGGCACAAGGTCGGCAGCGCGTCGAAGACTTACTGCTGACCAGGCAATCGCCTGATGGTTTCTGGGATCACACGTCCACGGATAATGAGTACGCCACCGTCGGCATCGGCGGCCGCGTCCATTGCACGTCACTGGCAGTCATGAGCTTGGGTGTGCGCTATCACTTTTTACCTGTCTATCAGCGATAACGTTGCTCTCAGCAAGCTTGCCCTGCGCGGGATTGGGACCTGATGTTGATGGAAAAAGACCAGGCATGGCCATGCCTGGTCTTTGGAGTTTTCTCTACTGGCGCAATAACGAGTACGAATCGCTCACTTCGCGTCCAGAGCCACGGTCACCGTCTTGATCTCGGTATAGTTGTCCAGGGCTTTCTCTCCCAGTTCTCGACCCATGCCGGACATCTTAAACCCGCCGAACGGTGCCGCCGCGTCAAACACGTCATAACAATTCACCCATACCGTCCCCGCCCGAACCTTGTTGGCGATCGCATGAGCCTTACTGATATCGCGCGTCCATACCGCTGCTGCCAAGCCGTAGAATGTCGCATTGGCTCGCTTAACGACCTCATTGACGTCCCTGAATTTCAGCACACTCAACACCGGGCCGAATATTTCGTCGGTGCTGATCTTCATATCATCTTTCACATCACCGAAGACCGTGGGTTGGATAAAGAATCCCTTCTCACCGACACGTTGTCCGCCACTGAGAAGCTTAGCTCCGCCCTTCTGTCCTTCGCTGATGTAGCTCATGATCTTGTCGAATTGGGCTTTGTCCACTTGCGGCCCCTGATCGGTCTTGGGGTCAAAGGGATCACCGACTTTGCGACTCTTGGTCTTAGCAATCAGTTTGTCCACGAACGTATCGTGAACGCTTTCCTCTACAAAGAGTCGTGAGCCCGCACAGCAGCATTGGCCTTGATTGAAAAACAGTCCGAAGTACGCGCCCTCAACCGCAGCGTCGAGATCGGCATCGGCAAAGACGACGTTTGGACTCTTACCACCCAGCTCGAAGGTGCAGCGCTTCATAGTCTCAGCTGCATTGCGCATGATGATCTGCGCCGTGCGGTGCTCGCCGGTGAAGGCGATCTTGTCCACGCCGCCATGCTTTACCAGTGCTTCTCCCGCCGATTGCGGACCAAACCCGGGTACTACGTTAATGACACCCGCGGGAAATCCCGCCTCCATCGCCAGCTCTCCGAGGCGCAGGGCAGTCAGCGGCGTCTGCTCAGCAGGTTTGAGGACTATCGTGCAACCAGCCGCGAGAGCAGGCCCCCATTTCCACGCGACCATGAGCATCGGGAAATTCCAGGGAATGATCTGGCCCGCGACACCGACAGGCTCCTTGCGCGTATAGCAGAAATAGTTACCTCGGATCGGAATGGTCTGCCCGTGCATCTTGTCCGCCCAGCCAGCGTAGTAACGGAAGCAATCGATCACGAGAGGCAAATCGGCAGCGCGGGAATCTTTCAGTGGTTTGCCGTTATCGAGAGATTCGAGGGCGGCTAGCTCGTCGAAATTCTGCTCACAGAGGTCCGCAAGCTTGTTAAGGAGTTTGCCGCGATCACGGGCATCCATCCGTGACCATGGACCGTCCTCGAAGGCTTTGCGGGCAGCCCTAACCGCCAGGTCGATGTCTTTTTCACCACCCAATGCAACGTCAGCGATTTTTTCTTCCGTTGCAGGATTGATCGTCTCGAATGTCTCACCACTGACGCTATCGCGCCATTTGCCATCGATGAGCATCCTGGTCTGACGAACCTGAACCGGATGACGAGAAGCCACGCGCGGGGTTGATACAGCAGTCATTTTGGGCCTCCTCTTGAGAAAGTGTGTTGACACAGGTGCAGGTTCCGGCTATCGCCCCGGAAGGAAGCACCTTGGATTCTAGCGATAAAGGCAGCACGACTGAAAGAGCTTTTCAAATTGAATAATCAATTATTCATCCCGCAGGCTCATCAACTAAATGCCTTAACACTTCGTGGAATGAAGCCCTAAGTTCCTACTACCGTCAATTTGACGAGATGCGCAATCCCACTACAGGCAGATGACCGGTAATCCCCTGCTATAAAGCCCTTGAGCCATGAGGATCAAGAGGTTAAGACAGATCCGAGGGAGACCATCATTACTCGTGGTTTCGTTCCAAATAAGCTCGATAAAGCAAAATATGCCTGTCTTTTACGATTTTTACTTGTACGAATCCTTCAAGGTCACCGCTTGTAATGGGGAACAGATCAATTCGGCTTGAGGATGGATTCCTAGACCCGTCTCGCAGGCCAATCAGGGTGAGAACGACGTGGCAGACGATTTTGATCAAATTGAAGAGCAACTCCGCCGGATCGATGAATCCGCCTCAGACAGCCCGCAATCGGGTGACGATGCTGCGGGTGGCAACATTGTGAATGATGTATCTCTGTCCCGCTTGGCTGATGCGCTTTGCCGTGCAACCGCATCGGGAACACACCTCACGCCGGAACAACTTCTGGCCGAAGTTCGTGATCGGCAACAGGCGTTGGATCAGGGCACCCAGTGGCAGCCCTCTGAACACCTTGCTGCCTGCCTGCTTTGTTTTGATGCTTTTGAGGCTCTCATCGGTGAGAAATCGGAAGTCACACCAGCGACTATCGATCGTTATTCCGCACTTCTCAAGCCGGTTGACGACCTTCAGGACATCATCGCACTGATCCGACCCCCACAACCAGCCAGTCACGCTTCGCGCTTCCGTCGCTGGGGGTTGGGTGTCGGTATCGCTGCGCTGCTCATCATGGGTGTTATGCTCGGCTTGCGGATGTATCACGCGCCGACTTCGGCCTACCTGCACACCGGCCAGATGGTGTTTAAGGATGGCACTACCGTCCCGGATACCGAACCGATTCCAGCTCGCCGAGTCGTGATAGCCCGCGAGCCTGTCGCAACTTTTTTTAGTGATGGCTCACGTCTTCAGGTTGAAAAAGATGCG
This sequence comes from Phycisphaeraceae bacterium, assembly GCA_020851465.1. Classification (NCBI taxonomy): domain Bacteria; kingdom Pseudomonadati; phylum Planctomycetota; class Phycisphaerae; order Phycisphaerales; family Phycisphaeraceae; species Phycisphaeraceae bacterium. The sequence continues at coordinate 317,741 of JADZCR010000005.1, read as the reverse complement.
CAGTTTTCCATATCCGAGTCCTTCTCCGGCGACACTTCCATCCAACTTGAACGTGGCGTCGTCGAAGCACACGTAGCCAAGCAGGAACCCGGTCACCGTTTCTCCGTCATCACTCCGTTGGGCGAAGTAATCGTGGTCGGGACACGATTCAGCGTTGAGTCCAGAAGCGAACAGGTCGTTACCTATCAAACCGGCGATGGTCTGCCTACTGAGCGGCCCGTCAGTCGTGAGGAAAAAGTAACAGCGGTGACGGTAAAAGTCTTCGAAGGCGTAGTGAAGGTGCGCAACCGTCATAAGCAGGAGGTCCGTCTGCCTGCGGGCGGGACCGCGGTGATCCGCGAGGGCCAGGCCATCATTGATGTCACGGGAGCCGTAGCTCCATGATCTCAAAATGCTCGAGTGCCCACAGATTTTCGATATGGGTGGGTGCTGCGATATTTCTGTGGCTTAGTTTAGGTTTGTCGGCTGAGGTTCACGCTGCGGATCCTGAAGAGTCGCAGTACAACGTAGCGGCTGCCTTGGTCAACGCCGGTCAGTGGCAGGCTGCTATTAAGAAAATCGAAGAGCGTGAAAAGCTCGATCTCTCCGACACCATGAGAGCAAAATATCTCTACGCCAAAGCTCAAGCGTATGAAGTAGGAGAAAAGGCAACCGAGTCACGCGGCACATATGAACAACTGCTCGAAAAATATCCCTCCTCCGCTGAGGCTGCACCAACACGCATCGCCCTGATTTATCTGGATTACGCGGCAGGTCGGATTGACGCAGTGATCGAGAGATACGGCAAAGTTACCACAGCTCAACTCTCCGCAGATGACAAGAAAAATCTTCCGCTGATGTACGCCGAGTGTCTGTACGCAAAAAAGCCGGACAAGGCCGCTCTTGATGCGTACCACGCCGCCATCGCAGCGGGGGCCGACGCATCAACTCTCACCGCTAAACTCTTTGATCTCTACGTCCGTCTCGGCATGCACAGCGAACTTCTGGCTATCTCCGCCAAACCCATCGCCAGTATCAAAGATGATCTCCTCCTGTTGGTGCGAAGTGAATCATTGCTTGCATTGAACCGCTATGGGGAAGCGGAAACTGAAGCAGCGAAAGTTCCCGCCAACAGCGTCTACGCGCCGCGAGCATCATTCGTCATTGCCCAGGCGCGTATCAAGCAAAATAAATTGAAGGAAGCAGTTGATCCGCTCCAGGCCGCCATATCCGGAATGAAAAATCCGTCCGCACCGCCAGCCGCGTATCTGGCTCTCGCGGAATGTCTGCTGGAAAGCGGTCGGGGTAATGAGGTCAAAAAGGTGCTCGACGCTGCAGCCAAAGCAGTAGCTGACGCCCCGGAAGATCAACAGGTAAAACTACGTGGACAGATTGACATCCTGCTCATTCGCGCTGCCTCGACTGACGCCAGCGGGGTAAAAAATCGCAAAGCGCTCATCGATGCCATCACTGCCGCACGCCAGACCGCTCCCAAGGATCAGCTTTCCAAGCTGCTCTACATGAGACTCTTCGCCCTGTCAGAGGAAGGTGATCACAAGGCTGTGCTGGCAACGATGAAGGATGATTACCCCATCCTGGAGTCCGGAGAGGAATACGGACCCGCAACGCTTATCTATGTCGCATCGCTCCGCAAAATCGGCCGAGGAAAAGAAGCTACTAAACTTCTCGAAGACTTCATTATCCAAAAGCCCGATAGTTCCGAAGCATTGCGCATCAAACTCGAATTAGCCAACGATATTCTCGAACAGGGTGATAACGTAAAAGCCAAGGCCGAATTTGATGCCATCTCAGCTGCCGCAGGAGCACAGGACAAACTCGGTAAATCAGCATTCGATGAATTGCAGTTCAACCGCGGAGTGCTAGCGCAGAAACTGAACGAGCACGCAACTGCGGTCACTCTATTCACCACACTGCTTGCCGGTGCGCCTAATGAAGACATCACTCGAGCGACGCTGCCTTTACTGGGGCAGTCCTACGCACTCCAAAAGGATTACACCAATGCCGCTGCAACGTGGAAGAGATCACTATCGCTTCCGAATCTTAAAACAGGTGATGAAGCTGATCTGCGCGATCGGTTAGCGCGAGTTTTATTTGCGATGAATCAATATGCAGAGGCATCTTCGGAGTTTGCCGCTGAAGCCAAACTCCTCAATGGAGAAACGAAGTTAACCAGAGAAAGTCTCGAACTCTGGGCGCGATCGCTATATAGCCAACAGAAATATGCGGAGGCAGCCTCGATGTATGCCGAGCTTGCCGACAATTACCGCGATACTCCTGGCTATGCCTACGAAGCAGCGGTGGCTTACGAACGTGATAAAAAGTTTTCTGACGCCGAAAAGTGGTTCACTCGTGCTGCAACACAGAAGAGCAAGTTGCCCGAACCCTACGCGTCCCAGGTGGATGCACAACTCGCAGCACTGCGACTTTCCAGCGGTACCGGCGACATGGGTTTGGCTGACTGGCTCAGCCGCATTGGATCTGCCAAAGATGATGCAGATTTTGAGGCTGCAGCAGGTTCTCTGAGAAAAATCGCCGCTGCGGGAAAGATCGATGCTGCTGGCCGTGATCGTTTAACGAAACTCCTGGAGTCAGTACCTGCGGACAAGGCTTCTCGCTACACACTGGGTGCTCTTGTTCTCCAATCACTACACGAAGCCGGCCAGCTTCGTGATGCGAGTCAGCTTGCAACCAAACTTGCTGATGATTTCGCAGCTAACGAAAAAAAGCTCGATCCCAAAGCCTCAGGTGCTGCACTCGCTCCAGCAGTGATCTATTTCGTAAAAGCTGAATGCGCCCGCGCCTCGGGAGACTACGCCGACGCACTGGCTGACTATGAAACCGTACTCGCTGCTTATCCCTACAACGAATGGCCCGATGCGGCGGCGTGTGGTGCGGCTGAGTGTTACGCGACACTAGGTGACACCGCAACCGCGTTAGCCAAGTTCAAAGAGGTCGCTGGAGCACCGGCAACAAATCCGCCCTCACCGGCCAGTGAGAAGTGGCGAGCTATCGCTAAACGTCGCATTGAAGAAATCGAAAAGAAATAGCGTCAGTCACCGACGCAGCCATGATCGAGAACTCCTGACGAGTTGAAAGGAAAGCCGTGGATCACATCAAATTTCTCGTTGACATGTTTCAAAAAGGCGGTCTATTCATGTGGCCGCTTCTGGTGGTCGCCATCGTCTCTGTCATTCTGATTATTGAGCGATTCATCTTCCTGCGTGAAAACAAGGTTGATTGGGATCGATTCCAATTCGAGTTGCGATCCGCGCTCAAGGAAGACAGCCTGGAAAAAGCGGTAGTCCTCGCCGCGAAGACCAAGGGTGTCATTGGCCGGGTGATGCAGGAGTGTCTGCTCCGTGTGCAGGCGGGACAAACGGATATTGAAGATGCGACGGAGAAGGAAATCCTCAACGAAATGACCTCCATGGAGCGATCTCGCGGCTGGATCGCCACCATGATCCAGATTGCTCCGCTGCTGGGTCTCATCGGTACGGTGCAGGGCATGATCGTGTGCTTCATGACCATCGAGCAAACAGCCGATACCAGCCCGAAACTTCTGGCGAACGGCATCTACACTGCGCTAATTACGACATTCGCCGGCCTGTTTATCGCAATACCCGTCAGCGTCGCGCAGGAACACATCCGTAAGGAGACCAACAAGGTTCTGCATTTTCTCGACCTCTACCTTGTCGAGGTTCGGGAATGGATCGACAAGAAGAAGTCTTCCGGACAGCCTGTCCTGCCGACGATGACACACACGCCGTCGCGCGGTGCTATCCCCGCTGTGTCGAACCCCGTGGAACCTCTTGTCGGAGCTGCGCGATGAGATCGCTCCGACATAAACGACATGAACTGGTGGATAATCGATCAATCGACATGACGCCGATGATCGATGTCGTATTCCAGCTCATTCTTTTTTTCATGCTCACGTCAGCTCTGGTGAAACCTAACCAGATTGAGCTGAACCTCCCGGAATCCACGAGCGGAGTGAAATCACAGGAACAGCCGCAGCCGCTGGTGGTGAGCTACTTCATGAAGGACGGCAAGCCCGAATTGCGCCTGAACGAGAACTTAGTACCGTCGCTCGATCGACTCGGTGCATCCATGCTTGAAATCGCCGACCCGAAGAACGCCCCACAGGTATCGCTGAGGATCGAAAAGACGCTGCCTGTCCAGGATTTCGCCGCCGTCGTGGATGCGGTACGGGATGCAGGGTTCGTGCGTTTCGGCTGGGATGTTGTCGCCAAAAACTCCGCGCCCTTGAAGTAGTTCTCTGTTTCAGGAATCGCATCCTCGTGTGAACTGGCTAAGCCCTCATGTTTCGCAATAAGAAACGAACTTCGCTCCCGTTTCCCGCCGCTCCGCAAGTCGATCCACTTGCCGCGGTCTCTGATCACCATCAGAAGGTCAAACTTGTGGGCAAGGTTGCAGGCGTTCAGTCCTGTGAACTGCTCACCGAGGGCACTGAAATCATTGTTGGGTCGGCGATCACCTGTGATCTTGTCGTGCTTGATCCACTCGCACCGCGGAAAGCCTTCCGACTGATCCATACCAAGGACCATGCAGGTGGATATGAGAAATGTGACGAGAGTTGGATCATTGAGCCTGCGGCAGGATCACGTGTCTATCTCAATCACACGCTCGCTCGACGCGAACCTATTCGCTTCGGCGATACCATTTCGCTGGGTTGCCATCATTTTGTATTTTCTACAGCAGAGGCTGGCGCACGCGACTGCAAGGGCAATGTACGTGTTGACGACCTGTGCAGAGATTTGATTCGTGGGGGCACCATCCCCACCGGTTATCTCAACGCCAGCCCAAACTGGCGCGACCGCATCCGCACCAGACGTGCTGGAGTGTTCGGTGCTGTTATCGCGGCGCTCCTCCTGGCGTGCTTTTTCCTGTTTCGTAATTCGAACGATATTTTTGAGTCCATCCAGCCGCCGCTTGAAGTCACCATCAATAATCAAGTCTTGATCCCAGCCGGAGAATCAATGACTTCGCTGGCGAAGGTACAGAGAAAAAGTTTTAACACTCCAGAAAACCCTCAGCCCAGCGATCTTCAACCCACCGAAACTCCAAAAATCGAAGAATTGACTGCTGACACAATCCGAAATGCTTCAACACCCGCGCTGCCGCCTCCGCCATCCGAGCTTGACCGAACCGTGGAAGATGCGGGACCGATGTTGCGCGCGGTGGCGAACATCGAAATAAATGACACCCCTGTGGTTCTCAAGCAGGAGCGTCAAAAGCTCGGACAAACATCGCCGATCCAAAGAAAATACACACGGGAGCAGGCTGAACAGATCAAGCAAGTCGCAGACATGGGTGTCGTCCGGGCGAGTGTCACACGCGCCGACATGGCCAGTACCGCATCGACGAAATACGCCAATCAACTCTCACGCCAACCGCATGAAAAACCCACTCTCGATCTATCCGCGCAGCGGGCTGATGTTCTCGCTGCGCTCCAGCCAACCAAGACCGAATTTACGGACTACAAGGGACAGCGAATTCCCATAGCCCGCATTCCTTCAAAACTTGAGACTCTGGCTGTCACCGGCAGCGAGCCTAAGCGAGGCATTGAAGTCGATGGCAGTGTCACCACCGAGGAATCTGCGATCAGTTTCAAGACCGGCCGTTTCCGTATCCACGGACCGGGCACTCCGCCTGAAGCCAACCCTGCGACATATTGCTACGTAAGCAAAACGCAGGTGAGTGGCAAAGACTACCTTTACGTCGCCTTCGTTAACTCCGATCCAAACCTTGCGCAGCTCATCACCACCCGTGTAACAGGCTCCGCCCAGCTGTGTAACGATGACTCCATCGAAATTTTTATCGATATTGACGGCAACCGAACGGACTACCACCAACTCATCGTCAACGCGAAGGGGGAGTACTTCGCTACCGCCTGTCCCAACGGAGATCTGGGAATTAACGGCGAAGGTTCGCCATGGAATGCCAGCCCCATCATCAAAACCACTATCAATCGTGATGCAGCACAGTGGGTTTGCGAAGTACTCATTCCGTACGATGCCTTCCCAAGCGTACCTGCTAAAGGCACCAAAATTCCTGTCAACTTCTGTCGTAACTTCCGTGGGCAGGCATCGAATAATCCCAATTACCTTCAGAACTGGTTTTCCGTGTGGGAAGGTACTTCCCAGAACTACCACCATCCACGACTATTCGGGCTGCTCGAGTGGCCGTAAGAAATCCACGAGATAGGGTTACCACTTCACCCGCACAGACTCACTTTGATCGCGCTCCCTCGCAGAGAACTTTCACCAAACCTTCGATATCAGACTGCCCGGCTTCCAGCGAAACTTGCAGTCCTGATTGACGAATGGTTTCGCTTGTTACAGGTCCGATTGACACAAGGCGAACTTTTTCGAGTAGTGCTCGCTCAGAGCCAAGTATCTCAATCAAATTCCTGACTGAAGAAGAACTGGTAAACGTAATCCAATTCACTTCTGCTCTTCTCAGTGCTTCCAGCACTTTCACCGGCAAACCATCTGCACACTTCGTGTGATAGACAGCCAGATCCGTGACCTTCGCACCTTTGTTTTCCAATAATCTTGGCAATTCCGACCGCGCAATGTCCGCCCGCAGGAGCAGACATTTTTTCCCCTGCACATTTTCTCTCGTCAGCATCTCATCAACGAGAGATTCGGCAACATAGCGTGCCGGTGTCAGATCGGCACGGATGCCGAGCCTCGTCCGCAGATCATCAGCCGTTGCGCTGCCTATTGCCGCAATCTTCACACCAGCGAGGTGACGTGCATCCAATTTCAATTCCGTCAACCGGTCTCCCAGCGCAGCAACGCCATTGACACTCGTAAGGATCAACCAGTCATAATCACGAACACCTCGAATAACCTCATTGATGATTTCTGAATCTTTTTGGCTCACCTCTACGATTTCGATGGTCGGTGCTTCAAGCACCAACGCCCCCTGCTCGATTAACATTTTCTTCAGTACGGAAGCACGCTGCCGCGTACGAGTTATCAAAATGCGCTGACCAAACAACGGCCGACGAATGAAGGAATCCAGACCAGGAGCTTCAAGTCCTGCGACCGCCCCGACAACAACAATCGCCGGAGCACCAAGTCCAGACTCTTCGACTAATCGAGCGGCATTGATAAGTGTCGTGCGCAGACTGCGCTGCTGTGGTGTGGTACCCCATTGCACTACAGCAACTGGCGTTTCCTCGGCCAGCCCACAACTTTTCAACTCATTCACAATGTCCGCCAAACGTCCGATCCCCATGTAAAAACATGCTGTACCTCCGGATCGGATCAGAGAGACCACTGCTGCGTAATCAATCGACGAAACACCCTTGGCAGGATCTTCATGACCAGCAATCAATGTCACAGTGCTTGCCTGTCCGCGATACGTCACAGGGATACCAGCCGTCATCGGTGCAGCAATTCCAGAGGTAACACCGGGTACAACCTCAGCACCGATCCCGTGCCGCGCCAGGTACATCATTTCTTCCGCGCCACGTCCAAATAAGTAGGGATCCCCCCCTTTCAACCGGATGACCAGTTTCCCCTCTTTGGCCTTCTGAACAAGCAACTCGTTGATCTGATCCTGGGTGAGCTTGCAATCGCCTGCCCGTTTACCGGCATCGATCAATTCGGCGTGATTTGGTGCTTCGTCCAATAAAACCGGGTTCGCCAGAGCATCAAACACGACTACATCGGCCAGGCGAAGCAATTCCATGCCGCGCACGGTGATGTAGCCGGGATCCCCCGGTCCCGCCCCCACTAAAGCGACGCGGCCGCGTGACGATCCGGAGGCCGGTTTAAGTGGCGAATGCGATCTGTTGGATGTAGGTAATTCGGGCAAGCTGGTTAATCCGTGTTCCTTTCTCGCCGATGTCGGATGAGTGAGGGAAAAGTCAGGAGCCAAACATGGCCGCTGCAATTTTAAAACTCGTTGACACTTCCGCCCCGCCGTCAAAACCTCGCGATACCTATCGCTTCGAGCAGCGTCGTGCCCAGCGATATTCGGTAACAGGCCGAGCCACTGCGGTCAGCCAAGCGGACCCTGCGGACGGCACACTCCAGCGAATCCGCTCCCTGCAATTGGTCAACATGTCTGACTGCGGAATCGGTGCCGTATGTCAGGATGCGCTGCCACTGGACTCTACCATTGTCGTCTTTGTCCCGCCTCACGGCCCGGAACGCGGCATGGATTATTACGGTCGCGTTGCACGCTGCACGAAGAAAGACTACGGCCACGAGATCGGCATTCACTTTGAACCAAAGTCTGCTGCGTAAATCTGATCCATTGTTTCGTACTTCAGCAATAGACGACTGCCGCCTGATACAGCAGCAACTGCTGTTGCGAAACTTCGTAGTTATCGCCTCTCTATTTTGATATCTGCTTTGATATCTGCTGAATCTCCTTCGCCAGATGCTCATAGCTTTGATCCAAGGCCTGAGGAATCACGCGAATCTGGCCAACCGTCTCCATGAAGTTCACATCACCTGCCCAGCGAGGCACTACGTGGACATGCAGGTGACCGGGAACACCCGCACCGGCGGCACGGCCGATGTTGATGCCGACATTGATACCCTGCGGATTGATGGTTGATCTTAGAAGCTCCTCCGCCAGTGCCACCAGCTCAAAAAGGCTATTGCGCTGCACGGAATCAAGATCGGCCAGGTCCCCGATGTGATCTATCGGCGCTATCAGAAGATGGCCATTGGTGTAAGGATAGCGATTGAGGATGATCACACCTCGCGCGTCACGCAGCAGAACGAGTCGATTTTTCGCTTCAGGCGATCCAGCTTCCGCGACCGCAGCGTCGCAGAGAAAACAACGTGGCGGATCGATGGCTGTTGGTGGCTTAACTGCCGGGTCAAGCGAACGGAGATAATCAAGACGCCACGGTGCCCAGAGGTTCTGGTGAGACATGTTTAGATTGTCGAATGTTCCAGGACGATTGTCGATGTGGTATCACTGAGTAATCCTTCCGTTGCCATACGGGACACATATGAAAACCGTTCTGCTATTATGCTCGCTTTCCAAAAAAGGACGGAGTTTATGGCTCGCAAGGCTCTCATTGTTTGGGGCGGCTGGGATGGGCATACGCCGAAAGAATCGGCAGATGTTTTTGTACCGCTATTACGGGAAAAGGGATTCGAGGTCGAGGTCTCCAATACGCTTGATAGCTACGCTGACAAAACCTTGATGGAGTCACTAAGCCTCATTGTTCCGATCTGGACCATGGGTCAGATCAAACCCGAACAAGAGCAAGGCCTCAGTGCGGCTGTTGCTAACGGAGTGGGACTTGCGGGATTTCACGGCGGCATGTGCGACTCATTCCGCATGAATACCGGTTACCAATGGATGACCGGTGGGCAATGGGTTGCTCACCCGGGAAACCTCTATCCGCGCTACACAGTTAAACTCACTGATAAGAGCCACGAAATCACGCGAGGTCTCAAAGACTTCGATCTTACCAATACTGAGCGCTACTACCTCCACGTCGATCCAGCAAACAACGTACTGGGCACCATCACCTTCGAGGAAAGCGGTGTGGTCATGCCTTATATCTGGACCAAAACATGGGGTAAAGGAAACGTGTTCTACGCAGCATGGGGACATACGTACAAGGACTTCGATGTCCCCGAAGCACGAGACATTGTGCTGCGAGGAATGTTGTGGGCGGCAAAGAAGTGAGAAAGATACTTACGCGAGTCGAGCTGAATTGATTTCATTGCTCTGATGCTCGTGTATAACCACGGCCTTCAGCATCCACGCTTTCTTCCACTCAAATAACCGTACCGATATCCCTCGGCTCAACTGGTGTCACGCTATCGCGAGCTGTGCACTTGCCCATCTCGGCAGCGACTTCTTCTCTGCTCGTCTCATCCTGCAGCTCGATCTGGAAATGCAACAATGCGTCCCAATCGAGAGTGCGGGGCTATGGGTACCCACGATCGTGAACCCGCTCAACGCCCGGGACATTCTCAATTTGGGAATCAACCGCGCGGTCGTCACCTTTGTACCGTTGTGAGGCCGACTCGCAGATCAGTTAACGGTCCACCTGTCCCATCACAATGTCGATTGATCCAATGATTGCAGGCACGTCAGCGAGCAGGACATTCCGAGCGACTTCGCCTGTGACCGCAAGGTTACAGAATGTCGCAGCACGAGCCTTACAGCGATACGGCACGGGTCCACCCTGACTCTCAAGGAAAAAGCCCAGTACGCCGCGGGGATTTTCGGTCTCGACATACACCTCACCCAAAGGCGGCTTGAACGCACGGGGCATCTTGACACGATATCGCCCATCGCCCGTGTCACTCGCAGGTGGAATCATTTTGATCGCCTGCCTGATGATCTTCGCACTCTCATACATTTCCTTCATGCGGACCATGTAGCGATCCCAGCAATCGCCTAGAGTGCCTAGCTCACCGTCACCGACGATGACCTTGAAATCGATCTCTGGGTAAAGCGAATATGGATTATCTCGACGAAGATCGTAAGGAATACCGCTGCCGCGAATGACGGGGCCGGTCAGTGCATATTTGACGCAGAGTTCTTTACTGATGACGCCGACGTTGGCGGTTCGTTTGATAAAAATTTTGTTCCATGTGAGCAGATCGTTGTATTCCTTGATCTTGGGTTCAAAGTAGTCAAGGAATTCAGAAACCTTTTCCAGGTATCCAGCGGGCAGGTCGTGGATTGAACCGCCAATCGTGAGGAAGTTATAGGTCAAGCGTGCGCCGCAGACCTGTTCAAAAAGATCGAGGATGTATTCGCGTTCGCGGAAAGCATAGAGAAACGGAGTAAACGCCCCGATATCTAGCCCGTAAGTGCCGAACGATACAAGGTGAGACGCGATACGGTTAAGCTCGCAGATGATGATGCGGATACATTCGGCGCGGCGTGGTAACTCAACTCCTGCGATTTTTTCCGCGGCGCGACAGAACGCCCAGTTTTCGTTCATCGCCGCCAGGTAGTCCATACGGTCGGTGTACGGAATGTACTGGTAGTAGGCGACGTTTTCGCCGATCTTCTCCGCACTACGGTGCAGATAACCGACGTGTGGGATTGCTTCGAGAACCATCTCACCGTCAGTACGGAGCACAACGCGCAACACACCGTGAGTAGAAGGGTGCTGCGGCCCCATGTTGACGAGCATTTCCTCAGTCTGAACGTCTTCCTGCTCAACATCAGAGACCGTCGTCGTCCTGCCATTGCCGGGGACACCTGCTGGTGACTCTGGCTTCTGTAAAACAAAGGACTGGGTGAAGGTCTGATCGCGTGTATCGGTTGCGGCCATAGGTTGGGTATTGTAGGAAAGGTAATCAAAGAGGGAAAACCGGCTGTACCGTTAAGGAATTACCGCGCTCTTTCCAAGCTGCTTATGCAAATGTTCCCTTGATTTACGATCACAGTACCCTGCCGACAACGGGACAAATTCCAGGGTTCAACCTTAACCTACTTCGATCTCCAGCACCTCAAGTGCTGCTTCTACATGGTTACGATCACCGTCGAGATTCAGAATCGCTGGTGTCGTCATTGCTGTCAGTGCACGTCGCACCGACGCCAGTCGCGGCCAATCGGGATCAACACGTAATCCCAATCTCTTTCGTTCGTGGGCGATCTGGCTACAAAGTTTGCGACCGCCTAAACGGTGTCTCCGTGCCCAGAAGAGATGTTCGAAATAGATCGCGTCCTCGATCCAATGTCCGATATGGGTGATCGCAAAATCCAGCAGTACGGCTGGTCCACCCGGTGCTGGATGCCGCGTCATCGCATTAGCCAAGTGTAAATCACCATGGCACCAGTGATCGATTGGACGATCGTTCCAGATTTTGATCCATTCTTTGAGCTTACGATGTGTCTTTTTGAGAGCGGTCTTCCATCGCTGTTCGTGGGCGACATCATGTTCCTTGATGATGTTCTCTCTCGCTTCGTGGAAAATCTTTTCCCAATCGCGTTGCGGTAAATCCCCTGAGAGAGGAACTTCTCCGGCTGCGACATAGAACCGGCCCGCAGCTTCGATAAGCAGATCAAATTCCTTACCACCCCATGCCGGCCCCAAGGGACCATGCGGCAGACGTTCCATCACAACCCATGCCATGTCATAGCCGTTGAGGGCCTCTCCGTGCGCGTATAGCTTGGGTACGAGGTTGTCAGCAGACTGAAGTCGCTCAAGCCACTGTCGCTCACCCGGTGGGACCGGCAGTTTCACCACGGCTGGCTGGGCGGAATTATCTTCATCAAGATACGAGGCGTAACCCGTCAGAGCCCCGCCACGTTGCCAATCGGTACGAAACCAGGAAACGCTTGAAAGCCGTCCGCCGCAGGCTCGTCGTAAAACAGGTTCCAGGCTGGCACCGAAGGGCGAATCTGCCGATGTGTCTGCTCCGGGCATCGCAGCAGGCTGTCTGCGTCCCGGACGCGCGTTTTCGTCCGATGCTTCGGTTGTCTCCAATCCCGCCAAGCGGTGCCCTTTCCGCCGTGTCTCCTCCGGATTCAACGCTATCCTCGCGATGTAACGGAGGCAAGATATTTTTGTTTTTTGTGGCCGGTTACCTATTTTCCTGCGATACGACGCGATACAAACGTACTTTTTTCAATGGATTCGGGGGATTCCTGGAATACTCAGGTGATATCGACCTGATGCCCCTCCTACCTACTTGATTTCAGGGCACCATAACTGGAACACTCTCTTTTTTGCCATTAGCTCGATTCATTCAAGCGGCGCCTTGGCAGCGGAATTCTTTCTCAGGTAAAACTCGTGTTTTATCAGAGGAGTCCTCATGCGCGATCAACGCCTCAACAAACTGGCCCAGGTTCTCGTTGAATACTCCACCGGAGTGAAGGCAGGACAAATCGTCCGTATCAGCGGCGACCCTGTCGGTCTGCCTCTTATGGAGGCTATTTATGAACGATGCCTGGAGGTGGGGGCACATCCTTTTCTGAAGGTTTCTCCAGAATCCATCAGTGAGTTTTTCTTCGAGCACGCCACCGAAGATCAACTCAAGTATGTCAGTCCCCTCGCACTCCATGAAGTGGAGACCATCGATGTGTCGATCGGTCTATGGGCTGAGACAAATACCAAAGGGTTATCGCGTGTCGATCCTAAACGTCAAGGAATCAATTCTGCGGCACGCAAGCCTATCTTCAAGATCTTCATGGACCGGGCAGCAAAAAAGGCGGACGAACCCGGCAAACTCTATTGGTGCGGCACACTATATCCCACCCTCGCCAGTGCGCAGGATGCTGAGATGAGCCTGAGACAATACGAGGACTTTGTCTTCAACGCGGGACATCTCGACAAGCCTGACCCCGTCGGTGAGTGGAAAAAAATCCATGCTTCACAGGAAAAACTCCGTGAGTTTCTCCAGGGGAAAAAAGTCATCCGTTTCCAAACAGCACGTGGTACCGATCTAACAGTCAACGTTGAAGGATCGACTTGGATCAACTGTGCTGGCCATGAAAACTTCCCTGATGGTGAAGTCTTCACCGGCCCCAATCTCCATGCGGCGGATGGAGGAGTCAACGGCATCGTGTGTTACAGCTTTCCCGCTGTACACCACGGCCGCGAAGTGCATGACATCGAGTTGACCTTTGAACGCGGTCGGGTCGTTAACGCCAAGGCCAGTAAAAACGAAGATTTTCTGATCCAGATGCTCGATCAAGATGCCGGTGCTCGAAATCTTGGTGAAATTGCCATTGGCACCAATTACAACATCACCGAGTACTCAAAGAACACACTCTTCGATGAAAAGATCGGTGGGACCTTTCATGCAGCGGTGGGTGCAGGTTATCCCGAGAGCGGCAACACCAATGAAAGTGGTCTGCACTGGGACATGGTGTGTGATCTGCGCTCCCCTGCTGGCGGCGGGACCATTACGGTGGATGGGCAGGTAATCTCTCGAGATGGGAAGTTTCTGTTTCCAGGCTGGCCTGGAAACCTATAAAAGCTGCACTCGTCTGCAAAACGAAAACGGGTGCCCTGTTCAAAGGCACCCGCTTCCGTGCGTGAGTTGATTGTTGGTAATCCAGCTGGGATCAGTGCGTTTCGTAACCTTCGCTGCCGTGCGAGCGATCCTGCTCAAGCATCTTGCGAAGATACGAGTTTTCGCGACGAGTCGCCTCGAGATCGAATACCAGGTATTTAATCGATAGCCGGAGATAGTCCAGACTTTCCTGAAGGTCGTTCACGGTCTTGCGAAGCTTCTCATGACGGGCCTGAGTCGTTTCAGCCAATGCGGTAAGCTTTTCGCGCTCCGCCTTCGGCAGGGTCGAAATCTCACCCATCAGTTCCGCCAACTTGTTCTGGAAAGTCGTCTCATCCATGGTTCTGAAGCTCCCCCTTCAACAACGAAGGTACGAGTCTATCACAACCTCCCTGCCAGACCGCCAACTGGATGAACGCTATTTTTTAAGATTCTGTAATCAGCGTCTATAACTACACTTATCGCGGGGAAAGTCGGTGAATTGGCATCATGCCGATTCTGCAAGGACAGGCTGGATGTAGATTTTCCGCAACATGCCTGTTAATTCCACGACACGCGATTAAATCTTAAGTGTCTTATTTTTATATGGTTATGGATTGTTCTCTTGCGACGACAGCGCCAGCGCATCCCAGGACATGTCGATGGAGCGAAACCTCGTCGATGAGGTGTTGAACTATCCAAATAGAGAAAATGGAGAAGATGCAATACGTGAACTTCGACCTGCTGGCGACTTAGAAAATATGGAGCCGCACTCTGGCTGCTCTTTTCGAGGAATCGTCTTCTTAGGGCAGCGGTTTCAGCCAGCGAGCCGCTGTTCCGTGGTCCCGGTGCTGACCACGCAGTTCCGTCCCGCACGTTTGGCGAGTTCGACACGGGCCGTAGCAAGCTCAAAGAGGCTCTTGCCACCCGATCCATCCTCTGGGCACATCGCGACACCGATGCTGGCGGTGATCGGAAATGTCGATCCATCCGGCAGGGACACACCACAGGTGGCTACGACTTGCCGTAATCGCTCAGCCATTGACCCCACTTGCTCTCGGCCAGTATCGCGCACGAGCACTGCGAATGTCGGCCCATTGAGCCTGGTGACGAGACAGTCACGCCGCGTGCTTTGAAGGAGTTTGGTCGCGATGGTAGCCAGCAACGCATCGGCTGCTGCATGCTCAATCATCGTGTTGATCTTGCGGAAGTGGTCGAGGTTGAAAATCGCCAATGCCCATGCGCTGCCTGGACGATTGATGAGTTTGCGCATTTCCAACTCAAGAAATCTGCCTGTGGGCAAACCGGTGACCACATCACTCATCTCAACCGCTCGCATCTGCTCACGGACATGAGCTATTTCGAGGCGGGCGGCTACGACGGGGCCGAGTGCTTCGAGGAGATAGATGTGGTGTTTTTCCAGACGCTCGCCACCACGTCGCGCGATCCAGAGCACGCCCTGCGCATCAGTACTCGCTCGGAGAGGTCCACCAGCCAAGCACGTCAGGCCAGCTTGGGCGAAAACCTTACCCCATGCTGCGCCCCGCGGGAACTCCGGCCAAAATGAAACATCCTGGTTTGACAAAATCTGCGGCATGAGCTGCCGCTCAACAGCCTGCACCAGCGCGCGATTGGGCTCGAGTAGATAAGCTCCTGATCCTCGATGGAGTATCTGAAGACTTCGTGACTCTGAGTCCTGATGCCGTAACGCCAATCCGAGGGCTTCAACGCCGAAAATTTCGAAAAGCTGCGATGCTGCCCTCTCCAAAAGTGTCTTGGGATCCGACACGTCGCTGAGCTGTGGCCCAAGTTTTTTGAGAGCTTGTAATTGGCTGGATTGCTGCTCCAGCAACCGCTGGCTCTGTTCCTGCGAGGTGATTTCCTGGACCACCCAGAGGCGGCCGATTCCTTTGCCCGATGCGTCATGCACCGGCACGCCCTGGAATAAAAAGGTACCCACACGTGCCTCGAATCGTTCCTGTGCGGGACGATTGTCATCTGCATCTATCTGACGCAAGCGATTGACAAAAAGGTCTTGTTTTACAATTCCTAACTCCCGCCAGAAGTTTTCCGGGTCATACGGCCGACCGATCAATTCGCTTGACTGCCGCTTGAGCAGAACTGCCAGTTGCTGGTTATGAGCTGCGATCCTTCCCTCCTCGTTGACCAGAAGGATGGCGGCAGAAATATGGTCGATCACCAGATTCAACAGGTGGCTCTTATCCGCAAGCTGTCTCTGGAGTTTCTTGGATTCACTCACGTCTAGAAAAGAGAGGTGCACCGACTGGAGTACGCCATCCGCATTCCGCACACCGGCACACTCGACAAGAACGTCAATCGTTCTGGCTCCCACGACGATGCGCAGATCACATCGGGCAGCTTGATCGAGTTCAAGTCGATCAATGGTCTGACGCAACAGGCCGCGGTCATCCGCACGGAGAAAGTCAAGAATGCCTCGACCGATCAGTTCGCGTTCCGTGGCGGTCTGAAAGAGCGAAGCTGCGCGGTAATTTGCTTCGAGTATTTTCCCGTTTCCATCCAGACTGACCATCGCAGCTGGGGCAAACTGGTAGAGATTTTGAAATGCCTGTTCGCGATTGCGGAGTTGCTCCGCGGTGTTATCGATCCGCGTCAGCATGCCGCCGATCGACTCCGCTAAACGAGAAAACTCGTCGCGCCGACCACTGGCGAGCCGGTAAAACGGCTCGGCTCCCGCGCTGCTGCTGACCAGTTGCATCACCTTTGACAATGGTTCGGTCACCAACCGCCTCAGAAAGAGCAACCCCAGCAGCAGAGTGACCGAGAGCAGCAGTGCCTGACTCCACATTTTGGTCATGACGTTTGAGCGAACATTTGCCCGTTCGGATGGGCCGTCCACAAGCAACTCCAGCGTGACGACACCCCCACCCGCCTTGAATGGCGCGGAGACACGAGTCAAACGATTAAGGTCGATCTCGTTCCCCCGTGCCACGCCATGAGCCGGAAAGATCCAGACTGCGGCATTGTTCTTGAGCAGGTCCGGCCAGTTACCCACCTCAACAGCCGTCATCTGCGGTCCGGTCAGCCGGATTGCACGAACAGCACGATCGTTGGTAAACACATCCAGCGCGTCTTTAATCTCTTCATTGCTTTTGAGCTCACCCAGAAGATCTTTGAAGATGCTCTGGATATTGCGCACACTCATTCCGACACGTTGAGTCACGTCCATCTGGAGCATGGCCTCGGCATTGCGCAATTCGAGCAGGCACAGGCCGACAGAGATAGCCACGCCGCCTAGCACCAGCCCAAAGACGAGCCGAAATACCACAGATCGCATCAGATTATGCGGGGACATGCCTCCTCCACCGGCGAGTCGAGCGAAACGCCGTTGAAGTATTCATCGTCGGTTTATAGCGGTCGGTTAAGAAGGGGTAACCCACATACACCGATTTCTCGGACGGCCGAAAACCCAATCACGCTTACGCGAGCTTGCGATAGACCCAAGCAATTTCCGAACTTCTCCGCCATCACAAGCGAGAAGATGAATCTTGAGCATGATTAATCACCGGCGTGAAGGTTGAGCCGCAAATCACGCCCACACCACCATTCCACTCCCCCTGACTACCTTTCCAATGACATGCACCGTCTCGCCGAGCTTTTCAAATTGTTCTTTTACCGATTCAGCAAATGCCGGCCTGACGATCACCACGTAACCGATACCCATATTGAATACGTCCCACATTTCCTTCTCTTCCACGTTGCCATGTTTCTGAAGGAATCGGAACACGGGCGGCACCTGCCAGGTTGAACGGTCGATTTTTGCATTGATTTTCGGATTAAGTGTGCGCGGGACGTTACCTGGAATGCCGCTGCCAGTGATATTCGCCATGGAGGTGACAACCTGCTTCACCTTGTACCGACGGAGCACGTTAACCACTGCGTGTGCGTAAATCCGAGTCGGAGTCAGCAACACACGACCAAGGGTCTGATGCGGGTCGAGGTCTGGATAAACCTGATCTAAATCAAGGTCCGCCTCCTTCACGATTGCACGCACTAGGCTGTAGCCATTGGAGTGAACTCCGCTGGATTTGAGACCAAGTATCACATCTCCGGGTGATGCCTCGGATCCATCAATGATGCGGTTGAGTTCACCAACACCCACAGCAAAGCCAGCCATGTCAAACTCACCCGGAGCGTACACGTCAGGCATTTCAGCGGTTTCTCCACCCAATAACGCACAACCAGCCAGCACGCAGCCGTCCGCGACACCCCGCACCATTTGCGCAGCCAGCTCAGGTTCTTTTTTGTTCAGCGCGATGTAGTCGAGAAAAAAGAGTGGTTCCGCACCTTGCACGATCAAGTCATTGACACTCATCGCCACGAGGTCTTGGCCGACGGTATCGTAAATCTTCATTTGCGAGGCGAGCTTGACTTTCGTGCCTACGCCATCGGTACAGGCAACGAGGACGGGATCCTTGAAGTTTCGTTTGAAGAGTTTTTCGTTGTAGTCCAGTCGAAAGAGGCCGGCAAAGCCGCCAAACGCACCGACAACACGCGGACCGAATGTCCGTCGAATGTGGTGTTCCATCAACTCCACAGCGCGATCCGCAGCCTGCAGGTCCACGCCGCTGCCAGCATATGTCATCGGGGTCTTGGCCATGGCGAGGAGTTTAGCGGAAGAAAAAGATCTAGGGGAAACGCAGAGATTGAAGGGGGCAAGATCCGAGGTCCATATCGTTAACGGACCCGGTAATCACAACGGATTTCGCTGTTATTCACTACAAATAACCACATTTCCTGTCTATACTTTGACGATTAATCGCTTGGCAATCGGTCTCGATCACTAAGTCGGGCGGATGCTTGAAGTTGTTTTTTGCTCGGATGAACTGCCATGACCACTCACGTGACAACAGATCAGATCCAGCAATTATTTTCCCGCCACCGTTTACGGTGTACGCGGCAGCGGCGAGCACTGTACGAAGCACTGATCTCCACTCGATCACATCCGACGGCTGACCAGCTATTTCAGAAAGTCGCCCATAGTGAGCAGGACATCAGCCTTGCCACCGTTTACAACACTCTTGAGGCGTTTTGTCGTGCGGGTTTGGCGCAAAAACTTCTCGGTCGTGGTGGCTCAACACGATACGATGCCGCCACGCATAACCACCTCCACTTGCGCGACGCTCAATCTGACACCGTCACTGATGTTCCCGATTCAATCGGTGAACGCATTCTGAAAAATATCCCCCAGCACATACTGACCGATCTCGAAAAAGAGCTGGGCTTCAGAATCACGCAGCTTCAGATCGAGCTGGTTGGACAATTCGCAGACACAAAAGATGCCGCGAATCTCGCCGTGAATCGAACTATGGAAGCATCGTCAAGCTGAGCCTACATTCCCGTCAAGACCACCGTCAGTTGCGATCGAGAATTCCTGATCAATCACGAAATTCACTGAGCGTATTCACTACGACAATTCCGCCAATCTATTCACACGTGCATCCTTCTCGTGTAAACAATCCACTCCACCACCAGCACTGCCAGTGCTGCCCAGACGAACCACGGCCAGACTTCACGACGCGCCATCGTTGAGGCAGCTTCACCCTGAACCGTCTTACCTCCGATATCGAGTTTATCCACGGTGCGGATGTCACTTTCTGCTGCGTCAGTGAGGTTTACCGGGAGTTTGTCCCACGGCTTTTCTATTGGGTTTTCAGCTGTGTAAAGCCCCACTCGTTCAAAAATTGGTAATACAGCACGGCTATCACTAACCGATGCACGCAGCTTGAGCGGACCCGAATAAACCACAGATCGTTGGCCACCTGGCACCGGCACAATCGCGACCTCGCCGACCTGGTAGCTCAAACCAGTTTCAATCTGTCCCCCGAGCCCCAGCCAAGGCACCACATTGCTGATAAATACCGGGAAGCTCACCTGCATCGGCCAGTTCGTATGGATCAAATTAAAGGCGGTAACAACGTGGTGTACGCCATCGGCGTTAATTTCAGCCATAACCGGGCCACTCTGAACCATTGCAAGAACTTCCGCGGTATCAGGCAAGGAAAGTCGACCGGCGTCAGCAAGCACCAGATCATCCAAGGCAACGTATCGCAGCAGCGGATGATCCTTTTCCCAGCTCAAGATGTGTTGTGTCGGCGGGTCGCTATCACGGGGCGGCAGCAGCTTAAGACCCGGAATTGGAGGCACACTACCCAGATAGAGGCTGTCCACCTTGGGTACTTCCTTGGGAGCGTAGTGGTCGAATACCAAGGCATCGAAGCCTTCTACCTCCGTTGAACCTTCCCAGCTTCCACGCCGCAGGGCAGATGGGTTTTGAGCTTCGAAGTCGGCTGGTCGCATCATCCGCAGTGACTTGACTCCCTGCACGCGAATCGCTCGCTCTAGAAATCGGTTTCCCTCCGACACCATCAGGACACGCAACCGTTTCGGCGGCGCGACCGTTAACCTCGCGACATTATCTGCAAGCAGTTGATCACTATGGTCGTGTGAAATCTCAACCAGTGCCGAACCGGCAAGATCAAAATCAAACTGCATGGATTGACTGCCGGGTTCACCCGCAGCTACTTTGCTGTCGCCACCTGCTGTCAGTGCGGGAACGCTGGTATTACTGACTCGCACAACCTTGTCATCAACGCGCAGCGTCACCTGAATCGGAACGTTACTTGTTGTGTAATTTGCAAACCGGGCAAAGACATGAACCAGTTCGGGTCGTTTGAGATCGCGTCGTGCGGCAAGAGAAACAATGCCGAGATTGTTCACGCCATGCACAGCCTCAGCCGTACCGCCGATCGGTGTGTACCGAATATCCGCTCCAGCAAGTTTGAGCTTGTCGAGGTCAGACAGCCGGCCATCGCTGAGAATGTACACAGCCAGTGGTTGCTCGCTGGCTGCGACACTCTCAGCAGCGTCGCGTCGAATCAATTGCAAAGCAGGCTCTATATGACTGGATTCATCAGATGGCTGAAGCGCGTTGATTGCATTACGCAGCAGAGATGGATCGTTGGTGAAGGGTTGTACAATCTGCGCCCGCCGGCCAAAGGCAATCACCATTGCCCCACCATTTTCTGAAGAACCCGATGAGGCCATACCATCCACAAGCTCAAGCGCAAGGCGCTTCGCCTCCGCGAAACGTGTGGGAGAGATATCAGTCGCATTCATCGAAGCAGAACGATCAATCAGGATTACCATTCGCTGGCCGGGCTTGGCAGACTGATCAAAAGTCGGTCGCGCAAAAGCAACGAGTAACGCAAGAAGAATGAGTAATTGCAGCAGCAGGAGCAAGCTTTTCCTGAGCCGTTGAAACGGCGCATTGACCTGCATGTCCTGGATGGCTTTTTTCCAAAGTAAAGTCGAGCTTACAGCTACGCGCTTCCTCCTGAGCTTGAGGAAATACAACGCCACCAGCAGCGGAATGAATATCGCAGCAGCAAACAGTGCAGCGGGTAGGGAAAGAAAACCCATTTCATCGTCCAGGAAGTCTGGGTGAAGAACATCGTAACGGAGCCTAACGCCACACGCGCAAAGCGGTCTCCTCTTCTACGAAAATCGTTTACATGTTGTTTTGATAACGTGTTGTACGCCGTATCCTGGGAATAAGCTGGGCGCACCATTCTTCAACGGGATAAAAATCATGACAACAACCGCTACTAATCTCATCTTTCGTCCAAGCAAGACCCGCAGACTTGTTTCCGCGTGGATGGTCAAGGAACACGCGGAGGGGGCGATCCAGACCGTCAGTGAATATCACGATATCTTTGATCAGGTCATTTTCATGTGCGGCGGTGTTGCGGGTGATGGCTCGCTACCGCGTGACTGGTCAACCGACCAGCGACGCGAGCTGGCAAAAAAACTTCACGGCATGGGTGTATCCACACTCAATGACTACGGCGGTTCCTGGAAAAACTGCGGTGACCGCCTGCTTAAAGACATGACCATTGCTGATCGCTGGATCGATCGCATGGTCGAAGAATGCGATGCTGTCGGAACTGATGGCGTGGATATCGACTTTGAACACTGGCCGGGTGAGGGAAGGTACGTTTTTAACGAGTTTATTCGCCGGCTCTCTGTGGCTCTGCATGCGCGAAATAAAATGCTGAGCATCTGCCTCTACGCACTTTCACCGGAAGCACGTCGCGAGACTGGAATCGGATTCTGGGATGCGGCCACACTTGCTCAACATGCCGACCATCTGAGGCCCATGGCATACGACATGTATTGCCCGCCGTCACCATACATTGGGCCTACATCTACCGCACCGTGGGCACGCGACTGCATGACCCATATGGTGACTCATGTACCCAGACACAAGCTCATCATGGGCCTGCCGACCTATTCCGTAGATTGGGACATGACTGATCCGAGTCAGTCTCGCCAGGTGTACGATGCCCCATGGATCGCGGAGCGAGAAAAGGAAAGCATCATCGGCCGAGGATGGTGTTACTACTGGGATGTCAACTTAATTCGTTACACGGACAAAAACGGCCACCCGCATGTAATGTGGGTGAGTGACGCCAAGAGTACCAAGAGCCACCTGGTAACAGTTGACTCCATGGATCTGGGAGGCGTCTGTTTCTGGTGTCTGATTAACGAAGATAAGGAAATCTGGAAGTGCGTCCGCGAGCACTTTAAGCGGTGGTGAAATCGGTTGGATACGTCACGCTGCTGTTAGTGAGTGATTACATCATTTACTCAAACACCACCATGACATGCCCGCGGTCATGGGTCACCTTTACCGAAACACGACCAGCTTCATAGGTAAACGCCATCTCCTTGCCTTCGGGTGCCAGATACACGCGCTGCGGCATTTGGGGCAGCTTCAGCGATATCGGCACGCCGATGATTGGCGTGGGATCCTCAACAATATCCCGATTTTGTGTCCTTCTCTGTGGTGCAAAGCTCAGCAGGTGAACAATGTGGCGTGAGCCTTGTCTGAGCACTGAAGCCTCCAGAAAACTCGGCCCGCCGACACGTAATAACGGATCCGGCAGTAACCGATCTATCGCCTGTGCAATAAGGTGACGGTACGGGAGGTTTCCATGAGATGCGTAAGCGGTAAAAATCGGATAGGCGATTGTGATGACTCGGTCCTTTTGCACCGCAATCGAGTAACGCGACATCTTGTCGTATGGGGTCTGCGCGTGTGAGCTGAAATGACGCCAATTTCGCTCAAAGTATGGCTCGACGACACGACCAAGCGACTCCGATCCACGAAGAGGAGTAAGCCGCAGACCTTGCTCATACATGACATGATCCGCCTCGGCAATTCCTTTCTGGATCGCTCGATCGAATCTTAAATATGTGGTTGTGTACGGTGACACACCGGAACATGCCACACCCAACTCCGACATGATCGGCTTACCGGCTTCATCGAGTGCAGCATGACCAGTGACGAGTAATGATCCACCTGCCTTGAGATGTGCCTTTAACTTCTTCGTCAGAGCTGCATCCACCTTCACTGATTCGGGCACAATAATCAGGTCGTATCCCGTCAGTGATCCGGTTGGAGGTAGAAAATCAAATTGATGCTTCAACTGTTGCAATGCACGAACGACACCTTCAATTCCACCACCAGGACGCACCTGAAAACCATCTTCCGGCACAAAGATGACGCCGATATCCGCACACGGTTTGGCATCACTGCACCAAGGCTCACATGCTTCGACATGCGAGTACACACGTCCGATCAGTTCATACGCTGCCTTGTCAAGGATGCCTCGCGGATGCAGTTGATCACCCACGCTGCACTGCGAGCCTTGGCTGAGCATCTGCGTGCACTCGTACAGGAGTGCTGCGTCGGTCTTCAGCCCGCCGAAGTCCGCCCATCCTTTGTGGAACCTCGCGGTCATACCGAGCGTCGGCAGACCGAAATTTCGTGCGAAGCGCACATTGATCGGAAAATACATGTAACCCCATCCGCCGCTGGGTAGCGCTTCAATTTCCACATGGCGCAGATATTTCGCTTCCTCAACGAGATTTGAGAGCGACCGGCTGTTAAAAACTACAGGGATTTTCTTCCCCTTGTGTTGATCTTCAATCAACTTCTTATATCTGGCCATATAGCCCAGCGCAACGTGGTGGGCATATTTTTTGCGGTCAACCGCTTCATCGGGATTCAGTCCCAGCTTGAGCATGCCATCCGTCGCATAACGCGAGACGCTTTCCTGATCCCAGCACATATCGAGGAACATTCCATCCACCGGCTTGAACTTTTTGCAGACCTCGACAATCTGATCCGCCAGGTAATCAGCATATGGACTCGACATATCGAGAATATGCCATCCTCCGAATGAGTTGGATTGAGTCGGCCCCCCGCCGACGAGCCGACCGTCGGCTGCGACAGCACGCCAGCCGGGTTGAGTATTCGCGGCATATTCATCGCACTGAACACTGATGTATATCGGCGCACGAATCCCCACGGAGTGCAGCGCTTCGATCTGCTCACCCAGCAGATCAAGCCCGTGTCTGAGTCCGGGATGTCGAGCGGGGCTTTTTGTGTCGTAATAAAGGTGGCCATGATGACACTTGGCAAACAGCGTCATGCTATTCACGTGTGCCTCTTTGGCGCATTGTGCAAACTCCGTCGCATCAAAATCACAACCAACATCAGGGATCGCTGGGCCGGTATGAAAGTCGAGATGAATCTGACGAAATCGTATGGACATCTTGGATTCCTGAATATGTCTGATTCTGTGCAAGTGCCAATATTAAAATCAGCAAGCTATGGAGGGCATTTGAATGATCGGCTGGTTATCTGCTTTCGACACTGCTGGATATTTCATACTTGAGGGTATTCACTAAAGCAGTGTATTGATCTTTTCTAAAAGCCACCGAGCAAATTCGTCCTTGCTCATTCTTCCACCTGCATCACGGCTGCCGTCACAGGCGAGCCAGACGGGTGAGATGGAATGGGCATTCATGGTCTCAAGCGGATTGGCGACGATTGCATCTACACCTTTGCGTTTCATTTTTTCAATCGCACGGGCTTCAAGATTCGCAGGTTCTTCAAGTGCAAACGAAATCACGCGCTGATGAACTCGCTTTGATGCGGCCATCAGTGCCACGATATCAGGTGTTGGCTGGAGTTCGATCGTCAACGTGCCGGCCGTCGTGCGAGGAAGTTTGCCTTCATGAACGATTAACGGTCGATAGTCGGCGACGGCAGCAGCCATTACGAGCACATCATGATCACGCCAGTGCGCTTCAAGCAGTTGCTTTAATTCTGCAGACGTTTCAAAGCGGTGAACTTTCACTTGCGGACCAAGCGCCGGAGTCGCAGGACCAGGCCCCAATAACAACATCACCTCGTGACCTGCCTCGCTCGCAGATTTGGTGAGCGAAATACCAACACGCCCACTCGATCGGTTCGAAATGAACCGTACCGCATCGATGGGTTCGCGGGTTGGTCCGGCTGTAATCAGCAACCGCATACAAGGCCCCATGATGATCAGGTGCACGACAGCTGGAAAATCAAATATCCCTGATCAAGGCGAAAACGTAGAACGTAGATCAGATCCCAATTTTGACCACAGATTACGACTTCCGTTCACAACCTAACTTCCATTCGAGAGCACTTGGACCAATTGTGACAAGCGTCATCGGCGGCGGTGGGTTTTCCAGAACGAACTTGTTGACGTCCGCCAATTTCACTGCATCCACACGCTTTGATAATTCATCCAGTGACCGTGGCCGGCCAAAAAGGTACTGATCAAACGCAATCGCATGCGCGCGGGAATGGGTCGATTCTCCCTGCATGACCAAACGGGATTTCATGCCGACGATGGCACGGGTGAATTCGTCTTCCTTGATGCCGTCCGCCAATCTGCGTATCTCGCCCGTCAGGACATCGAGTGTTTCCTGTGCCCGCGGCGCAGTGGTTCCCGCATAGCTGAACACGGAACCGCGCGTCTTCCCAGCCGTATAGGACGCATAGACCGAGTAACAGAGTCCCCTCTTCTCACGCACCTCGGTGAATAGACGACCACTCATACCGCCGCTGAGAACCGCTATTGCGGCACGCTGATAAATACTGTTCTCTGCGGTTTCCGGCAGTGCGTCATACGCCAAGCCGATATGTACTTGCGTGGTATCTGCGGTCTGATGGGTGTAACCGCGTGCTCCGCGTGATGGAGTATCGTATGGTTCGATGCTGCCCTTCCAGCCAGCGGTAAGATCTCCAACCTGATCCTTTAATTCATTCCAGTCAAACTTACCGGCAAAGCCGAGAATGGATCCGCTCGGCACAAAGGCTGTCTTTGCGTATGAACACACATCACCAATGGATACTTTTTCAATATCCTCTCGTTTTCCAAGAGGTGAACGACCGAAAGGTTCGCCGTAGTGGCGATGCCGCAGTTCAATGAATACTTTTTGTTGTGGTTCATCATCAAGCGCATCGAGTGACTGCAACGCCAGATCTCGACTGGGTTCGAGTGCCGACTCGGCAAGCATCGGACGAAGGACCATATCAAAGAGCAGCGGTAATGCTCGACTAGCCTGAGAGCCAATCATCGTGGCGGAGATGTTGAGGTGATGCGTCTCAACGCTGGTGCCTCGATTGATACCCAGATAGTCAAGGGCATCGTTGTGGGCGCGGGCATCAAGGTCACCTGCGCCGCGGTTAATCATCTCCGCCAGCAAAGGCGCGACGCCTTGTCGCTCCTGAGGCTCGCGGGATAACCCCGCTGGAGTCAACAGTGACATCGCCAGCGACTGCGCACCCGGTACCGGCTCAGCGAGGAGCCATAGCCCATTATCGAAGCGATGCATAAATATCGAAGTCATGGCGGGATTGTAGCGGCACACCGGTTGGATCAAAGCACACAGCTCGCTCCGTGTCCTTCTCCTTACAAACCCGTAAAATCATAATGTGACAACAACCGGATCTGCATTCATCAACCGAACTCAGTATCTCGCTGCGCGGGAGGCTTGCCGTACACAGGCAGCGGACTTGTTTTTTGCAACACACTTTCTGCCCTCCAAAGACCGTGCAGCAATCATGGTTATCCGTGCGGTTTTGCGGCAACTCGTAGAAATTGTGGATCCGCATGCCAAAGAGCACGGGAAGCCTTGTACAAATGAGGAACCCGACAACCACTGCACAAAACGACTGGCGATGGGTGAGACGGCAACAGGAGGATGCGAGAGC
Source organism: Phycisphaeraceae bacterium (assembly GCA_020851465.1). Taxonomy (NCBI): domain Bacteria; kingdom Pseudomonadati; phylum Planctomycetota; class Phycisphaerae; order Phycisphaerales; family Phycisphaeraceae; species Phycisphaeraceae bacterium. Next base: position 290,630 of record JADZCR010000005.1, on the reverse strand, counting down.
TGTGGCGGAGAATCCCCCGAACGCCGGAGAGCCGTCTGCGCAGCGGTCCTAGATTTTCTCTATTCGGGTCAGGTGAGCGGCAAACCGGAACTGGACGGATTTAGCACCATCGCTGCGGAATACGATCTGCCTCGTGAATACTTTGATCGCATTGTCAATGGTCTCTCATCCTTTCTCGAGACGCGCCGCTTTGCAACATGGAATCGACTACGACTGTCCATTACTCCGTTTGCGGAGTCTGAAGCTGCGCTGGCATTTTTGGTTCTTCGCGCTAAACCCGAACCTCTGACGGGTACGGAAGCAGCGCAACTGTCAGCGTGGGCGACGGCATTGCACTTTGCTGCGAGGTTGCCTTATACGTCAACCTATTGGAAGCAAGGCCGACTTATTCTTCCTCTCGAAGATCTGATTCGACACAATCTCACGGAGTCGGATCTCGATGCTCTCTTCACGCCGCAGGAACAGTCAAACCTCTCGAAGGTGCAGCTTGATAACGGACAGCTCGCGCAGTGCTGGTCCTCACTGATGAAGCAACAATGCGAACGAATCCGAACCCTTTACCACGGCGGTACGGGCTGGCTCAAGTCGCTCCCGCCTTCGGGCAACAGGGCAGCGGCGATCTTCGGCGACAGCATCTTCGCACAACTCGAACGATTTGAATTATCAAACTTTGATCCAACAGTAACCTTGTGTACATCACACCGCGTGTCGCTTTGGTCGAGACTGGCGCGGATTCCAACCGCAATGAGGCTCAAGCGCCGTAACAGCAAAAAGTAACCCGATTGACGCTCGATCATCAGAGACTATCGGTTCAAGTTAAATCGGCCCAATTCGGAAGCATTGGCGATCAGGTATTTTTCTATATTAAATAGCCCATAATCACGGGGGTAAACGCCGGATGTGTTAACCTCGTGAATTACCAAGAGCCTTCCTGCATGGAACCATCCTCTACCTCTCCATCGAAGACGCGAACCAGCGACCGACATCTCTGGCAAATCCGCTGGGTACGTGATCTCCTGATTATCGCAGTCGTCTTCTTGGTGCTTGATGTGGGCTATCACGCACGAGCGATTACGGTGCCAGCTCTCATGGGGCTTGCCCTTGCGTATGCTTTCAATCCGCTCATCACCTGGGTCCATCGTCGGGCCCGCATTCCACGACCAATTACCGCAGGGATCATTCTCATCATCTTGTTGGGAGCAATCACCGCACTGTTGGCCTATCTGGGCCCGCTGCTGGTGGATCAGATTGCAAGACTTTTCAGCAAGTTCGACATCTACGTTGCCAGTGCGAGTCAACACATCGGACATTGGATTGAAGAATTACAGCGACGGGCACAGGAAATGACCGGCGGGGTAGCACATACGCAGCCCGCTTCCACCCTGTCCGATGCTTTCGAGGTTGCGGCAACTCAAGCAACGCAGCCCGCACCGCAGCCCACGGTTACAACGATGCCAGCAGCTCTCCCCTTCCAGTGGCCACAGATTATGGGAGTGCTTTCCAAATCACTGAACCTCGGTATCAGCCTCATCATTTCGACGTTTGGTCTGATGACATACCTTCTGATCGCGGTAGTGCTTGTATTGTTTTCGTTTTTTATGTTCAGTTGGCAGTTCGAAGGTATCGTGCAGTGGTTCAAACAATTCATCCCCGCTTCTAATCGTGAGCGTACTCTCGATATTCTCACCAAGATGGATAAGTCTGTGTCAGGATTTATTCGTGGAAGGCTTCTCCAATCGCTCATACTCGGAACCGTGCTTACCATCGGTTGGGCGATCGCCGGCGTGCCGTTCTGGCTTTTGCTGGGCATTATCGCCATGGTCCTGAATCTGATTCCATACGCAGCTGCAGTGACCTGGCCGACCGCGATCTTACTGACGTGGGTGGACCGTATCAGCGGCGGCCAACCATTCAGCATCTGGCTAGTGGTGATCTGGCCGACTGTCGTTTATGTCGCTGCGCAATCTCTAGACGGCTGGGTCATCGAACCCATGGTACAGGGCAAGGCAACGAACCTGCATCCGCTCTCAATCCTGTTAGCGGTTTTGATTGGCGGTACTCTCGGCGGAATTTTCGGCATGATGCTGGCAATTCCGACTGCTGCATGCATCAAAATACTGATGCAGGAAATCGTGGTTCCAAGCATTAAATCGTGGGCGGCTGCTCATTAATCCGCGACAGAACTGCGACGACAGATCCGCGAATTCACAAAACGTCAAATTTCTTGAAGTCGTGGACCACGCTGCCGACAATATCGTTGGATTGTCAGCAATATCAGTTTGGAAAGTCACTCATGCCTCCTCGTATATCACGATTGGCCGCTGTGATCTGGCTGCTTGTGTCAGGGGGGTACGTGCAATCGATTTTTGCGGAAACCCCTCCTCCGACCACACAGCCAGCGGAAGAGATCCGCGGTGTGCGTAGCGGTCCATCGGATCAGCGACCCATTGTGCGACGACTCGCTGACCGCATCGATCAAGTAAAAATCGAAGCGCCCGCAAAAGAAGCTTTCATCTGGTGGTCACACACGACAGGAATACCGCTTGTCGTTAACTGGAATGGACTAGAGGAGCAAGGCATCGATACCAATGCTCTGATCAACCTCGATCTTCACAACGTACCTGCTGGACAAGTTCTCGGCTTGCTCATGACGCAGACATCCTCTGACCTTCCGCTGATCTTCGAGGCCAGTTCGTCCTATATCGAAATCATGACACGAGACGATGCAAACAAACAGCTTGTGATGCGATCCTACGACATCAGAGATCTGCTGCACGCGCCTGGAGAAATCAGCGCCCCTGATTTCAATATCAGCAAAGCATTTGAGAGTGGTTCCTCACGCGACCGTAGCGGTGGAAGCGACAACGATCGCAGCCTATTCGATGACAACAGCGGTACCTCCTCATCCGCGCAACGCTTGATCGACAAGACTCCTGAGCAACGAGGCGACGAGATCGCTCAGATCATTCGCGATACGATCGAGCCTGATGTATGGAGGGACAACGGCGGTTCGGCTTCCATCCGATATTTTCAGGGAAAATTGCTGATAAATGCTCCGCTCTACGTACATTCCCAAATCGGATTGAGTGCTGACAACGATCAGGCCATTGGCGTCAATCCGCGCCGCTACCTCCGCGATACTGATACCGCCGCCACCCGACCTACCGGGGCGTCACGCGGGATTTCATCCGTCGATAATAGCAAAGCCTCAGCAATTTCCGGACAGGAAAGCAGGTAAACCGCACAACGATTATCGCTTTCTCATTCGTAACCGCGCTGCCAGCACGATGTGCCGGAGTTTTTCGAGCGGAAGAGAATCAAGATACTCATCGGTAAAGTCCACACGCAGTTCTTCCAGACTGCGCAGTTCTGCTTTACACCTCTCACGATCGAGTGATGAGATGCGAGTCACAAGATGGTCAAGTGATGTATCGATACCCATGTTAGCGCACGAAGTGATTCAAAACGAGTTGCTGTTACACGTACAGATCAACCATGCGACCAATCTGCTCAGATATCGGTGGAAGCGGCTGAATGCGATAAATCGTCTCGACCGGATAGGGCGGCGGAGATTCCTCGCGAAGTTGCGGTAATCCGACGGGCAGCTGCGTGTCGTAAGGAAATGGTGCGGGACACCAATCTCGGAAATGGCCGCTATTTTCACACGCGAATAACGGTGAGGGAACGATACCACAGCGGTGTGCTGCCGAGATATGGGAAGACGCGGCAGAGGTCCCGCGCGGCGATCCAACAAATCTCAGCCTGCCGAATTCGTTGCGGCGGATCAGTGTAATCGTGAGATTGGCGTGCGGGTCAACGCGCATCACTCGGATTGATGCTATTTGCGGGCCACAATCACCCCTCCTTGATTGGAATTGCTATCCTCTTAATATTTCTGAGTTTAGCAGTCACGCGATGAGGACCGATGACTTCCGTAGGCGCGGGATGGTGACGCCACGCGACAGTGACGTAGCCGATATTCGACCCCGCCATTACGATCACACGGCCATGCGTGTGGATGATTTAGATTATGAGCTTCCTCCCGGACGGATCGCAACTGAGCCGGCGGAACCGCGCGATGCTGCGAGGTTGATGGTTGTCGATCGCAAGCGTCAGCGGATTGAGCACCACTACGTGCGTGACTTGCTTGGGGTGCCCGGCAGTCCACAGCCTGGTGATTTGATGGTGTTTAATCAGACGCGCGTACTGCCCGCATACTTCACAGCTATACGAGCCGCAACGGGGGGCAAGGTTTCGGGGCTATACCTTGCTGAGAGTGACGGCCTATGGCGCATCATGCTCGAATCTAGAGGTACTTTACAGCCAGGCGAACTGATCACGCTCGATGATGAAACCTCGCTGGAACTTGTTAATCGCGTGGACGGCGGCGAATGGCGCGCACGACTGCGCAGCCCACAAGACACCGTTGCAACCTTGCAGCGCGTAGGTGTCACACCTTTGCCTCCCTACATTCGACAGGAACGTCGCGCCAAAGGGGAGAAGGAAATACGTCCCGACGATGCGACGCGATATAACACGGTTTTCGCACGTGATGCAGGGTCGGTTGCAGCTCCAACAGCCGGCCTGCATTTCACCCCATCGCTGCTCAAAGCGATCGATGCTGCTGGTGTGCGTCGCGCCAGCATTACACTTCACGTCGGCCTGGGTACTTTTTCTCCGGTTCGTACGGAAAACCTTGAAGACCATGCGATCCACCGTGAATGGATCGATATATCAAGTGAGACAATCGCACTACTCCAGGAAACCCGCGCAGCCGGGGGGCGGATTATTCCCGTTGGTACGACAACGGTGCGCGCTCTGGAAAGTTTGCCCTCAAACTGGGAATCACTTAAAGGCTATACAGCGGAAACCGACCTGTTCATCACCCCCGGCCTTAGCGAGAGTGGCCCTGGAGCTTTCGCCTTCCGCTTCACAGATGCTCTGATGACAAATTTCCACCTGCCGCGATCTACGTTACTTGCACTGGTCGCAGCATTGCCGAATGTGGGTGTGGACCGTCTAAAGCTCTGGTACCACACCGCAGTTGCGGAGGGTTATCGCTTCTATTCCTATGGCGATGCCATGCTCATCATTTGATCGGAGTCGGTGCAGGTAATAGCTCGTCTTGCCGAATCGGTAGCTCCAACCGCTTCTGATTAACCGCCTGACTCAGATCGTATGGACCGACCGATAGCCGGCGCAGCGACGCAAGGTGTCCACCAGTACCTAGTGCTCTGCCGATGTCACGAGCTAGACTGCGAATGTAGGTTCCCTTCCCGCAAGTCACACGGATGCGAGCAGTCGGCCAAGCGTAGTCAAGCAGATCAATCGCCGCGATGTTCACCATACGCGGAGTTAATGCCACCGATTCACCCCGGCGGGCCAGTTTGTATGCGCGTTGTCCGTTGATATGTACCGCACTGAATGCCGGCGGTGTCTGCGCTATCTGCCCTACGAACTTAACCAGGACTTTGCACAGGTCTTCCCGGCTCGGTGTAATTACTACCGTAACCTCCTCGCGCTCACCTTCCCGATCATCGGTGGCAGTAAAAGCGGAAAGATCCACATCAGCTTCGTAAACCTTGGTCATGCCCATGAGTGACTCGACGCAGCGGGTGGCTTTACCGATGCAGACAATGACCACCCCGGTCGCCAACGGGTCGAGTGTGCCTGCGTGGCCGACCCGTTTCATCGACACCGCTCGACGTACGTGACGAATCACGTCCATCGAACTCCAACCCAGAGGCTTATCGACAACGAGCAAGCCGTTGAGCGGCTCGGCGGGTTTGTGGGAATCAGTCAAAATCGCGTTCCTTTACTTCGCCAGACGGATCAATAGGATAGTCCATCCGTTTCTTTCACCTGGAGAGGTGTCCGAGCGGCTGAAGGAACACGACTGGAAATCGTGTAACGGGGCAACCTGTTCGAGGGTTCGAATCCCTCCCTCTCCGTTGTGAAAAAACCCCGGTAATTACCGGGGTTTTTCTTTGGTCAATCCCACCACAGTCAGCCTGCTGTAAAGCCTACCCTCCTGATCGCAACAGGTTAATGCGGAATCCAACAGGAAGACTCCCCTTCCTGGAGCATGAGGCATTTATCGCTGTCTGCGGCGGTTCAAAGCAAGCGTGCCGATCATCAAAAGCGTGAAACTCGTCGGCTCGGGCAGTGGGAGCAACACCAATCCGCGGAAATCGGTGTACGAATAGAGAGTGCCATCAACGATCTGTGGCTCCACGGGGGTAGAAATAAAATAGCTGGCACCAAAGGGGCTGCTGATCGGAGCGTTGTAACCGCCAGTGTCGATGAGTCGGAAGATGCCCCGATCGGTTGAGGCGAAAAGCGTCACGACGCCATCGACAACACTCGCATCGAGAGCGTTGATTTCATCATTGCTCAGCGACAAGCTGCTTACGACGCGCCAGTCCTCGCGATGGTCGTCAGGGTAGGTATTGCTCGTGGGATTCACCAGTGCCCATTTCTGATAGTCCTTTTTTCCACCCGTTGTGTATGCGGTATCAAAGCCGGGCACGGATGGATCCAGATCGAGGAGGAGGATATCACTCTTGGGGTAGAGCTTTCCGGAGGAACCGCCGGAGGTCAGGTTGCCTCCAAAATCGGTGTTGGAGCCTTCTTTGTTAATTAGCTCCGGGACAAGCGGGATCGGGGTATCAGCACCCGGCGTGGGTAATGGGACCGACGTGGCGTAGGCTCCCCGGTTACCAAATGAATGCTGTGATGCAGTGATCGCGTACAGTTGGCCATCCACGATGCGCGTGTTGCGCAAGCTATCCGGCTCCAAAGCTCCGCCAATTGTTTGTGTCTGGCTGATGTTGATCGAATCATTCGACCCCAGAGTCGGTACGTAGCGCAGGCCGCCTGTAGTCGTTGCGATTTCAGTCAGGCCATCGAGATAATCACCTGAACCTGCCGTCCAAAACCGCGTGCCGTCATCCGAGGCAACAGCGGTAATATTCGTGTGGTCATAGGCATCGTTGAGCGCGGTCGTCGTGTCCACATTCCATAAAGAATCAACGCGACCAATCACGCGGCTGACGGACGCAGCAGACTCGAGTGCTGGATCGTTAGTGCCGCTATTAATTGAGTCCGGGGTGTAGGTTGCACCATCGATCGATCGGTAACCGCCAAACAGGATGTACTGACCATTCGAGGAAAGATTAAGGTGACCGTCGTGGGCATCGTTACGCCCGCCGAGAGTCAGTGCCCCCGCGCCGGTGCTGGGGATCGCATGGGATGCAACCAACGCACCCGTCGATGCGTTGTATTCATCCAGAAAGAGCGGTTCCGAACCGAGCGTCAGTGCGCTGGCACCATCTCCAACACGGAGTACGACGAGGTTTCCAGGCGCAAATGCGCCGTTCGCCGCCCCACTGGTAACCGCGATACCTGCCGCGAGCGTCATCATTCTCCACTTAGTCTTTCGCATGTGCGTTGACCTCCAAAAAATCATCCTTGACGGCAGGGATGAGTCAAACCCGATCTGAAGCCGTCATTCAGATCGATGGCGCACCGGGATTCCACACCAGGCGGCCGGGTTGGTTGTAATCCGACGGTGCATTGGGAGCGCCGAGGATTTCGCTGCGTTGGAAAAAGTTGACGTGGTTGTCGAGAAACAGCAGGAAGCCGCCGCCTTCGTGTCGAGTAGTGAACTCCTTCCAGCTCACCTGCGCCTGCCCCACATCGGAGTTGAAGTATGGTTTATATTCGTCAGGCCTCATCAGTTTTTCGATCAGCACTACCGTGGCGGTCGGCTGCGGAAACATCGTGATCGGCATGAGCACGCGATCATTAATGTGACGATCCTCGACGCCTTGATCGAGCTGCGTGTTGTATCCGTATGACCAGAATGTCTTGCGTCGAACGGGAATCGTCCCCGTGACATCGCAGCCCCAGAGCATGAAGTAGCCGTCTGTCACAAGGTCGCCTGTCCCCGATACGCCACCGGGAGGATCGGAGCAGGGACAGACAAAAAGTCCTGAGTTGCGCCAGTTAGGCAGGCGGGTCGTGCCAGCAATGTCGGCAAGCTGCTGCTCGTTATAGCTGAGCTGGCCCGCGTAAGTCGGGGCGACGTTGAACCACTGCATCGAGTCTTCCCAAGGCCCAACGTGACGGATCGGTCGATCGCCTTCCGCATAGCAGTCCCACGGCAGGATTCCTTTCGAATCGTTTGTGTAAATCTGGAAACTGGTACCCATCGTCCGCATGTTGTTCATACACGGGATGCGCTTGGCAATTCGGCGTGCCTTTCCGACAACCGGCAGGAGAATCGAGATCAAAAGCACCACGATCGAAATGACGACCAGCAACTCAATGAGCGTAAACCCACGCCGAGTTCGTCGCACACCGTTTGAGATGCACAACTCTTTGGCTCGACAAGCGAAGCCACCACCCTGCGACACAATCGCAAGGTTCGGTAGATGACTCTGATAATTGAAAGTGATAATCACTCTCATGAGATTCGGGCCCGAAGCGTTCGGTCGTCGGAATTACGGTCTCCCGACAACAACATCCTTTTTAAAGTCACCCATTCCCCAAGCGTTTATAACGGTTCAATACGGGCGGGAATAACAAGAACCCACTGCGAACGATCTATGATTTAGACTATTCACATTGCAAACTCAACGCAAATCCGTGCACTTCCAACCCTTCTCGGCGTGTACCCCTGCTGGATGGCAGGTTTCAGCATCGACCCAAGCCGGTCCGCTTGCTTCGCGGACTTCGCAGTTCAATGCGACGCTAAAGGAATTCCCGGAACAGGAACCGCGGGGTGCCTACCTCGTGCCAGTCGCACTGACCTTCCAGCTGCAGGTGGTTGACCGTAACCAAAGGCAGTGCTGCGGTCGAGACAGCACCGGGTAAAACTCCTTGAAACTCACGAGGCTCCCGCATGGAACAGACATGGAATTCAGCCATCGTGTCACGATCAGGCTGCTTGCACCGCCTAAGTGGGTCATCGATTCAGGGTGACGTGGTGCGGATCGGCTGCTTTCCGCGATTTCGCTGCGATGCTATCCTCATCTCCACATGAGCGCAACCATTGCCCTGCGCCGACTCACCAAGAACTACGGCAAGACCGTCGCCGTCGATCAAATCGACCTCGACATACCGGCCGGCTCGCTCTTTTTTCTCCTCGGCCCCAGCGGCTGCGGTAAGACCACCTTGCTCCGCATGCTTGCGGGATTCATCGAGCCGACAGCCGGCTCAATCACTTTCGACGGTAAAGATGTCACCCATCTGCCTGCCAATAAGCGCCAATGCGGCATGGTGTTTCAAAGCTATGCACTTTGGCCGCACATGACGGTGAAACAGAACGTCGCTTTCGGATTGACGGTGCGCAAAGTCCCTGCTGCCGAGGCGGAACGACGAATTGAAGCTGCGCTTAAAAACGTGCAGATGGAGAGCTACGCGCAGCGTAAACCCAATGAGCTTTCGGGAGGACAGCAACAGCGCGTCGCACTGGCGCGGGCGATGGTAATCGAGCCGGCACTGCTGCTGCTCGATGAACCGCTGTCCAATCTTGACGCCAAGCTACGTATCGAGATGCGCTCAACGATCCGAAATATCTGCAAGGCTGCGAATATCACAGGCGTTTACGTGACACACGATCAGAAAGAAGCCTTGTCGATGGCTGACCGCATGGCGGTGCTCCGCGCGGGAAAGGTCATCCAGGTCGGCGAACCACGAACGCTTTATGACAGGCCGGCTAATCGTTTCGTGGCTGACTTCCTTGGTGAGACCAATTTCCTCAGCGCGGTAATTCTTGGACGCGAAGGCGATGAGGTGCTGCTCGAATCTCCGGCTGGAAAATTGCGATCCCGCGCCTATCCGAAAGACCTTCCGCAGGGCGGCGGAGTGACCGTGTCTATTCGGCCTGAGGCTCTTCGCATCTGCAATGGAACTGGCAGCACGACAGGAAGCAGCAACGTCCTCGTCACCAAGCGGGTTGAATCCACCTATCTTGGCGAGGTGGCACAACATCAACTCGCCATAGGCGACCAGACACGGCTCAAGGTATTCGAGCTCAACCCTCGCGCAGCAAGTGATACCGACAGAACGATCCGTGTCGAAGTATCCCCAGAGGATGTTGTGATACTTCAGGATTGATCAATAAGCAGGAAACCAAGTAGTTACCCGTTAGGTAGGGGCTTTCTCTTCCGGTTACTGCTCGATTTGCAGCGTCCCAAAATCATCACACGCAAGAAATTCGTAGCGGCGGCTGGATTTGACCCAATGATCCAGACCGATAAACTCTTCATTTTGCAACCGTAAAGCGAGATTACACAGCAGGATTTTGACGTTCCGCATTCTCGTCAATGTGGTAGTTCGATTATTTTGCCCGCTACCACTTCCTTTTCGAGATTTCGGTGATAGGTTTATCCACCGGTTCACGTGAGAACCGATGCTGCTCGTGATGGTGCAGCCGTGCTTCGCAGAGATCAGATGGGGAGAAATCAAGTGCAACGTAACGGTTTTCGAGCGCAATGTTGCGCCCGGCGGGGATTCACCCTCGTCGAGTTGCTGGTGGTTGTATCAATCATTGCCAGCCTTGTGGCACTCCTGCTGCCCGCGCTGGCAAGCGGTCGTGCAGTGGCTCGACGCACCAAGTGTGCTGTCAATGAACGCTCAATCGGTCAAGCGACTTTCGCGTATGCCAGCGAGCGGGGTTACATGAACCCCCTCACTAAAGGTACGGATGGCTTGCCGATGGCTTCCACTCCGATTCTCTGGTGGGGACAGGCTGCTGCGGTGACCTATCCGGGATTCAGCTATTTTCATTACGGCACACTAATCGGTTCGAACTTCATTAATGCTACGTCGTTCATCTGCCCCGACAGCAGCATGTGGACAACAAGCCCAAACAACATGGGCGGAGTTATCTACAGCTATGATCCGAAAAACGCTGGTCTCACCAATCACGTATTCATCGGAACGTATATTCCGCGAGCTATCGGGGCACAGGCACCGGTGCGTCTGGATGAAGTCGGCTCCAATTTATTAGGCGACATCACCACCCGAAAAGCCCTGCTCATCGACATCAACCAGCCGAATTCGTCCGCTCAGAATCATCGTGCAGGCGTGAACGTGCTTTACCAGGATAGTTCCGTGAAGTTCGTCGCCAATCCGCGACCAACGTATGGGATCACTCCCTCGTCCGGTTCACAATGGTCGGAATTGGATCGCGGACTGCTTCAATAAACGGCACTTTCACTACACTCGTCGTTGAAATTAAAAGACCCGCGAGCCTGAGCTCACGGGTCTTTTTCATTGATGAATCAAATAACCCTGCCTACCACCCGCAGTGTCATTCCTTCGTCTCTTCGACCGCGGTCGGATCGACCTCGCCGAGGAGTTGCGCCACGAGACGGCTTTCGCCGACGGTGGTCTTGATCTGATCCGGCGTTTCGGCACCGGCGGCCTCCGCCAATGCTGCTGCATCCTGCAGGTCTTCCTCACGCGACGGAGCTTCCTGCGCTACCGGCTCAGCCAGCTTGACGACCTTGAGGTTGGTGTAGGGTTTGAAGCCAGTACCGACCGGAATGAGGTGCCCAAGCAGCACGTTTTCTTTGAGGCCAACCAGGTTATCTGTCCGTGCTGCCAGCGCAGCTTCGGTGAGAACCTTGGTTGTTTCCTGGAAGCTCGCACCGGATAGGAACGACTCGCTCTGGAGCGAAGCCTTGGTAATACCCAGGAGCAATGTCTTGGCTGTCGCGGGTCGTGCTTTGGTGGCCTTGGCCCCCTGCTTGTCGTCGGCCTCGGCCTTGGCGTTTGCCTCGCGGACCTCCTGTTTGGTCACCAGCGAGCCGACAGCCAAACCCGTGTCGCCGGAGTCCTTGATCCGCACCATCTCGCCAACCTGTTCGTTAGCTTCGCGGAAACGGAACTTGTCCACGACTTCGTTGGGCAGGAGCTTTGAGTCACCCGGATTTTCCAGACGCACCTTACGAAGCATCTGGGCCAGGATAATCTCGATATGCTTGTCGTTGATCGGCACACCCTGAGCGCGATACACGTTCTGCACCTCATCAAGCAGGTAGCTGAACAATGCTTCCTCACCCTTGATGCGCAGAATATCGTGCGGCACGAGCGGACCATCGATCAACGGATCACCAGCCGTCACAAAATCACCTGTGTGAACGAGCAGGTGACGATCCTGCGGAACGTGGTGCTCCTTCTCAAGCCCGCCTTCACCTTCGGCGGCAGAGCGTACGATGATCGTCATCTTTCCGCGACGACGATCGCTGCGCAGCTCGACGGTGCCGGAGATCTCCGCCATCACAGCTGCATCCTTGGGCTTACGAGCTTCGAAAATCTCGGTGACGCGAGGCAGACCACCGACGATATCGCTCGATCCCTTGGCTTCACGAGGCTGTCGAGCAAGCATATGTCCTGCCTCGATGATCTGGCCCTCGGTCACTTCGATACGAGCCTTGGCAGGCAGGTAGTGGAAGTCGAGGATCTTGCCGTCGGCACCCTCAATCACGATTCGAGGATGCATCTCGCCTTTATGTTCGATGACAACCAGTGACTCTTTCGGCCCGCTCGTGGCCTTCTTGCCCTTGCCGCCGGCCGCTTCCTTCTCAGGGCGTACCGTCTCACCTAGTTTGATGTCCTCAAACTTCACCGTACCGCCCTTTTCGGCGAGGATCGGAGTTCGGTGCGGGTCCCACTTCACCATGACCTGATTTTTCTTCACTTCCTGACCAGGCTTGACGGTGATGTAGGCACCGTACTGGAGTTTGTATTTCTCCAGTTCGCGGCCTTTGGGATCATGAATGGAAATTTCACCGTTGCGCTTCAGGGCGACGAGCACGTCGTTGCCGTCTTCATCCTTGACCGGCACTTCGTTGGCGTCGCGGATCTGCACCGTACCGCCATGCGTCGCTCGGTATTCGGTTTCGACCAGGGTTCGTTGTCCGATACCGCCCGTGTGGAAGGTACGCATCGTCAACTGCGTGCCCGGCTCACCGATCGACTGGGCACCGATGATGCCAACCGCCAAGCCCTCTTCGACGAGCTTGCCGGTGGACATATCCTGACCATAGCAGGTCGCACAGATACCACGGCGGGATTCACAGGTCAGCGGTGAACGGACCATCACCGAGTCGATACCCAGAGCCTCGATCTTCGCAGCGGAAATATCGTCGATGAGTGCGTTTTCTTCGACGATAAGCTCATCGGTGATCGGGTTACGGATGGTCTCACGAGCTGACCGTCCAACGATCGAATCGCGGAGCGGAACGTCGATCTCTTCACCCTTATAAATCGCTCGCTTGGTGATGCCGTTCTTGGTCTCGCAATCCACTTCGTAGATGAAGACGTTCTGAGCGACATCAGCGAGCTTACGCGTGAGATAGCCAGAGTCGGCAGTCTTGAGAGCCGTATCAGCCAGACCCTTGCGGGCACCGTGTGTCGAGCTGAAATATTCGAGCACGTTCATGCCTTCGCGGGCGTTGGCACGGATCGGCGTCTCGATGATTTCACCGCTGGGCTTGCTCATGAGGCCACGCATACCGGCAAGCTGCTGAATCTGGCTGACGTTACCTCGAGCACCCGAGTCGCTCATCAGCCACACGGGGTTCATGTAGAACTGGCCCTGCTTGGAATCCACTGGCACCGGCAGGCCGTTGTGGTCACGACGGTCGGTCTTAAGCTCGCGGAGCAGTTCCTTGGTCACTTCTTCACGGCAGTGAGTCCAGAGGTCGAGCAACTGGTTGTACCGCTCACGTTCAGTAAGCGCACCGGCGTGGAATGCGTTCTCCACGCGATTTACCTTCTTCTGCGTGTCGTCGATGATTTCCTGTTTACGCGCGGGGATTCGCAGGTCGGTGATGCCGAAGGACAGACCAGCGACGGTGGATCGCTTGAAGCCGATTTCCTTCAGGTTATCGAGCAGTTCAATCGTCGCGGGTCGTCCTGCTCGCTCGTACGTGTCGTCGATCACGCGGGCGCAACCCTTCTTACCGAGCACGCAGTTATAGTAAGGCAGGCCGTGGACAACCATCTCGTTGAACATCAGCCGACCGATCGTCGTGACGATGCGGCGTGAGGCGGGCATCGGCTTGGGATCACCCTTAGGCTCGCTGACGATGTCGATGTACTGGCCTTCAGGCAATCGCACGACGATCGAGTCGTGAATGCCGACTGTCTTGAGATCGTAAGCCAGCAGTGCTTCGGTCGGATCCTTGAACTCCTTGATCTTTCGCAGAGCTTTCCTCTGGTCGGCAGAAAGTGTTTTAGGCGGATTGGTCAACAGCCCAAGCGTCTCCTCGGGCAGCGGTTCAGGCAGCGAGGTGATGTAATAGACACCCAGCACGATGTCCTGTGAAGGCGAAATAATCGGATTGCCGTTCGCAGGACTGAAGATGTTGTTGGGGCTGAGGATCAAAATATGCGCTTCCGCCTGCGCCTCTACGGACAAGGGCAGGTGAACCGCCATCTGGTCACCGTCGAAGTCCGCGTTGAAGCCCGTACACACCAGCGGGTGAATCTTGATCGCGTTGCCTTCCACCAGCACCGGCTCGAACGCCTGGATACCCATACGGTGCAGAGTCGGTGCGCGGTTGAGCATGACCGGATGCTGATAGATCACTTCTTCCAGGATGTCCCACACTTCAGGGTCACGCCGCTCGAGCATCTTCTTGGCGGACTTGATTGTGTCCACCAGGCCATGCTCTTTGAGCTTGCGGATAATGAACGGCTGGAAGAGTTCCAGTGCGATCTTCTTAGGCAGGCCGCACTGATTGAGTTTCAACTCAGGTCCGACGACGATGACCGAACGCGCTGAATAATCGACGCGCTTACCCAGCAGGTTTTCGCGGAAGCGGCCCTGCTTGCCTTTGATCATGTCCGTCAGCGACTTGAGCGGACGGTTCGAAGAACCCAGTACCGGACGACGGCATCGACCGTTATCAAACAGAGCATCAACCGACTGCTGAAGCATTCGCTTTTCGTTACGAATGATGACCTCGGGCGCATTGAGGTCCATCAGCTTCTTGAGCCGGTTGTTGCGGTTGATGATCCGGCGGTAAAGATCGTTGAGATCGCTGGTCGCAAAATTTCCCGACTCCAGCAGAACCAGCGGCCGCAGATCGGGCGGGATCACCGGCACCACATCCATGACCATCCACTCCGGCTTGTTTTCCGAGTGGCGAATCTGCTCAACGATCTTAAGCCGCTTGGAGAGATCCTTGATCTTCTGTTTGGACCGTGTGTTTCGGAGATCTTCGCGGAGCTGTTCGTTGAGCTTGTCGAGGTCGAGGCGCAGCAGCAGATCCTTTGCCGCATCCGCACCCATGCTGGCGCGGAACGAGGAGCCGTGCTTTTCCACTGCCTGACGATGCTCTTCTTCGGTCAATACCTGCTTCTCAGTCAGCGGGGTGTCACCCGGATCGATGACGACGTAATCCTGAAAGTAGATCACCTTTTCAAGGTCGCTGGTCTTCATGCCCAGAAGATTTCCCATATGGCTGGGAATGGCTTTGAAGAACCAGATATGAACCACTGGCGCAGCGAGATTGATGTGTCCCATCCGTTTACGACGGACACGGCTGTGCGTAACCTTCACGCCGCAGCGATCACAGATGATGCCCTTGAACTTCGTACCTTTGTACTTGCCGCAGGCGCACTCATAGTCGCGCTCCGGGCCGAAGATGCGCTCGCAGAAAAGGCCGTCCTTTTCCGGGCGATAGGTGCGGTAGTTGATCGTCTCGGGTTTCTTGACCTCGCCGAACGACCACGAACGAATGTCGTTGGGACTGGCCAGAGTGATTTTCACCGAGCCGTAATCATTGACGCGATCGTAAACTTGCTCTGCCATCTTTTGACCTCTCACGCAGTGGTGGAGAATTATTTCTTTACCGTAAACGTCAGATCGAAGAAGCCATCTCTTTGCCTGCCGAAAACCTCGGAAATCCAAGCTTGATTCAGCGGAATCACACGGCTTGAGACGCGCGATGATTAAAGGCTGGCGTGTCCAAACTCACTAGATCCGTACGCAGCAACCCAAATCACCGTTGCCTGTCTATCCGCGATACTTCGCGCATCCTCAAAGGATGTTGCTGCCCTCCAATGGTGCTTTTTCCAGGGTAATGTTCAGTCCCAAGCCCTTGATCTCGTTGCAAAGCACATCGAAAGCGACCGGCATACCCGCTTCCAGCGTGTTGGTGCCTTTGACCATCGACTCGTAAATCTTGGTCCGGCCTTCCACGTCATCGCTCTTGACCGTCAGCAGTTCTTGAAGCACGTACGCGGCACCGTACGCTTCAAGACCCCACACCTCCATCTCACCAAACCGCTGACCGCCTGTGCGAGCCTTACCACCCAGCGGCTGCTGAGTGATCAGTGAGTATGGACCCGTCGCGCGGGCGTGAATCTTGTCATCCACCAGATGGTGGAGTTTCAGAAGGTACATGTAACCAACCGTTGTCTTCTGATCGAACGGTTCACCTGTGCGGCCATCGTAAAGCTGAATCTTGCCGCCCGGCGGCATCTTCGCCAGAATTTCGTGCGGCTCAGGAGACTTGTTCTGCTCCGCCAATTCAACGGTACGTTTGTCCACATAATCATTAGCCTCGGCAATGGCGGCATGAATCTCAGCCTCCGTCGCACCGTCGAATACCGGAGTGATCGCCTGGAAGCCCAGCACGCCGCACGCCCAACCCAGATGCGTTTCAAGGATCTGGCCGACGTTCATACGTGAAGGCACGCCCAGCGGATTGAGCAGAACATCCACGGCTGTACCGTCCTCAAGGAACGGCATTTCTTCCTCCGGCACGATACGGGCAATAACACCCTTGTTGCCGTGACGACCGGCCATCTTGTCACCGACCGACAAATGTCGCTTGGTGGCCAGATAGACCTTGACCATTTCAAGCACGCCTGATGGCAGTTCGTCGCCGCGCTTCATGTGTGACAGACGACGCTCGCGTTCCTTCTTGACCGCATCGATGCGAGGCCAGAACTGACCGTAAATCTGCTCGGCCTGCTGACGTGCGGCCTTGGATCCCTTGACCCAGTCAAGGCTGAAGCCGTCCACCTGCTCCACCACGACTTCCGTGATGTCGCTGGCACCGACTTTCTGCTTGGTGCCGGGGTCAACCATCGGTGTGCCGGTAACCTCGTTGATCTGATCCACCATCTGGCGGAAGAGGTCCGCGCGGCGTTTGTCCATCTCGGCCTCATAGTCACGCATCTCGCGCTTGAGAGCCTTCTTCTGGTCCTCGTTAAGGTGCATGCGACGGCTGAACCGCTTGGCCGCGATCACGATGCCTTCCGTACCCGCGGGTACTTCGAGCGAGTCGTTCTTCACGTCTTCGCCAGCTCTGCCGAAGATCGCGTGCAGCAGTTTCTCTTCGGGTGACAGTTCGCTCTTGGATTTGGGGCTTACCTTACCCACGAGGATGTCGCCGGGCTTGACGAACGCACCGATGCGAATCACGCCCATGTCATCCAACATGCTCAGCGTCTTTTCGCTGACGTTGGGGATATCACGGGTGAATTCCTCGCGACCAAGTTTCGTCTCACGGATCTCCACATCGAACTCTTCGATGTGGATCGAGGTGAATACGTCACCCTTCACAAGACGCTCGTTGATGACAATCGCGTCTTCGAAGTTGTAGCCATCAAACGTATTGAACGCGACGAGCACGTTCTTACCCAGTGCCAGTTCACCCTGATAAGTTGCGGCACCGTCGGCGATGATCTGGTTGCGCTTGACCTTCTGGCCGAGCTTTACGATTGGCTTTTGATTGAGGCATGTACGCTCGTTAAGGCCGACAAATTTCCGCAGTTCGTATTCGTCGGCGTTGTCAACAATGATCCGTGTCGCATCGACGAAGGTCACGGTCCCCGCATTTCGTGCGCGAACCAGCATGCCTGAGTACTTGGGGATTTCCTTTTCGAGACCGGTACCCACACACGGAGGTTCCGTCTTCACCAGGGGAACAGCCTGCCGCTGCATGTTCGATCCCATCAGTGCACGGTTTGCGTCGTCGTGCTCGAGGAACGGAATCAGGGCTGCTGACACACCCACGATCTGCTTGGGGCTGATATCGATGTACTGGATCGTCGTGCTGTCCACCTGCGCCAGATCGCCGTCCACGCGAGCCAGCACGTTGCCCTTCTTGAGCTTGCCGTCAGGCTCGATCGCATCGGTCGGGCCAAGAGTGATCTTCATCTCCTCGTCGGCACGAAGGTAGGCGACATCGCTGGTGCTGGTTTTATGATTTTTAACAATGCGGTACGGCGTCAAAAGGAAGCCGTACTCATCAATCTTCGAGTAAATCCCCAGCGAAGCGATAAGGCCGATATTCGTGCCTTCAGGCGTTTCGATCGGGCAGATACGGCCATAGTGCGAGATGTGTACGTCGCGCACCTCAAACCCGGCACGCTTGCGGTTGAGCCCGCCGGGACCTAATGCCGAGAGCCGCCGCTCATGCGTCAACTGCGACAGCGGATTCGTCTGATCGACGACCTGAGACAGTTCACCGCGACCGAAGAAGTGATCGACCGATGAGCTGATGCTCTTGGAGTTGATCAGGTCTGCAATCTTCGCCAACTCGTCAGGGTCTTTGACGCTCATCCGCTCCTGAACGGTGCGGCGGAGCTTGAGGAAACCCTTACGCATCTCCTCTACCGCAAGCTCGTCGAGCGTACGGAGACGGCGATTCCCCAGATGGTCAATGTCATCAACGTGGGCTTTGTTTCGGTTGGAACGCAGATCGAGGATGTAGCGAATGACCTGGAGGAAATCCTCAGCGGTCAAAGCCATCTTGTCCTCAGGCGTGCGGAGGTCAAACTTCCGGTTGATACGGAAGCGGCCGACCTTACCCAGCCGGTAACGGTTCACGTCAAAGAACTTCTCAGCGAAAAGCTGTCGCGCTTTTTCGACTTGCGGCGGATTTCCCGGGCGCAGACGTGCATAGAGGTGCAGAAGCGCAGCTTCGTGCTCGCTGACCTTCACATTCAACTCGTGGGCGCGTTCATCAGCGATCGTGTTGAGGATCAGTTCGTCGGTCACATCGACGATGACTTCAACAGTTTTGAGATTCGATGCGAGAATCTTCTCGATTGCCTCGCCGATGACAGCACCTGATCGGACAAGCTCCTCACCCGTCTCCTTGTCGATGATCGCGCTGGCCGCGAAGTGCTCAGGCTTGAGCTTAGCCACTTCGATCTTCTGCACGTCGTAGAACGCGCGGATGATTTTTTCCGTGGTCGAGTAGTTCTCGTCAATAGCGCGGAGGAACGTCGTCGAAGGGATTTTGGTGGACTGATCGATGCGCATCTGGAGGACATCCTTCTTGGATACCTCCAGTTCAATCCATGAACCGCGTTCGGGAATGATGCGAGCCGAATGCAACGGCCGGTCGGCCTCAGCGGACGCGATTGAAAAGTCCACACCAGGCGAGCGGTGCAGCTGATTGACGATGACGCGCTCAGCACCATTGATGATGAACTCGCCGCCACCCATCAGGATGGGGATTTCACCCAGATAGATCTCCTCCTGGGGAACCTCAGCTACGTCCTTGCGCTCGAGCTTGACGCCGATGCGGAACGGCCGGCCAAAGGTCAGCCGCAGTTGTCGGCACTCGTCGGGCGTATAACGCGGCTCGTCAAGTTTGTAGTAGAGATACTCAAGCTTCATATTCCCGTCGTAGGAAACAATCGGGAATACTTCACGCAGAAGGGATTCGAGTCCCATCTGCGTATCTCGCTTGTCGTGTTCGGAATCCAGCTGGAGAAACCGCTCATAGGCGGCCTGCTGAACTTCCACAAGGTTAGGTACTGATAGCGCGTCGCCGCGCTTCGAGTAGTCGCGCACCGTCTTCAACAGCATCGATCACCTCGATCTGGTAGGCGTAAAGTGTGTAATTCCAACGCGTTGTATGATCACCTGCCCGGCTGCCCACGTCGCAAGTCGTGTAGTATAGTCAAATAACACTCAAACCACAAGTCACATTTTCAAGAATTTTAAAGTTTTCCACATCAACCCTCTCCTCTGTGGATTTCACATAACCAAGGGAGTTGCTCGACCCTCCAGCTGACTCATCTGCATTACCACGGCACGAGGTTCAGGGATCAGATATGCCAAGGCCCGCATCCACGGGTGGCAAGATCAGGTCGTATTCTGAAAACTCCCCTCTGGCGAAAAGCATTGGCTGTTCGCACTACGCTCCCAGCGAGTAGGTCTCGCCTGAGCTGAATAGTGCTTCCAGGTCGCCCAGCCCCTTGGCCTTGACCGCATCTTCGACCTGCTTGGCCAGCAAGTCCTCATAGCATGCGTGGCTGTTGCTGTAAAAGACCCCCATCGGCTCCGGGAACTCAGGGTGGCTCATCCGGGAAAGCATGAATGCCAGACTCTCGTCCGTCTCGTCGTGGAAAAGAAGGTCATCTTCCTTGACGCCGTTTTCGCCCAGCTTCACGATTTCCGGTTTGTGGTCGTGAACACGGATACCCTTGTCACGAGCTTTACCGAAGATCAGAGGCTTGCCGTGTTCCAGCCGGATAGTGTGTTCTTCCTTGGTGTCTTTGTCGGTGGCGTACTCAAAAGCTTTGTGGTTAAAAATATTGCAGTCCTGATAAATCTCAATGAATGCAGCACCTTTGTGCTTGGCGGCTCGCTCGAGGACAGTGCCAAGATCCTTGTCCACGTCGATCGCCCGCGCAACGAAACTCGCTTCTGCCGCCAACGCCATCGACATGGGAGAGATCGGCATTTCGATCGAACCCATCGGGCTCGACTTGGTCTTCTTGCCCTCTTCGCTGGTCGGGGAGTACTGACCTTTGGTCAGGCCATAGATGCGGTTGTTAAAAAGCAGAATCTTGCAATTGATGTTGCGTCGAAGAAAGTGGAGCAGGTGGTTACCGCCGATGGATAGTCCGTCGCCGTCACCTGTGACGATCCAGACATCAAGCTCCGGGTTAGCGATTTTGACACCGCTGGCGATAGCCGGTGCTCTGCCGTGGATCGAGTGGAAACCGTAGGTGTTCATGTAATACGGAAACCGGCTGGAGCAGCCGATACCCGAGACAAACACCGTGTTCTCCCTGGTATTACCCGATTTGGCCATCACCTTTCGGACCTGGTTGAGAATCGCATAGTCACCGCAACCGGGACACCAGCGCACATCCTGGTCAGAGGCGAAATCTTTTGCTGTCAAAACGGGAAGTTCTGTTGACTTAGCCATGGTATTTCTCGGTTTTGAGGGTTCGTCGCACCGCTTCCTTCACAGGAATTTCAGACCCCCGACTTTTACCCTGCCGCTTCTTCTGCAGCACTGATCTGATGACGACGAGGCGACTGAAATTCAGCGTCACCCCACCGGCCATCAAGCATTTGTGTGATCGCTTGTTCAATCTCCTCCACGAGGAACGGCTTGCCTTGCACTTTGTTGAGGCCGCGGGCATCCACGAGATATTTGCCTCGGATAAGCAGTCGAAGCTGGCCGGTGTTCAATTCGGGAATAAGCACTTTCTTAAACCGACGCAGCACCTCGCCGAGGTTTTTGGGCATCGGATTCAGCCATCGCAGATGAGCAGCCGAAACACTCATGCCTTTTTTCCGGCAGGCTTCGACCGCAGTGACAATTGATCCGTAGGTACCGCCCCAGCCGAGGACGAGCAGTTCACCGGTGTGGTCGCCATGCGGCTCGATCGTCGGAATGTGGTCAGCAACTTTTTCTACTTTTTCACGACGAAGATCGGTCATCCGCTGGTGGTTGGATGCGTCGTAGCTCACGTTGCCTGTGATGTCCTGCTTTTCAAGCCCACCGATACGGTGTTCGAGCCCCTTCATCCCGGGCACCGCCCACGGACGTGCGAGGTTTTCGTCACGGGAATACGCCTGGAATTTCGCAGGGTCACTCGGATGGCGCACCTCGATCTGTTCAAAGCTGTGCGCATCAGGTATGCGCCATGGCTCGGCACCGTTGGCGATGTAGCCATCGCTGAGGATGATGACGGGAACCATATGCCGTATCGCCACGCGAACGGCTTCGATAGTGGTATCAAAGCAATCGGCTGGCGATTGCGGCGCGACGACCACCAGAGGCGAATCGCCGTTTCGACCAAAGATCGCCTGGAGAAGGTCGGACTGTTCGGTTTTAGTAGGCAGGCCGGTCGAGGGACCGCCGCGTTGGACGTTGACTATGATCAGCGGCAACTCAGTCATGATCGCCAGGTTGATCGCTTCGCTCTTAAGAGCCAATCCAGGGCCGGAGGTTCCGGTCACACCCAGTTGACCGCCGAAAGAGACGCCAATCGCGGCACAGACCGCAGCAATTTCGTCCTCAGCCTGCATCGTCTTGACACCGAAGTTCCGCATCGACGCGAGGCTGTGCAGAATGTCACTGGCGGGTGTGATCGGGTAGCTGCAATAAATAAGGTCTTTTTTCGCGAGTTTGCTGGCGGTGACCAGTCCCATCGCAATCGCTTCGTTGCCCGTGATCTTGCGGTATCTACCCGGAGTGATCGGGGCTTTGGCTACGGTGTAGCGTACCGGGAAGATTTCCGCCGTTTCGCCGAAGTAATAGCCCGCCCGTAGCGCGGTGACGTTTGCTGAAGCAACCTGCGGCAGCTTCTTTTTCTTACCAAAGTAGTCTTCGAGATAGCCGATCGTGGTGTCGAGCGGCCGATCATAGAGCCAGTAAACCAGTCCCAGTGCGAACATATTCTTGCAGCGTTCGACGTCTTTCGCCCCCATACCCGTCGAGGCCAATGCCTCGGCGTTGAGCCTGGTGATCGGCACACGATAAAGCTTGTAGCCGTGGATGAACTTCTCGTCATCCAGCGGGTTGTAGCCTTCCGGATAGCCAGCTTTTTTCAGATTGACCTTGTCGAACTCCGTGTCGTTGACCACGACGATTCCACCCACCTCAACGTCGTCGATATGGGCCTTGAATGCAGCGGGGTTCATCGCGATCAATGCGTGAACCGTGTCGCCGGGTGTATGAATCTGGGTTGCGGCGAAGTTGATCTGGAATCCTGAAACACCAGCAACCGTACCTGCTGGAGCACGGATTTCCGCGGGGAAGTCGGGTAACGTCGCGATGTCGTTTCCGAGGATCGCAGACGTATCGGTAAATTGTGTCCCCGCCAACTGCATGCCGTCGCCTGAGTCACCGGCGAAACGGACCACAGCCGAATTGACGCCCTTAATTTGCTTCTTTTCACGCGGTTGTTGTGTGCCGGCAGTCATACCGCTTTCTGCTCCTGGTCAAAAAACCAAAGGTAGGAAGGTGTGTGGGGCCGAGTATTCTAGACGAAACCGGCGGGATTGCCAGTCGTCGTCCCCATCCCCTGCATATCGGCGAAAATTCGCCCCAAAATCTACCGCCTCCCTTCCTAATCACGTCTGCAAACGCGGATATCGTAGTTTTCTCGATCTTGCTCGATCTTTATCTAGGATTTCCTGGATGACTTTGCAGGTTTGATAGAATTAAGTTGCGTTTTAGGCCGTATTTCATGGTGTTTTCGGGATCGTACCCCCATGGAAGAGCCACCCAATGGGTGAAGCACGCAAGGAAGCGTTAAAGCTCAGTTTTGACGGCTCAGTCCGGCTGCTGTTCCACGGCGCGACGGTCGGCAGCGACGGCGGCCTGCTGGCCTACCGGAACCTCGATGACGCCTTGGCGTTGACCGCGCTGGCCGGTACGGCGCTGAACGACTGGCGCAGGGGCACCAACATCCGCCACTCGATGACGGCACTGCTGCGGCAGTCGATCTACAGTCGTCTGGCGGGTTACGACGACCTCAACGACGCCGACCGCCTTTGCGTCGATCCGGTGATGCGGCAGGTAGTCGGGGGCCGGGCAGGCCTAAGAAGCGGAGAACCAGGGATGCCCGTCCCCAATATCAGTTATGTCCCGTTTGTCTGCCCCCATACTGCAATACAAAAGGCCATATCGTCATGCTCGAAAAATTCATCATCAGCCGTGACGACAGCATCTATGAAGCTTGGCCCGATGTGGCCCTGACAAAGTCCAGCAGGCTTGTCTGCGTGTTTGCTGAGTGCACGCACCATGGCAACCGCGACTACACACGCATCATGGTGGCTGACTCATCCGACCGTGGCCGCACATGGAGCCCGAAGCGCGCCATCACCGAGCCGCTTCGCTGGACCGAGGATAAGCAGGTGTGGTGGAACTGCCCACGGATCACCACCCTGCCCGATGGCCGCCAAGTCGTGGTTATCGATCGGTTGCAAGGTGCCAGCGAAGCGCGTGGCGAACAAAGTAACTGGCTCTACTTCAGCGAAGATGAGGGCCAGACATGGTGTGAGCCTGTCGCCACACCGGTCGTGGGCATCGTGCCCGACCAACTGATCGTCCTCAAGCATGGCGCTCACAAAAACCGCTGGCTGCTGGCGGCTCATCATAGACGTCAGGCCGATGGGCAGGATCGCTGGGAAGAACGTGTCTGGTCCAGCGATGACCAGGGCAAGACCTGGCAGGGGCCGCACTTGGTCGCCCACGACCCGGCGTTGAAACTCTGCGAAGGAAGCATCGCCGAACTGCCTGGTGGCGAACTGGTGTGCTTCCTTCGCGAAAACAGCATGGCCGGCCTCGACGCATTCAAAACCATCAGTCGCGACGGCGGTCAAACATGGGGCCCTCTCTGCCACTTTCCCCTGCCCGGATGCCACCGCCCTGTTGCGCAGGTGCTGCAATCAGGCAACGTGCTAATCACTTTCCGTCTGTGCCAGGGCGGTAAAGGTTGGACCGGCTGGTGGACGCAGAACTTCATGGCTGCTTTGACGGACGTCAACTCCTGCCTGGCTGAAGAACGTAACCAGACCCACACACGCATCATGCCGATAGACTTCGACCGCAGCCCCGCTTCCGACACCGGATACTCAGGCTTCGTGCAGTTTGAGGATGGCGAGATTTATGTGGTGAATTACATCGTGGACGACGCACCCAACGGCCACATCCGGGGGTATAGCTTTAGGGAATGCGATATGAGACTGCGTTCATCCCAGATTTCCTGAATGACCTTGCAGGTTTGATGGAACCAAGTTGCGATTGAGGCCGTATTTCATGGTGTTTTTCGCATCGCAACCCAAATAAGCGCCGTTCGTGCTACAAACGAACTACGGACGCTCTAAAGCTTGGTTTTGACGGCTCAGTCCGGCTGGAGTTCCACGGCGCGACGGTCGGCAGCGACGGCGGCCTACTGGTCTACCGGAACCTCGATGACGTCTTGGCACTGACGTCGCTGGCTGGCGCAATGCTGAGCGACTGGCGCAGGGGTACCAACATCCGCCACTCGATGACGGCGCTGCTGCGGCAGTCGATCTACAGTCGTCTGGCGGGTTACGACGACCTCAACGACACCGACCACCTTTGCGTCGATCCGGTGATGCGGCAGGTAGTCGGGGGGCTGGGCCTGAGGCAGATCGATCTGTGCCTTGACGAACCGGATCTGAGCATCGCAACGTGCCGACCAGCTCTCCATTAACCGCACGACAAACATTTGAAGCCATCGGGGCATAGCCATCGCAGCCTCACTTTCCGAGGCTGCAACCCGAGCATTGGCATCAAATCCTCAGTCATGTGCAGGTCGGCATTCTTCCGTGTTTTTTGGCTTTCCGGGTGGCCTTGCCAGCGCAGACTCCGCGACGGCATCCTACAATTCCGCCTCTCCCGCCGTTCCTGAGGCTAAACCTTGATTCGTTACGCTTTTTTACTATCCCTGACCGCTCTTTCCGCCTTCGTAACCGGCTGTGAAGACGACAATATCCGCGTGGAAGTCGTGCCCAAGTCACCGACGACCACGCAAGCCCCGGATACAGCCAATACAGCCGCTAACTCCAGCGAGCCACGCATCGAATGGCAAGTTCCAACCGGATGGACAGCCCAGCCTGCCAGTGGGATGCGCTATGCGGCCTTCACCATTCCCGGAACCACGCCCAACACCCCGGCCGAGCTGACCGTTTTTCAATTTCCTACCAGTTCCGCCTCCGATTCGGGAAGGGATGCGGCGAACATCCTGGCTAACGTCAACCGCTGGCGGGGGCAACTTCACCTGAGCCCGACGACGGATGCTGACCTTGAACGTGAAGGGGTGATGTTCCAATCCGTGAATGCCGTCGGCCTGTCCATCGATCTCCAGGGGCGGATGGGTGAGTCTGAAACATCTGCCACTCCTCCTTCCCATCGCATGCTAGGCGCGATCATTCCGCGTCCTGGCCGCGTATGGTTTTTCAAGCTCACCGGCCCACTCGACGTGATTACCAGCCAGAAAGAAAGTTTTGACGCATTTCTCCGCTCGATCAAAATCATTGAGCCTGGAGAGACTGCGTCAACCGCTCCGCCGCCCGCGGTGCCCAGTTCTATACCGACATGGACCACACCGACTGGCTGGGTCCGTGAAGATTCCTCTACACCGCCCCGGATTGCCACATTTCACACTGGTGATGGTGACGATCGCGTGGAAATAGCCGTTACTGCCTTCCCCGGCGGAGTCGGTAAGCCTCTCGATAACTTCAACCGCTGGCGGCAGCAAGTCGGTCTCGATCCCGTCACTCAAATCCCTGAAGGCGTCGTTCAATCCTTCTTCGTTGGTGAAAACGCGGGCCTGCTCATTTACATCGTCGGTGCGGAGGATCAACCTGCCACCATGCAGGCGATGGGGGTCAGCCTGGTAGCGCACGACAATGTGACCTGGGTATTCAAAATGACCGGCAGTCGTACCGCATTACAACGAGAAAAATCCAGATTTGAAGCCTTGGTGCAATCAACGAAGTTTTAAGCTGACCATGAACTACAAAACGGAATCGTGACAGGTACCGCCACCAGAATGAAATCCGACCTACGTTCCATCGCATCGCTTCGCCTCACCGTGCCGCTCCTGTCGGCCGCGATGCTACTGGTCTATTTCGGCACCATCGCACAAAGCGGGCAGGATATCCTTGCCGTTCAACGCGACTATTTCCGCTGCTTCGTCATCTGGTCCAGCGGGATGACGCTCTTTCCCGGATACCGGATCAACTTTCCGGTGAAAATCCCCGTACCGGGAGGTTATGTCATCGGCGGGTTGATGCTGATCAATCTTCTTGCAGCCCATGCGGTGCGATTCAAGCTTTCGTGGAAGCGAGTCGGCATCATCGCCATACATCTGGGCATCATTCTCATCCTGCTGGGCGAACTCTTTACCGGAATGTTCGCCGTTGAAATGCAGATGGCTATTCAAGAAGGGCAAACCAACAGTGTGGCTCAAGATGTCCGCCATCCTGAACTGATCGTCATTGATACCTCTAATCCGCTTCACGACACGCTTATCGCCGTGCCGCAATCCCGGCTGCTGCCTGGCAAAGTAATCACAGACAGTCGGCTGCCCTTTGAAATTCGCGTTGAACGCTACTATCGAAATTCCCGACTCGTGGGTCCGATGGAGAAAGTTCCACCCACGGTGGTTCACGCGACGGCCGGCCAGCACGCAAACCGGCTTATTGCGGAACTCCCCGATGAGCTAAGCCTCGAAAAAGTGAACTTCCCCTCCGCTTACCTGCGCCTGAGCCGTGGTGATCAGGATCTAGGGCTCTGGCTCGTGTCGATTCACCTCACGGAGCAGACGATCAAAGTTGGTGATAAGACCTACCGGATTGGTCTGGACTTCCGACGATATCAAAAACCCTACTCGCTGACTCTCGTGGATTTCGAGCACGACAAATATCCCGGCAGCAATATCGCCCGACAATACGCCAGCAGGGTCATACTCCGTGATCCTCAGCGAAACGAACGTCGTGAAGCGGAAATCTACATGAATCATCCGCTGCGATATCGAGGTGAGACGTTCTATCAGGCTGGCGCGCCAATGGCGGATACAACGGTGCTTCAGATCGTGGATAACCCCGCGGCCATTCTGCCTTACATCGCGTGCATCCTGGTCGGCGGCGGAATGATCCTGCACTTTGTACCGAATCTTGTGACGTTTTTACGGAGGAGACAGGCGTAGCCTATTTTTTACCTCATGAAACGCCTCATACCCATCCTCGCCGCAGTTTCAGCGTTGATTTTTATCATCGTTGTATCGCGGCCCCGCGCCGAAAAGTCGCTTTACGATCTGGGAGCATTTGGTCGGATTCCCGTATTGCATAACGGCCGGGTCAAGCCGATCGAAACGGTTGCGCGGACGACGCTCCACCGCATCAGTTCGAACCAAAGTACTGCCGTCAACAAAAAGCCGATGTCCGCGACGCGGTGGTTACTCGATACGATCACTCGCCCGGAAATTGCCGACGACTATCCGGTCATCCGCATCGATCATCCTGAGCTAAAGACGCTCATCGGTACGCAAGACGATGAGGAAAAATATTTTTCGATCCACACGGTGACGAAGGGTGGCGAGAAACTCCAGCATCAATACGAACGAGCGCGATCCGTTGAATCCTCACGCCGCAGCCAATATCAGAATCTGGTGATGACTCTGAGCCAGAAGATACTCACGTACCGCTCGCTGTCAGAGCTTACCGCCTTTGTGCCTGTGTACTCGAAGGTGGAAGCTGAGCGTATCGGCGAGGCTGGGCCTAAGGCCATGTCGATGGAAGCGCAGCAGAATGACGAGGCGGTCCGGTCATTCTTCACGATTTTGCGGGCCTATCACGATCAGAAACCCAGTGAGTTCAACGCCGCCGTCGCCGCTCACCTGGCGCAAGTTGAAAAGCAGTCACCACAACTGGCTTCACTCGCCGCCCTCGAATCCTATTTCCGTCTGGCGCAGCCGTTCCTATACACAATTGTTCTTTATGTCGTGGTGTTCCTGCTCGCAGCATTTTCCTGGCTGTTCCCGGCAAACAACGCGGACGGCCAACATCAAGCCCGAAACTCAAAAGGAGACGCACTACGTCGCGCTGCGATGGCGGTGCTCGGTGTCGCATTCCTTGCCCACACCGGGGCCATGGGACTGCGGGTTTACCTGCACGGTCATCCGCCGATCACCAATCTCTATGCGTCATCCCTCTTTGTCGGGTTTGGTGCCGTCCTCCTGGCGATCGTTCTCGAATGGATCTACCGCAACGGCGTCGGCAGCGCGACGGCGGGACTCGTCGGCATGGTCACGTTAATCATCGCTCATAACCTGTCCGACGGTGATGATCTCGAAGCAGTCATCGCTGTCCTCGACACCAATCTCTGGCTGTCAACGCATGTGGTGGTCGTCAGCCTCGGCTACGCATCCAGTTTTCTCGCGGGAGCATTGGGCATCGTCTATCTCATCGGCGGAGTCTTCACCTCGGCATTGACCAAAGAGAACAGCAAATCTCTGTCTCGAATGATCTATGGCATCGTCTGCTTCGCCATGCTCGCCAGTTTCGTCGGGACGGTCCTGGGCGGCATCTGGGCGGACCAGTCATGGGGACGATTCTGGGGTTGGGATCCCAAGGAAAACGGCGCGCTGCTGGTCGTCCTGATGAATGCGCTGATCCTCCATGCCCGATGGGGAGGCATGGTTCGACAACGCGGCATCGCAGCACTGGCGGTCATCGGCAATATCGTCACCGCGTGGAGCTGGTTCGGAGTCAATATGCTCGGCGTCGGCCTGCATTCCTATGGTTTTATGGAAAGGGCTTTGCCGTGGCTCGTGACGTTTGTGGTCAGTCAGCTAGTCATCGCAAGCCTGGGATTGCTCCCATTGCGGTATTGGAGGAGCACCATCGCAAGCGTTACGAGTGAGGCACATCCAGCCAAACCCTCACGAAGCGTTATCGCTTCGCCGGTATAGTCCGCAATTAGCAGTTGTCTGACTCCTCGTTGAAAGAATCACACGCTCGATCATTCTTCGTTATTTGTCACACCATGAGCCGTCTGTCTCGTTCCTTTTTTCGCCGTGATCCTGTCAGCGTCGCCAGATCCCTGCTCGGCCAACGGCTCGTGCGGATCGATCACGGTCGGCGGCTGGCGGGCCTCATCGTCGAGACGGAGGCGTATCTGGGTATTCCCGATCGTGCGGCGCACACCTTTGGCGGTCGCCGCACAGCACGAGTAGCCTCGATGTGGAAGGATGGCGGGACTGCGTACGTTTACTTCACCTACGGCATGCACTACTGCATGAATGTCGTCGCGGGCAATGTTGGAGAACCAGTAGCAGTGCTGCTGCGAGCTCTTGAACCTGTGGACGGCCTGGACATCATGAGCATCAACCGCGGCGGGCCGGATCGTACTGCTACGCTTTGCTCAGGCCCTGCCAGACTCTGCTCAGCTCTCAACATCACACGCGAGCAAGACGGTCTGGACCTTGCCACCAGTCACGCGCTTTTCATCGAGCGCGTGCGGCGCAGTGAATACCCTCCTGAGCAAATCGTCACGACCGCGAGGGTCGGAGTAAGCTACGCTCAGGAATGGGCTCATAAACCATTGCGGTTTTACCTGAAAAATAATCCATACGTGAGCCGTAAATAGTCAGCCGTCATCTCAAATATTCGGCGGCTGGGCATTAAAGCGGATCGATACGACATGAACGCAATTCCCTGGTCGCAACATCCCTTCAGCCCACTTTCATTCAAGGTGGGGCTGTGTGCGTGGCGGATTACGATGCTGCCCGCCTGTGCCAACTACATCAACGTACGTCCTAGTCTGATTGTGGCAACGCCCGAAGATGATGATGAGACACTTCGCGCAGCTGCGCCATTTCTCAAGAGCCTGCCCATCATGGTCGGATTCCACGAGCCTCCGTTTTCACGCAGCGTCCGCGGCCTTGTGGAGAAAAAGCTCGCTGCGCTGGGACGGCAGCGCATCGACGTGCTGACCATGTGGATTGATCTTACGGTTGATCTCAAAGGTGGCGGGATGCTGCAAGCCATGAGAGCGCTGCGCGATGAAGGTCTGATCGGCGAGATCGGTCTGGCGCACGGCGATGCCCGTGAGATCGAATGGATCGCTCAACGTACCGGCGCGCGACTGCTTGTTCTGCCCTACTCATTGGGCGATCAGACAGCGCGGTTTCGTGCAATCGATACTGCTCATGAATACGGAATGGCGTGTCTCGCAGTCGGTTCAATCAATGAGGTGACGAAACCAATTCCTCACGACACTGCTTCATTGCGCTTCGCGCTGGCAGAACATTCACGAGCTTTGCCTCTATTGAGTGAGCCGCTGCCGGACGATATCACCGCTTTGAATGCTGAGCAGGTCGAAGACGCATGGCGATCTTATCGAGAAACACATGCAGAGCCTGCACCGCTGGCTCGCAGCACCCCGCCGGAAACTGCCGGTTAAATCCAGAACCCATGTGTTTATTCAAACGACGTGATTCGACTTTTGCGGCCATGCGTGCAAACCCGCACTTTCGCCACTCCCGCTGCGCGGGTAAGCTTGTGGCGGTGGTTTAGCTTCTCTTTTTCGGACCAGTCATGAGTCAGACCGACCCGACCCGCAAGGACGTTCATGCGTCTCAGATCGATGCCGAAGTCGAGCGCGAGCTCGCCGAGGCCCTGGGTGGCAAGAGCGTCGAACAACTGATGGATGAATCCTCCAAACCCGCACTCTCCGAAAGCTCTGATGCTTTGGATCGTGAGGGTGGACATGCCGGCGACGGCGCTACGCCCAAAGGCGATGCGCAGCGTTTTGAGATGGAGATCAAACGCGGCAGAATCACGTCGATCAGCGGTGATGACGTATTCATCGAGTTGGCGGGGATCGACGGGAAAAATCAGGGGGTTGTATCCCTTCAACAGTTCGAGCGGCCGCCGCGCCTCGGCTCAATCATGGACTTTGTCGTTCAACGCTACGACGAAGCCGAGGGTCTCGTCCACCTGTCCCGTGAAGGCGCGGTAACCCGCGCGACCTGGGACACCCTGCACAAGGGTGCTGTCGTCGAGGCACGTGTAGTCTCGACCAACAAGGGTGGTCTGGAACTGGAGATGGTCGGCAGTATTCGTGCGTTTATGCCTGCCAGCCAGGTCGATTTGCATCACACCAACGATCTCGAACAGTACGTCGGCCAGAAGGTCCATGCTGTCGTCCAGGAGATTGACCGCAAGGGCAAGAAAGTTGTCCTCAGTCGGCGCACCCATCTGGAACAGGATCGCGCACAAAAGCGAAAAAAACTCTGGCAGGAACTCGAGACGGGACAGACACGCGAAGGAACCGTGACCAGTCTCATGGATTACGGAGTTTTTGTGGATATCGGCGGAGTGGACGGACTCGTCCACATCAGCGATATGTCCTACAAACATGTCGCCAAACCCACCGACTTGGTGAAAGTCGGCGACAAGGTCAGCGTCAAAGTCCTGAAGCTCGACCGCGAGAAAGAACGCATCAGCCTCGGCCTCAAGCAAGTTGCGCCTGATCCGT
Source organism: Phycisphaeraceae bacterium (assembly GCA_020851465.1). NCBI lineage: Bacteria > Pseudomonadati > Planctomycetota > Phycisphaerae > Phycisphaerales > Phycisphaeraceae > Phycisphaeraceae bacterium. The sequence continues at coordinate 258,321 of JADZCR010000005.1, read as the reverse complement.
GGGATGGCATCAGCGAACGTATCAAGACCGGGGAACACGTCAGCGGACGTGTGATGCGCACAGCAGACTTCGGCGCGTTCATCGAAATCGAGCCGGGCGTCGAAGGCCTGCTGCCCGCCAGTGAGACGTCATGGAAGCGCAACGCCAAACCGTCCGACATGGTTAAGGAAGGTGACGTGCTCCGCCTCGTGGTACTCCAGGTCGATCCAGCAAAGCGCCGAATTTCCCTGAGCCTCAAACAATCCCAAGGCGATCCGTGGGTCGGTGCGGAGCGGAAATTCGCCAAGCACGCACTCGTTGACGCAACAGTACTTAGCACGACCGACTTCGGTGCGTTCGTAGAACTTGAGCCAGGCGTCGAGGGTCTCGTACATATTTCGGAATTGACAGACAAACGGGTCGGCGCGGTGACGGATATCCTGCAAAAAGGCCAGAAGCATCAATTCCGCGTGCTGGATGTGGATGAGGAGAATCGCCGCATTCGTCTCTCGCTCAAGGCAGTGAAGGAACCGCCGCCTGCCGAGACGAATTCAGCCGCGCCTGCTGCAAAACCAAACGCAGCAACGGGCAAACCGTCCAAGAAGCAGATCGATAGGCCAGGTAAGGGAGGTCTCGGCAGTTCCGGTGCGCTGGGACAGGGATTGGGTAGTTTGAGGTTGTAGCGGCTCGGATCGGGCTCTCGACGCTGTTCCTCGCGTGTGTGTGTATCGCGTTTCATGCTTCGTATCTCACTAAAATTTCCCCGTGCCTGAAACGCTTGACATCGCCATTGTTGGTGCCGGTGCAGCCGGACTCATGGCTGCGGCCTTTGCGGGACGACAGCAGCACCAGTCAAAATCATCTCTCCGTATCGCGGCATTTGATGGGGCGAGAAAGGTCGGCGCGAAAATTCTGGTCTCGGGCGGAGGTCGTTGCAATATCACACACGACGTAGTGCTTCCCGAAGATTTCGCTGGCGGTAATCGCAACCAGATTGCAAAAGTGCTCCGCACCTTCACCGTTGATGAAGTCATTGCTTTTTTCGATCGTTATGGCGTTACGCTCAAGCGAGAGGAAACCGGCAAGCTCTTTCCCACCACTGACAGTGCGCAGACGGTTCTCGATGCGTTGCTCTCAGCGGTGGCCGATGCTGGCGCGGAGATTCGGACAGAAACTCGTGTCGAAGCTATCGGCAAAGTGAACGATTTATTTGCGCTTCACACTGCGAAGGGTGACGTTACCGCGAGGAGCGTCATCCTCGCCACCGGTGGAAAGAGCCTGCCGAACACCGGCAGCGATGGCCATGGCTACCAACTGGCGCGTTCACTGGGGCATCGGATCACCCGCACCACTCCCGCTCTGGTTCCACTCGTCCTGCCCGACCGTCACTGGCTCACCGGGCTCAGCGGCATCAGTGTCACGGTTGAGCTTATTTTGCAAAGTGCCACCGGAAAAATCCTGCACCGACAGCAAGGTGACATGCTCTTGACTCATTTCGGATTGAGTGGGCCGGCCATCATGGACATCAGCCGCCACTGGATCGCAGCCCACGAAAGTGATCCACAATCGCGACTCAGTGCCAATCTGCTGCCCGGTCAATCTTTCGAGGAAGTTGAACAGAAATTTATAGCCGCTGCCGCTGCCGCTGCACGAGCTAAGACCAACACCGCGGCGTTTCTCCGCCAATGGTTCCCCGAACGGCTTGCCGATGCATTGTGCGTCGCAGTCGGCACTAAATCGTCCACCGAGCTTGGTCAGCTCCCGCGCGAACAGCGTCGCGCCCTCATTCATCAACTCACCGCCCTGCCATTGCCGGTGGTGCGAGATCGGGGCTATCTGTTTGCCGAGGTTACCGCTGGCGGAGTGCCGCTGGCGGAAGTCAACGTGAACACGATGGCTTCCCGTGTATGTCCGAGTCTTTTTCTTTGTGGTGAGATTTTGGATGTAGATGGTCGGATCGGCGGTTACAACTTCCAATGGGCGTGGAATACAGGCCGACTGGCGGGAATACATGCTGCACTGAGCCTGAATCACGAATGATTCGATTTGCCTGACTACGAATGTGTTGCGCCAATCAGAAGCTCCAACCAACCCGCGAGAAGCGACCATCTATTTCTGTTTTAGTCATTGAATCGCCGCAAGGTTGAACTTGCTCTTTCATCCCCGCCGCTCGAAACTCTCACTTGCGTGTACCGACAGCTTCCAAACCAGCTCACGGTGCTTCGGCTTCTTCTGGCCGGCGTCTTTTTCGTCGTGCTGAATCTCTATCGCTACCGCGATACCAATGACCGAAGCTGGGTTCTGATCTTCTGTTTCTGTCTCTTCCTCGTGGCGGTCATGACCGATGTGCTCGATGGCTACCTCGCACGCAGGTGGAAGGTCGAGAGTACTTTCGGCAGGATAATGGACCCCTTCGTGGACAAGGTGCTCATCATCGGAGCCTTCATCTACCTCGCCGGTCCGCGCTTCGTGGATACACATGCGGGCAACATAAAAGGTGTCTTCAGTGTCGTACCCGACAACATGATTACCGGCGTTTATCCCTGGATGGTCGCACTCATCCTCGCGCGTGAACTGCTGGTCACCAGTGTGCGAGGTGAACTCGAAAGCATGGGAGTGCAGTTTGCCGCCAATGTTTTCGGCAAACTAAAAATGTTCCTCCAATCGGCCACCATTGCAACGATCCTCATGATCATCTGGCTCGATCCCTGGCAGGATGGCCACGGCTGGATGCTCTGGCTGCGCGATATTGTGGTTTACACAACGGTGATTGCTACCGTACTCAGTGGCGTGCCGTATATCACCGGTGCGGCAAAGGCGTTGAAAGTAAAAAGGTCTTAACCCATGCCGAAACCAGGCTACATTGCCTTTGATCTGGGAGCTGAATCCGGCCGTGCGATGCTCGCGGTTTTATCCAATGACCGCCTCGAACTTACCGAGGCGCATCGCTTTCTCAATACCCCGCAACGGCTGCCCTCCGGTCTGCACTGGAACCTCACCGAGCTTTGGGCCAATCTCGTCGAAGGTCTCCGTAAATGCGGCAAGCTTGCGAAAGAGAAAAAAATCAAACTCGTTTCACTGGGTGTGGATACGTGGGGGGTGGACTATGGCTTGATCGGAGCCAGTGGCGAATTGCTCGGCATTCCGTTCGCCTATCGAGACACACGCAACGGGCCCGCGATGGCGGCAACGGTGAAAAAACTGAGTGAGAAATCGATCTATCAAGCGACCGGCATCCAGTTCATGCCCTTTAACACACTTTTCCAGCTCGTAGCTGCAAAAAAGAGCGAACCGGGTCTGCTGGAGCTGGCCAATCAGGGCGGCCGTCTGCTTTTTATGCCCGACCTGCTGCATTATTTTTTCAGCGGCAAACCGCACGTTGAAGCCACCATCGCATCCACCTCGCAGATGATCGACCCGCGCAGCGGACGATGGGCGACGGGTCTGCTTAAAAGTCTCGGTCTGCCGACTCGCGCACTGGGAAAGATCGTGCCAGCCGGTACACGGATTGGAAAACTCCGCGCAGAGATCGCAGCCAACGCAGAAGTCGGCCTGCTCGACGTGATCGTGCCCGGTTCACACGACACCGCCAGCGCGGTAGCCGCGGTACCCGTCGATGAATCGCAAAGCAAAAACTGGGCGTATCTTTCCAGCGGCACCTGGTCGCTTATGGGTGTTGAAATTGATCGGCCTAAGCTCAATGAAGCAGCGCGTCAGGCTGGCTTCACCCATGAGCGTGGCGTGGGCGGGAAGATCCGCTTTCTCAAAAATATCGCGGGACTGTGGCTTGTGCAGGAATGTCGGCGTGACTTCGCGCGGCGAGGGCAGGAGTTTTCCTATCAACAGCTCACTGATCTGGCTGCCAAGGCTGAACCCTTCCGCACTCTGGTCGATCCGGGCTACGCGCCATTTGCCTCGCCGGGCGATATGCCTGCAAAGATCGCACAATTTGCAAAACAGACCGGCCAAAAACTGCCGACAACACCCGGCCAATACGTCCGCGCCTGTCTGGAAAGTCTCGCGCTGACTTATCGACGCACACTCGATCGGATCGAAAGTGTGATTGAAAAAAAGATTGACGTGTTGCATATCGTTGGTGGCGGCGGACAAAACACACTGCTGAATCAAATGACTGCCGATGCAATCAACCGGCGAGTTATTGTCGGCCCCTACGAGGCAACGGCAGTCGGAAACGCCCTGACACAGGCAATCGGAGCAGGCCAAGTCCGTAACCTGGTTCACCTTCGTGCGATTGTTCGCAAGTCATTTAAGCCGGTCACTTATGAACCGCGCAACAGCACTGCGTTTAATCAGGCGGGGGAACGATTTGCCGCATACATTCGGTGATTGGCTCGACGGCATAACTGAACCGGCAGCATGACTACGCCAGTTTTTTTCTCGCGGTGGTGCCTGCTTTCGAGTTCATCACTTCGTAGCCGTCCGCCTGTAATTCCTTACGCAGGCGATCCGCGGTTGCAAAATCCTTTGCTGCGCGAGCCGCATCGATCGCAGCACACTTTGCCGCAGCACCGCCATCGTCGCCGGTTACCGTGGACGGATTGAGGACATTTAATACGCTGTCAAGTTTCCGTAACGCAGCCAGTGACTCAGCAGGTTGTGAATGACTTTCGCTCAGCCATTTGAACACTGCTCCCAGCGCACCGCTCATATTCAAGTCATCGGCCAGATACTCCTTGAATTGCGTCACGATGGGTTGTTCCTCGACCGACAGGTCCACGCTCCCGGATGACCCAGCGGAAGCTGCTCGTTCAAAATTGGCAGCCGCATCACGAAGTCGCCGCACCGCGCTGGCGGAATCTTCCAGACCCTTGGTCGTAAAGTTCATGTTGGATCGGTAGTGAGCTTTGAGCAGTTCAAAGCGAATGACTGCGGGATCGACGCCTTTGGATAGAAGGTCGCGCACGGTGAAAAAGTTGCCCTTGCTCTTGGACATCTTTTCGCCTTCGACCAGCAGAAACCGTGTGTGCATCCAGTAGTTCGCAAACCGCGGGCGTCCAGTCGCGCCGCAGCTCTGCGCGATTTCGCATTCGTGGTGAGGGAAAATATTGTCCTCACCACCCGTATGAATATCGATTGTTTCCCGCTCCAACAGTGTCATCGCCATCGCGGAACACTCAATGTGCCAGCCGGGATATCCAACACCCCAGGGACTCTCCCATTTCATGATGTGGGTGGAGTCTGTCTTCCAGAGAAGGAAATCCGCTGGATGGCGCTTTTGAGCCTGATGTTCTGCCTGGACTCGTCCACCCGCACCGCCGCGCAGCCGGTCGAGTGTGTTGCCGCTGAGCCGACCGTACTCAGGAAAACTTTCGACGCTGTAATAAACTGCTCCGTCGGCTGAGACATACGCATAGCCGTTCTCAACCAGTTGCAGGATCAGTTTCATCATTCGGCCGACATACTCGGTTGCTCGCGGCATGTTTTTCGGAATGCCACGTTCATCACGCGGATCATCCACGATTTTCAGACCGAGCTTTTTGGCGTCGTCAAGAAAAGCATCGATGTAAAACCGTGCGACTTCGTACGGATCATCGGGATTGACGATGTTTGCTGCGTGTGCCACGCCTTGCTTTTTTGCTGCTTTGAGCCGATTCGCAGCAAGCTGCATCTTGTCTTCACCGCCTCCGTCAGCAAGCTGATCGTCGGTCATATGGCCGACATCGGTGAGATTCATCACCTGACGGACATCAAACCCTGAAAGCTCCAGGAACCGTCGTAAAACATCGGCAAAAACAAACGCGCGAAAGTTACCAATGTGAGCGAAGTCGTAAACCGTCGGTCCGCAGTTGTACATCGTGACTAGCGGCGGCTCGCTCGGCGTGAACTCCTCCATCTGGTGCGTGAGCGTGTTGTAAAAACGGATCGGCATGAGGGGGGAAGTTTAGCAGAGGCTGCGCTATGCGGTCATGCGTCAATCAATTATCAGATAACTGGAAATCACAACGCCGAACCCACGCCCGGAGCCGTCAATGATCCGCGGCCTATGACTCCTGCGTTGCCTCCAGGGATTCATCCGGTGTCTTTTCCGGTTCCAGTTTCTCCACACGAACCCGTTCAATCCGCGTGCGCTTGGCATCGGTAACCGTGAAGCGGAGGTTGGCGTGGTTGAAAGTCTCACCCACCGCTGGGATGTGGCCTAGTGTTGAAAAAACGAACCCCCCTACCGTGTCGTAGTCAGCACCATCGGGTACAGCAAGATCCAACGCACTGCTCAGGTCGTCAATATGGACCCGACCATCCACCTCGGCGGTGCGTTCATCGATCCATTGGATTTTCGGCTCACTCGGAGCGGTGTGCTCATGCTCGTCCTGAATCTCCCCGACAATTTCCTCAATGATGTCTTCAATGGTCACGAGGCCGGCCGTTCCGCCGTATTCATCTAGAACAATGGCCATGTGGAGCTTGCGTGACTTGAACTCCGCCAGCAGTTCACGAACGGATTTTGTTGCCGGAACAAGCAGCGGTGTCCGAACAATTTTGCGAAGGTTAAATGCCTGCGGGTTGGTCACGTACTGAATCACATCCTTGGCGAAAAGGATGCCGATGATGTTATCGATGGTTTTTTCATAAACAGGTATGCGGCTGTGGCCGTCGCGCAAAATCGCCTCACTGACATCGGCAAGTGTGGCATTGATCGGAATAGCCTGCACCTCCGTGCGCGGCGTCATGATCTCATCCGCGGTAGTCACCGGCAGATCAAACGCAGCGGTAATGATCTGCTTCTGCACCGAATCGACTTCACCTTCTTCGGAGTGTTCCTCGACAACTGACATCACTTCAGCACTGACTGCATTTTCTTCCGGTGGGTTTGCATCGGCGCGCGACACTTTGCGCACCAATGGGTCCACAATCTCCAGCAGGCGGACAAACGGGGTAAATATCCGCAGGCCTACCTCCAGCGGACGAGCCGAGCGAGATAACAGCTTTTCCGGCAGGTGCAGGGACATGCTCGTCGGCACCGCGACTCCCAACAGCGAGATCACCAGCGTCGTGATGACAAAAGCTGCGAGGTATTTGATCCAATCGTCCCAGAAAAATTCCTGATCGATCAGGTGGAGCACCGCCAGCAGAGTGATGATGTTGAAGACCGTACGGAGCGTGCCGGTCATGAGCAGAAGCTTGTCGGTTTTTTCGGTAAGCAGGTCGAAATGTGACGACTGGCCGCGGGATTCCAATTCCTCGGTTAGTCGAATACGACTGAAACTACGAAGCGCGAGATGGAGGGCTGAGACGTAACCGCTCAGCAGAGCTGCCAACACCGCGATCCAAAGGGATGGGTCGCTCACGAAGTATCTCGTCCCCGGGCCGCTCTAGTGATCAGGCCCGCCAGCCGGGGCTGACAAGCTGTCAAAACCGGCAAATGATAGCCGATATAGCGCGGAGGGGTTCAGAAAGACTTGGAATGTTTTTTGGATACACCAACACCAGTTTTCCTGCGTTTTTGAAAATCATCCGTAAATAACGATCCTATCCCAGCTTGTGTTAACAAAAAATCCTCTTGTTGATGCATTGCTCGATAACCCGACGGCGTGTGGTCGTCGTATCCAATCAGATGCAGGAGGCCATGCAAGGCATAAAGAAGGACTTCCAATCGCACAGCTCTGCGACGGACCTTGGCTTCCCGGGCCGCGACATCAAGACAGACAACAACATCACCCTCGATATGACTTCTTGGAAATTGAGTACTGGGTCTGGCCGGTCCTTTTCCAAAACCTCCGCGCAGATCAAAGGTAAGCACATCCGTCGTACCCGGAACATTGGAATATCGAAGATGTAGTTCCGCCATCCTGGCATCATTAACCACCACGACGGTCAAAGACCCTGATTTCACCCCTGCGAGAAGCGCAAGCTTTCTAAGTTGAGCAGGAAGCCAACGAGTCAGCGGTGGATGCGGGCCAGGAGTGTCTTGTTGGAGTTGGATGCGCAACTTCGGGTTGGCACGTTTTGGGGGCAAGTATCGCTCTACTCAAGCAATTTCGTACAGCAACGTGTGAGGAAAATTAAATGGCAAGGTATCGCGTAAAGCTGTCGGCACTGAACTAGTCCGTTCACACAAGTTGAATCATTGATCAAGCGTGCGGCAATTTGCAGTTCCGCTTTTTGACCAGCGTCACACAATTGCCCTTGGAATTAAACGAGACGTCGGTCATATACGCCCGCATGAGCATGACACCTCGGCCGTGCGGTCGTTCGAGATTCTCATCGAGAGTTGGGTCGGGCACAGCAGCGGGGTTAAATCCGGGGCCGTCATCAGCGACTGAAACCACTACCTCGTCGTCAGACACCGAGTATTCGACATGGACTTTTTTTGACGAATCGCCTTTGTTGCCGTGATTAACCGCATTACTCAATGCTTCGTCCAATGCCAGACGAATGGCGAAGCGCGCATGGTCACTAAAGCCTTGCGCCGCCGCATCGGCGATGATCTGTTGCTGTACCTTCAGCACGTCGGTCAACGTACTGGGTACGGATAATTTCTTTGTCTTCGGCTTCGCCATCAAGCCAGCCTCCCGCTAGTCGCTCGACGGCGTTATTTGAAACTCTTGGCGGCCTTATCCGCGGTGTCGTGGATCTGAAAAAGTTTATTCAGCTTGGTAATCACAAACACCTCGTATATCTGCGGATCGATGTCGGACAGTCTCAACTGGCCGCCCTTCTGACGGATCTTGTTATTGACGGTGATCAGCGTACCCAACGCAGCCGAGGAAAGATGTTCAACATTGGCGAAGCTGATAAGAATCCTCGGATTAGAGGTCTGGTCAATGATCTGGGCAATTTCCTCGCCGATCTGCTGAATATACGCCTCCTCGAGGATGTTTCGGTCGAGGAATCCAATGCGAATCATCTCTTGCTCTCGGATGATTGAGAGCCGTGAATCTTTTGCCATCGCGCGGTCTCCGGGGAGTCTGCCCCGGTATGAAAAGACCGGGAGAGCTCCGAGTGTCGGCAGGGCCTCGTGTCGCGTTGAACTGTAAATTTCTACACGGAGAGTGTCAAGAAACGGAACTCCAAAAATCGTGGCAACCAACTACTCGGAACACCTCCGTCATGCCCCCATTAAGACGCGAAAACCCCCTGATTTTCAGGGCTAATTAGCTCAACAAAGATCCCCGAATCGCCAAGTCATCTCCTCAATGTCTCAATGATGCCAGTGTATTTTTCGTGAAATTCAGGTATAATATTTGTCCGCTTGTTCGCGGATCAATCACGTTTTTCTAAACCCAAGGCGCAACCTTCGGGGGAGCAAACTATGCAGATGTCCATTCACAAAGCCGCAAAGACAGGAAATATGGACCAAGTCAAGGCCCACATCAATGCCGGCCGTGATGTGAACGAGCGGAATATCTACGGCAAAACCCCGCTGGGTGTTGCACTGCAATTCAGCCAGAAAGAGATCGCTAAGTTTTTGAAGGAACACGGCGGCAAGGAATAGCAGGTTCGCCTATTCCCATCCTTTACCGTTCTTCTTCGTTCCGCACAACGCCACCTTCAGGCCCAGCGCATTGGCCAGAGCTGCTTTAGCGAGCAGAGCTTTATCGGCATCCTCTGCAGAGTTCGCGTATGCCACCTGAATGTGGTTGCTCTTGTGCCGTGCCATCATCTGATCGCGGGTTACGCCATAAGTCACCGCATGCATGATCGGCCACTGCGGAGTCGTCGCGTCCCAGCGGCGCTGCGTCTCCTCCGCGGGAAGGCTCACTACCCCGGCGCGTCCCAGGTCCATCCGCAACTCGCCCTTCTCGACATACACTCGGCTCCAGACAATCTCGCCGGGCTTTGAGATTCCCTTGAGTGTGCCGCCTCCGAGTCTGAAATACATATTCGGCTGCCGCTCGCTGCTGGCACCCTTCCAGCCTCCTTCGAAATGGGCGGGAGGTGCGCTGCCGGAGATCAGAAACACCCAGACGTAATCGCTCACCGTCTTGCTCTGGTCCCAGTCGCCCCACCGGAGATCATGCAGGGTGTTTTCGACGGGTTGGTTCATGGCTTTGTGGACACGATAGGTCAGCAGACCATCAAGCCCTGCACACTCATCCACTTCGTTGAAATGAGGCAGCGGTTCATTTTCATAAAGCACACGTCGGCCGTCGCGACTGCGAACAGGCGGCCGCTCTGAATTGTTGAGTGTCCCTTCGACCAGATCACTTGCAGGTAACAGATCCTTAAGCCCCTGCTGATATTGAATACCAATCGTGTGGCAACCAAAGTCGTCCGCGATGCGCAGAGCGGCCACATACATTTTGCACTGCTGGAGAATCTGCGCGTCGGTTAAATCGTTGTTTTCATTCGGCCCTGTGATGAACTTCATCCCGCGTTGTTCCATCCATTGCCGTACCCCTCTGGCCTGGTCATCCGAGACTTGAAGCGTTTCGGCATAGAGTGCGCTTTGCGAAAGACGTTCTTTGAACACGCCGGTTAAATGCAGCAACTCGTCGGGAATGATCGCGTTGAACATCCCCATGCAGCCTTCGTCGAAAACACCCATGATGGCCTTGTCACGGCGGAGTTGTACCGCCAATGCCTCAGCAAGACGTCGCTCTGAACTGCCGACCTTCACATGCTTGAACGAGGTCACATGGCTGGTGTCATGCTTGACCTTGCCGTTGCGCAACCAGTGAAGCAGCTTGTCGCGAAAGCTGATCTCGCTGAAGTCTTCACTCCAGAGTGTGGAGTATTTCACACCCGCTTTTGTGAGTGAACCATTGAGGTTCAGCATGCCGACAAGTCCCGGCCAAGTACCTGACCAGTTAGCGACAGTAAGGATCGGCCCTTTATGCGTCGTCAGCCCATGCAGGACGTGGTGCGAATATTGCCACACAGCCTCAGCCACGATGAGAGGCGCATGAGGATCAATGGAGCGGAAAACTTCCATGCCTTCTTTTTGTGAACCAATGAAGCCATGCTTCTGGTCCTCTTTGTAGGGATGCGCCCGCACGAGGAAGTAACCCGATGCTTCGACGGCTTGAGTCAGAGCCTCCTCCATTGCTTTCTGAGCCGGCCAGCATTTCTGATTGGCGGAGAGGCGTAGATCTCCGTTAGCGATGAGTTGAACCCGCTTCTTGCCAAGCTTGTTGGTCTGAGGTGAGGGGGGTAGGTGATATGCGGACATATAGAAAACTCCCTGTTAGAGGTTGAGCATGATACCGCAGGAAACACCCACAATCGGATTATTTAATTCCCAACAATCGGATCCGTAGTAGTGTCCTTCGATCTCATCAAATGCCACGCGCTATAATCCACCCGCATGGAGCGCGGCGAACGGCTCAAATCTCTCCTCGACAAGGCTCGGAAACTTCCCAAAGTCCCTGGTGTTTACCTGATGAAGGACGACCGCGGTAGGGTCGTTTACGTTGGTAAGGCTGGCTGTCTTCCCGATCGTGTATCGAGCTATTTCGTGCCTTCCGCTGAGCTGGGTGGAAAAAAACAAAGTCTGCTCGACTTTGTCCATGACTTCGATCACATCGAATGCGAAGGTGAGTGGGAAGCCCTCCTCATGGAGAATCGGCTCATCAAAGACATCCACCCGCGTTTCAACGCACAACTCGTGGATGACAAAACCTATCCGTACCTGATCATCACGATCAAGGATGACTTCCCCGGAGTTTTTATCTCGCGCCAACCGAATGCGCCGGAGTTCAAGGGTGCCAAGGTACTTGGGCCGTTCACAAGCGTGTACGCGCTGAAAGAGTCGATCGCGCTGCTTCAGCGCGTTTTCAAATTTCGCACCTGCCATCTGGAAATCCGCGCAGATGACGACAAGCGACGCTTTTTTCGCCCCTGCCTGCTATATCCGATCAAGCAATGCACCGCTCCCTGCGGGGCACGAATCAGCCAATCGGAGTACGCTCGTGATATCGCACGCTTTGTGCGGTTTCTCGAATCAAAACGATCGGTCATGCAAAGGGAAATGCAGGACGAGATGGAGTCTGCCGCAAAAGCCCTGGATTTCGAACGTGCTGCGGTCTTGCGCGATCAACTCAAGGCTCTGGAAAAACTCGATCACCGCGGATCACAGAAAGATCGGTGGCAGCCTGAAGCTGAAGCATTCCGAATCGAACCGCGCAAGGGGTTGGAATCTCTGCGCAAAGCACTGGGAATGACTGAACCGATCCGCCTGATTGAGTGCATCGACATCGCTCATCTTCAAGGAGGTGAGACGGTGGGATCAAAGGTGACGTTTATCGACGGCAGGCCGTTCAAAAACGAGTACCGCCGATACCGCATCCAGAGTGTTCCAGGCGGAAATGATGATTACATGGCCATCCGCGAAGTCGTAAGCCGACGCTACCGTGAAGCCGGCGAAGGCGGCGAGCTTTACCCGGACCTCATCATCATTGACGGCGGACTGGGGCAACTCCACGCGGCCCTCGAAGCGTTCGATCAGCTCAACGTAAAACCGCCGATGGTCATCTCACTGGCCAAGAAGGAAGAAATCATCTACACGCAGGCACGAAGTGAACCAATTCGCCTGAGTCGAACGCATCTCGGTTTGCGGATCTGTCAGGCGATCCGTGACGAGTCCCATCGATTTGCACAGCATTACCACCACATCCTGCGACGAAAAAAAACTCTGGGTCAGGAACCCCGCCCCGCTGGAAAGAAGAAACGAGTTCATCCACCAACGATGCTCGAACCTCCACACGGCCAAGATGACAGAGGATGAAATAGAGTCGCACCTCTTGTCGGCGAGTCTGCGACCGCATCACAAAAAGTCGAACATGGATGCGAGATCTCTTGACAGCACCTCGGCGATTACCCCTCAGAGAGCGTCATGATCTTCGGGGGCACCCATACCCATTTGCCGCCTTCTATGACTAAGCGAATTCGCTCGCGTTTGCCATCGAGCCCCAGAACCATATAAGCAGCGTCGGTGCTCTGGGCTTCGATTTTCATAGTCGGCTTTTTGCCGTGAAACGCTAATTCCCACAGCCTCGCAAAATATTCCTTAGGCGATATCTCGGTGAGCTTTCCGATCTTCGCACCGCCGAGCTGATTGATAACGATACGTTGCTGTTCCTCGGTAGCACCTCGCATGGCTTCGAGGTCCTGCCTGATCTGTCGCTGTGTCGCAGAGTCGAGCATGTCGTAGAGGTCAGCGATGCGGTTTTCATTTATCGCCGCATACCAACGGGACTGAAACTGATCCAACGATTCGTTGCCACCCTTGCCGCATGCGAATAGTGCTGCTCCCATCAGCACAATCGTGATGAGTTGTACGGTGAACCGTATGATTTTTTTCCGGTCTCTCGGCATGACGTCAGGAGGCTCCGCTTTAACCTGCGGGGGATTCTTCCTTGATTCGTCTATATTACTCACCGCATGCACGCGACCGACAGCCTGCTTAAGGCCAGCCGTGTCTTGCTCATCCGCCCTTCTGCTCTGGGTGATGTGAGCCGAACCGTCCCCGCGCTCGCCGCATTGCGCAAGGCACTGCCTTCCGCTTCCATCGACTGGCTCATCCAGGATTCTTTACTCGACGCAGTGCGTCATCATCCTGCACTTACGGATACCGTTGCGTTCCCACGCGACCGTTTTCGAGAAACCCGGAAGAATCCTCGCATCGCAACCGAGGCTATGAAATGGTCGATCGGGCTGGCGCACAAACACTATGACGTGGCGATCGACCTGCAAGGGTTGTTCCGCTCCGGCTTGTTCACCATGTTTACCTTCGCGTCTCAGCGCATCGGGTACGCCAACGCTCGAGAACTCGGCTGGCTCGGCTACAACCGTCGGCATCAAGTGGATCCCAAGCTCCATGCGGTGGATCGTATGCTCGCGCTGCTGGCGGCGGAGGGTATCGATGTTTCCACCCCGGACATGCGACTGTATCTCGGTTCAGGTGACGAAGAATGGCTCGAAAACCTGCGCGAGCAACACAACATCACCGGCCGTTACTTCACGATTGCCCCCACTGCAAGGTGGCACAGCAAATGCTGGCCGATCGAACGCTATATCGAGATAACCAGACGCCTGCTCAAGTCAGGACGTGCCGGCGATCGTGGTTTGGTCCTGGCTTCGCCGCGAGAACGGCAGTTAGTGCAACCTCTGCTTGATACGTTTGGCGGGGAAAAGGGGCCGCTATTTCTACCGCCAACGACCGTCGGTCAAATGATGGCGGTCCTCAGCCAGACTAGCCTGCTGGTATGCAATGATTCCGCACCTCTGCATATCGCGGTCGGTTTCGATCGACCGATCGCAACTGTTTTCGGGCCTACCGATCCCGCGCAAGTCGGACCCTATCGGCGGATGGAGTGCGTGGTCAGGCCGGAAAGTGTTGAACAAGCGGGAATCCCCGCAGCGTTCCAACGTAACCGCGAGGATCAATCCCTGATCGCGCAGGTATCACCCGATGCAGTGTGGAATATCGTCGAGTCACAACTAACGTAGGGTAGGTGCCAACCCCTCAGTATCGGATTTCATAAGTGGCCGAATTCACATCCAGCCACCCTTCGCGTGTATCCTGTCCGGTGATGTTTGCATATGGACGATCCGTATGCAGTCATTCCGAACCATTTCTGAAAGCTAATACCACATCACAGGAAACATCATGAACACAGCATCCAGCGCACCCACGCATAAGTCATGGACTCGCTTCCTTCCACACGCAGCTCGGATTTTGATGGGGCTTGGATTTATCGTCTTTGGGCTCAATGGGTTTCTGAACTTTCTCCCACCCCCGCCGAATCTTCCGGAACCTGTCGCCAACTTCATGAAAGCGATGATAGAGACGCGCTATATGTTCCCCTTGATTGCGGGAACACAATTGGTGGTTGGAATTTTGCTGGTAATAAATCTGTTTGTTCCGCTTGCGTTGGTGCTGATCGCACCGGTGATAGTCAACATCATCGCTTTCCATCTTTTTCTTGACCCCGCCGGCATCGTTCCGGGGTTAATTGTTCTCCTACTGGAGATCTTCCTTGTCTGGGCATATCGAGACTATTTCCGATCGCTGTTTACGCTGCGCACAAAACCGTGAGCAACATCGAGGACGTTTAGTGCGGAATTGAGTTCATCGCCATGATGGGCAGCACGATGATGCTGAGTAGTTATTTTCCCAACCGGATGGCTCTGCCTCTGGACTGATTTGCGGCCAAAGCGGTAGATCACGAGTACCTCGGGGACGTGACACGAATTGACCGCACAGCCCGATAATTTCTGGACAAGGCCATTTGGCATCGTCGGTTCATGACGGTTAAACTCCCCGACTTCAAGCCCTACCGGAGCCGGCGGTTGATTGACATGCCCTCTTTGCTTTCGAGCCATCCGGCTGTGCCGGCCTACCGCCGCTCGATCACTGGTTATGTCCTGTTCACCTTATGGGTGATGGTACTGGTGACATTTGCGCCAAGCGTGATGGCACAAGGCGTTGATGTCCGCGACCGACCGGTGGACGACATCCGCATCGAAGGCCTCAAACAGGTTCCTGAAACGCTGGTACGCAATCAGATCCGCGTCGCCAAAGGCGATCCCTATGACCCCGATGTGGTTAACGAGGACATCATCCGCATTACCAGCCTTGGACGATTCAACAGCGTCCAGGCCCGTGTCGAGGCGCAGCCTGATGGCACCGTGATCCTGACCTATGTCCTGGGTGAGCAAGCTCTGCTGAGCGACGTACAAGTTGTCGGCAATAAAAAGAAAAAAGACGGAGAACTGCTGGCGCTGGTGCTACTCCGAGCAGGCGATCCCATCGACCCGTTTCTCATTGATCGTGGTGCTACGGAAATCAGACGAGCTTACGAAAAATCCGGCTACTTTGTCACCGATGTCACGGTCGATCAGGAAGCACTAAACGAGTCGGGGATTCTCCTCTACCGCATCCGTGAGGGTCCCAAACCCAAAATCCGTGGCATTCGATTTGAGAACAACACGGCCTTCAGTGACGGCCAACTCCAAAGCAAGATCAAGTCGAATACCTACGTGTTCATCTTTCGCAAAGGTGAACTGAGCCGTGAGCAGCTCGATTCGGACGCGGCCAGGGTTCGTGACTTTTATCACGAACGTGGTTACCTGGACGCCCAGGTCGGCAGACGAATCGACCTCGCCCCGGACCAGCGCAGCGCGGTGGTTGTCTTTTTCGTTCAGGAAGGGCAGCGATACACGGTCTCTTCCATCAAGGTTGCTGGCAACAATATCTTCACCTCTGAGCAGATCCTTGAAACGATGGCTCTCAAGCAGGGCGACATCTTTTCCGCGGATCTGTTAACCAAAACCGAAGAAAGCCTCGGCGAGCTTTACGGGAAACTGGGCTTCATTGAGGCCCGCGTCGAAGTCAAACGACTCTTCCACGAAACCGAACCCAAGGTGGATGTCATCGTCAACCTTGATGAAGGCGTCCCTTACACCGTGGGCAAGATGTCCGTCAGCGGCAACGATCTGACCAAGGACAAAGTAATCCTGCGTCAGGTGCGTGGAATGAAGCCCGGCAGACGGTTTGACGGAACCGGTATCAAAATTACCGAGCAACGCCTCACCGAGTCTTCGCTTTTCTCCAAGGGAACAGTAACGGTTCTCGGCCAACCAGTCCGAACACCCAAAGCCACGACTTCGCCCGAAGAAACCTCGAAGATCCTGACCGATGAAGCAATGATCAATCGCATCGGTCAACCCGTCGGTTCGCCGGAACGTGATGTATTGGTGACTGTCGAGGAAAAGAATACGGGCAGCCTCAGCTTCGGTGCGGGGATCAGCTCCGACTCAGGCGTGCTGGGAGCGATTGACCTCGTGCAGAGGAATTTTGATATTGCAGACTTCCCTGATTCACCGGGCGAGTTTTTCTCCGGCAAAGCATTTCGCGGTGCTGGTCAATACTTTGGAATCTCCCTCCAGCCGGGTAATGAAACCAGCCGGTATTCAGTCAACTTCCGTGAACCCTACCTGCTTGATTCGAGTCTGTTCCTTGATACGAGCCTTTTCTTTTTCACTCGCAGTCGATCTCAGTACGATGAGGAGCGGTTTGGCGGGGCTGTCGGACTAGGCCAGCGGTTTGGTGACGTGTGGTCCGCTTCCATTCGAGCACGCGGGGAGCATGTAAACATCGAAAATATTGAAACCGACGCGCCGGTTGATGTTTTTGCTGTCGAGGGCAAAAACCTCATTACCTCACTGGGTTTCTACGTTGCCCGTAACACCACCGACAACGCGATATTCCCCACACGCGGAAGTAAATGGGAAGCGGGTATCAGCCGAACTGGCGCATTGGGTGGTGACTTCGACTTTACGGGAATTACGACGGAATTTCGTAAGTTCTGGACGGTGGATGAAGACTTTTTTGGTCGCCGCACTGTCTTTAGCTCGCGTACTGAAATCGGATACATTCTTGAAGACGCCGACGAGGTGCCGGTGTTTGAGCGATTCTATGCCGGCGGCCATCGCAGCCTTCGAGGCTTCGATTTCCGCGGCGTCAGCCCTAGAGGTATCCGCAACGATACGCTGACCCTGGGTGATGATCCCATCGGCGGCGAGTTCCTTTTCATCCAGAGCTTTGAATACAACTTTCCTGTTTACGAAGACGTCATCCGTGCAGTATTCTTTACTGATACCGGCACTGTGGATACCGACTTCAACTTCAGTAAATACCGCGTATCCATCGGTACCGGTATTCGAATCAAAATCCCGTTCCTTGGCCAGGCACCTTTCGCGCTGGACGTAGCGTATCCGCTCATAAAAGAGAAGGAAGACGATATTCAGTACTTCAGCTTCGATCTGGCGGTGCCGTTCTGAGATCACATAGATTTGGGAGGCATCTGGTCACACGTAGCAAACGAGTAAACTCAAAAAACTGTGTCAGCATAAGTGATTTGTGTTACCTGCCTTTGCTCGACTGCCCTCGTCGTGTTAAAACGGACTCGTATCAACCGCATCAAACTCTCCGGAGATTAACCATGACTAAGCATCGCATCTGGGTTTTCGCGTCGGCGTTCGGTGTGCTCGCGGCAGGAGCATTTGTGGGTTCGCAAGCCGCTGAAGCATTGAAAGCACGTCCGACGGCTGTGGCTGTCGTGGACATGGAGAAGATTTTGTCTGACCTCACCGAAAAGGTTCAGATCGAGGCCGACCTCAAGACACGCCAGCAGAAGTATCAGCAGGAGCGGATGGATAAACAAAAAAAACTCGAACAACTCAAAGGAGACCTTGAGGTACTCGGCCAGAACACCGCGAAATACAAAGAGGCTCAGGAATCTCTCGAACGGGAAGCCTTTGAGTTTCAGGCTTGGGACCAGTGGCAAAATGCCGCGCTGGCTCGCGAATATCGCCTGCAAGGCCAGGCGTTACAAAACAAAGTTGCGGCGGCGGTAGGCAAGCTGGCCGAGACTGACAACTACGACGTTGTGCTTCCAAAGCAGCAGAATGTTCGCATACCTGCTGGAAACGGCCAAGTCTATGATCAGGGGATTCGGGTGGCCTTGTGGTCGAAAGCTGACCTTGATATCACCGCCCGTGTCATCACGATCATGAACAACGAATACGTCAACAAGAAGTGATTAGTACCGCGGCATTGTTGTCCCTAGTCCAACGCAATCATCCGATACGCCCATGTCACTGACGGCCAAAGAGATCGCGGCTCATGTCGGCGGTGAGCTTATCGGCCGGCCTGATGTGGAAATCACCGGCGTGGAGAGGCTTGATGCTGCCACTCCCAGTCAGATCACCTTTATCCGTGATGCGAAGCATGCGCCAGCGTGGCCAACAAGCCGTGCGGGAGCTGCGCTGATCGGCCAGGATGTGCAGATTGATGCAGGGCAGCGTGCAGCTATCCGCGTAACCGATGCTGACCTGGCTATTGCGATTGTTCTGGAGCTTTTCGCACCGGAAATTATTCGTCCGGTAGGTATTCACCCCAGTGCGGTCATTGAACCTTCAGCGATCATTGAGGCTGACGTCGCCATCGGACCGCACTGTTACGTGGGTGAACATGTAAAAATCGGCGCGAAAACGGTCTTACATCCCAACGTCACGGTTCTTGCCCATGCTGTGATCGGCACCGCTAGTGAACTCTACCCCGGTGTAGTCATCGGTCAGCGATGCACAATTGGCGATCGCGTCATCTTTCACCCAAATGTTGTGATTGGTGCGGACGGATTCGGCTACCGTCCTGCTCTTGACAAGCGCAGCATCGTCAAGATTCCTCAGATCGGGACCGTGGTCATCGGTAACGATGTGGAAATCGGGGCGGCGACCTGCGTGGACCGTGCGAAATTTTCTCAAACTGTGATCGGTGACGGATCGAAAATCGACAATCTATGTCAAATTGCTCACAACTGCGTCATCGGTCGCATGGTCATCATCGCTGGCAATACCAGCCTGGCGGGCAGTGTCGTTGTAGGCGATGGCGTGGTGATCGGCGGATGCGTGGTCGTCCGTGAGCATGTCAAAATCGGAGCTGGGGCAAAAATCGCCGGTGCAGCCGCTGTCATGGAAGACGTTGCCCAAGGCCAGACCGTTGCAGGCTATCCAGCACGGGAGCATCGTGAAGCGTTGCGGGAATATGCCGCCATGCGGAAGCTGCCGGAATTGATTAAGTTAATGCGGCAGAAATAGGTCTCAGACTCCAGAACACGCATCAAGAATGCTTCTGTCTGGACCCTGTGTATCTGCGCTCAGCCCCCTATGGAACTCCAGAACACCATCGCCAAGTCAACTTCTCTCTCAGGGCGCGGCCTCTTTACCGGCACGCCCGCGACGGTCACCTTCCGCCCAGCGCCGGTGAATCATGGCGTCATTTTCATCCGTACCGATCTGGGTAATACGCCCGTGCCGGCATTGGTGAATTACGTGCTCAAACGCGCTCGCCGCACCACCCTCCGTAACGCGGCCGCCTCCATAGAAACCTGCGAACACTGCCTCAGTGCTGTTGCAGGTCTGGGGATCGACAACCTCATCATCGAAATCAGCGGCCCTGAACTACCGGGAATGGATGGATCATCCCTTCCCTACTTCAACGCATTGAAAGAAGCCGGCCTTGTCATCAGTGATGTGCCACGGAAGTATTTTGTCGTCACCGAGCCAATTATTGTTCAACATGACGACGCGATGGTTGCCGCCGTGCCGTCTGACCAGCCACGTATGCAAGCTATGTACGACCTGAATTACGGCGACCATCCCGTGATCGGACGGCAACTGGCTGTTTTTGACTTTAATAAAGGCAATTACGAGAAAGACATCGCCCCTGCACGAACCTTCGTACTCGAATCCGAAGCAACGGCACTGCGCGAGGCAGGACTCGGCACGCACCTGACCGCAATGGACGTGCTAGTCATCGATAGCCACGGGCCTATCGGCGGCAATTCGTTTCGTTTCTCCAACGAGCCTGCTCGCCACAAGGTGCTCGACCTGATCGGCGATCTCTCGCTTCTGGGAGCACCTATCCAGGGAAGGATCATCGCCCATAAATCAGGACACTGGCTCAATCAGGCTTTAGTCCGCCGGATGATTCGGCAATATCGCGGTCGTGATCGACATGAGCTGGCTCTGCATCGTGAGGTGCTTGATGTTCGCAAACTGATCAAGATTTTGCCCCACCGCTACCCAATGCTGCTGGTAGATCGCGTGGTGGAGATTGATGATGATCGCCGCGTGCTGGGAATCAAGAACGTAACGATTAACGAGCCATTCTTTCAGGGCCATTACCCCGGCACGCCGATCATGCCGGGAGTGCTTATCGTAGAAGCGATGGCACAACTCTCGGGTGTGTTGATGGCGCGGCATGCAGACTATGCGGGCAAGCTTGCCGTGCTGCTCTCGCTCGATCGTGTGAAGCTGCGCCGTCCGGTGACACCAGGCGATCAACTTATGCTTGAGGCCGAGGCCGTGAGAATTCGCAGCCGGACGGCTCATATGCGTTGTCGTGCCTATGTGGCCGAAGAATTAGCCGCGGAAGCAGAAGTGAAATTTATTGTGGTGGACCAGGAAGAGACATGAAAGGGGTAGCCGACCACCCATGATTGATAACGATGGTGACTCAATAGCATCACAATCAAAACCCATCGATCATCGACAAACGGCCACCGACCATCGCGAATGCCCACGATCCATCCATCATCTGTCATCGAAGCTGGCGCAAAGCTCGCCGCCGATGTTGTCGTCGGCCCGCTTTGCTACGTCGGAGCCAATGTCTGTATCGGCGAAGGTACTCGGCTGGTGAGCCATGTTTCGGTACTTGGTTGTACGACCATTGGTGCGGGGAACGTCATCTGGCCACAAGCTGTACTTGGTGCAGATCCTCAGGATCTCAAATTTCGCGGAGAGGATGCGCAGCTCATCATCGGTGACCGCAACCAGATTCGTGAACTGGTCACGATGCACCTTGGCACACAAAACGGCGGCGGTGTTACGCGAGTCGGTAGTCAAAACCTCATCATGGCTGGTGCCCACATCGCTCATGACTGTGAAATCGGAAGCCATGTGCTGATCGCCAATAACGTGGGGCTATCCGGTCACGTCCGTGTCGAAGACCACGCCAACATCGCAGGCGTCACCGGGGTACACCATTTCGTGACGGTCGGGCAATACTCCTACACCGGAGGTATGTCACGGGTCGTGCATGATGTGCCGCCATTCATGCTTGTCGAAGGTGATCCAGCGGCGGTACGCCAACCCAATTTCATAGGCATGGAGCGTCATGGATTCACACCGCAATCCATCGACGCAATCAGGGACTGCTTCCGACGGGTTTACCGGCAGAATCGCCGCCTGGGTGAAGGTGAAAGCGATTCCCGCGGGAGCATTGAGGAAAGACTTGCTGCTCTACGCAGACAATACGGAAGTTATGAATGCGTCAACATTTTCGTCGATGCTGTTGAACGCAGTACGGCAGGCGTTTTTGGCAGGTATCTCGAGGGCAAGCGTCGCGATGATCGACGCAAAGGCGCATCCAGCACACGATAGGATCTAGTATCACCATTATTGCGACCCGTGACGTTATGTGGATCACCAGCGATGATGTATTTGAACACCGCTTTGGAGTGGTGTGATTTTTTTCGTGGTACTTGGATTCTCTCGTTATTAATAGTGTTGCGGAGAGTCAACGACTGGGAGATTTCGCCGCATGATTGACGTCATGATTATCACCTACAACGAGGCGATTAATCTGCCGCATTGTCTCTCCGCATTGCAGGGATGGACAAATAAAATATTTGTTGTTGACAGTGATTCGACGGACGGAACTCAGGACATTGCCCGTTCATATGGTGCAGAAGTCATTCATCACAATTGGCCCGGTTATGCCAAGCAAAAAAACTGGGGTTTAGCCAATCTACCGCTTACCTCTCCGTGGACCTTCATCATCGATGCGGATGAAGTCATCACGAATCGCTTACGCACGCAGATCACCCAGATCACATCCAAGCCTGTTGACTCCGTAGTGGAAAATGGATTTTTCATCAACAGACTAACGTACTTTCTTAACAAGCCAATCCATCACTGCGGCTACTTTCCCAGTTGGAATCTTCGGCTTTTCAAGCGAGGGCTTGGTGTTTATGAAGATCGTGAGGTACATGAACATATTATCATTGATAATCCGTTGGGATATATCTCTGAGCCTATGTTGCATAACGATCGCCGTGGATTAGAACACTTTATTGCAAAGCATAATCGCTATTCCACACTGGAAGCGAGGTCGATTTATCGCGACATTGTGACTCATTCAGATATTTCCCTGACGCCGAATATCTCTGCACAAACAAGACGTAATCGATGGATGAAACGCCATCTGATCCCTCATATTCCGGGGACCCCGCTATGGCGTTTTTTTTATATGTACGTGCTTCGAATGGGAATACTTGACGGCCGAGCCGGCTATGAGTTCTGTAAGTTCATCAGTATGTATGATTATATGGTGTCGGTGAAGCTCAAGGCTCTCAAGCGAGGTGTAACCTCTCCCTCTGCTCAAGTCCCAACGCACTCATCATTAGCTCAACCGGAAGGAAGCCCTCCGCGCACAGAACCCCTGCAGGCTCCTCAGCCTTTACCTCAAATCAAGCAGACTCCATCGCCGGAGTCGGTTTCGGTTGACTCGGATCCGAGTCGCCCCATGCCTCGTGATTCACGTGCCGATGCGATGGTCCATCTGACGCAGCCTGATCGCCCGCCTGTCGGCCAGTGGCCTTCGCGGGGCAGCGTTCCGGTATCTGTTCTCATCCCGGTAAAAAACGAAGAACGCAACATTGTCGAATGTCTGCGACACGTCATGTGGGCCAGCGAGATTGTTGTGGTGGATAGTCACTCCACCGATCTGACGGTACCGCTGGCACAGTCCATGGGGGCTGACGTGTACTGCTTCACCTATAGTTCCAATGGTTGGCCGAAGAAAAAGAACTGGGCTCTGGATACGGTACGCTGGAAAAATGAATGGGTACTGATCCTCGACGCTGACGAAATCATGATGCCAAAGCTGGCGGAAGAGATACGTCGCGTGGTCGTCAATCAGCCCTCTGAAAACAGACGCAAGGATGGATGTGGGGACGGCTATTGGCTGAATCGACGGTTCATGTTCATGGGAACCTGGATCAAAGGATGTGGATACTATCCCAGCTATAACATACGTTTATTCCGGCACCGCGTTGGACGATATGAGCGGATTGGTGCGCTTGGTGATACTAGTTCAGGAGATAACGAAGTACACGAACATATTGTCCTGACAACAGGCCAAGCTGGATATCTTGAAGGAGATTTCCTTCATTACGCCTATCCTAATCTGGCTACCTGGATTGATAAACACAATCGGTATTCCAATTGGGAAGCCTATGTTATGGGTGAGGATCGTCTGGGTTCCGTACAGGCTTCGATTTTAGGCGGCCCCATCGAGCGACGACGATGGATCAAAAAGGTCGTGCGACACCTTCCATTCCGACCAACCCTTCGTTTTCTTTACAGTTATATTCTCAAACGTGGATTTCTGGATGGATATTCCGGCTATGTAATGTCTCGACTGATGGGATGGTATGAGTTCATTTCCATTGCGAAATATCACGAAATGAAAAAATGCGATTCGCGAACTCCTAATCTACCTTCCACCCAAATGAGCGTAACAACCTCTGTAAAACCCGATGCAGGAAAGTAAATTAAACCTGAGAGGACTTTTCTCTGAATTTCTTGATCACTGAAAGATTTAGAACGCAATCGCTAATCACAAGACGTCGAAGGCGTCTGCCTGATTGCGCCAGCCTCCCAACCATTTTTTATCAATCAACGAACCGCCACTCTTTTAAGCGTTAACTCCAAACAGACTCCCTGTTGGATAGCATCGTCAGCATGTCATTAAGGAAGGTGTTCGTGTAAAAAATATCTTTCCCGAGCAATCAGCCTGTTATCCTATTGACTCAGTTCATTGCCCTTTTGGGATCCGGGGCTTTCCATCCATGTCAAATGAAACCGCAAATCAATCAGGTGTACGTGTGCCAGAGTTCGGCCACAGACGCAATTTCCGTTCACACACTGTTTCTTACCTGCAGCAACCTATTGATAAGTTTCTGCCCGCAGCTACTCCTGGCCTTCGGGTTTTGGACATCGGTTGCGGCAATGGATTCTGGGCGGGAGAAATGGTGTCAAGAGGATTTAGCGTCGTTGGCATCGATCCTTCCAATGAAGGGATCACTATTGCCCGCGAGGCGTACCCCTCAGCTCGATTCGAGGTGATGGAAGCGTCGTCTGACCCACTGCCTCAGTTAGGAGAATCTCCGTTTGACGTCGTGATGAGTATGGAAGTCATCGAGCATGTTTATCTGCCTCGAATTTGGGCGTCTGCGTGTTACCAGGCACTGAAACCAGGCGGCCGATTGATTTGCTCAACGCCTTACCACGGCTACCTGAAAAATCTCGTTCTGAGTCTGGGGAACCTGTGGGACCGCCACGCATCGCCTCTCTGGGATGGAGGTCACATCAAACTCTGGAGCCGGCAAACACTCGGTTATCTGCTCAAGGAAGCCGGTTTTGTCAATCTTCAGTTTGCCGGTGCCGGTCGCTATCCGTATCTATGGAAATCAATGGTGTTCGCGGCTGACCGTCCGCGCTGACTTGCCTTAGTGTCATGAGCGTAACCGTATTGTCCAGATCACTAGCGAATGTTAAATAGTTGTAATATTTGTTTTACTAATGATTTACACGTCTCTTCCTCCGATCCGCCAGAGAAATGATCGCTTGGTTTAGATGGGTTGTGCCTACAAGCACGGCTGCAGAGAAATCGCATTGGGACGCTTTGCCATAATTCTCGGCAGTTGTTACGATATGTGGCTCAAAATCAATGACGGACGAACGATCAAGCGTTTCTCGCAGGTCTACACGATTTGCGAGATCAGGAAAGAATTGAGCAATGACGATTTCCGCAGAAAAGAAGCAAAGCATCATTCACAACTACCGCCGTGGCGAGACCGATTCGGGATCGCCTGAAGTTCAGGTCGCCCTCCTGACAGAGCGGATCACCAGTCTCACCGAGCACCTGCGTGACCACAAGCACGACTACGCATCGCGACGCGGGTTGTTGATCATGGTGAGCAAGCGCAACCGCCTGCTCCAGTACCTCGCTGAGGCCGACCGCCCGAAGTATCAGGAACTGATCGGCCGTCTGGGCCTGCGTAAGTAATCGTCAGGCCGCCTCTGGCCCCATATGGGGAAGAAGCGGATGGCAGTGGGCTCGGCGCACCGGCGACACGTAAGGTGCGTTAAGCCTTCTGTCTTCTGCTTCCAATGTTGAGGCGGCCATGCGGGGTAAACCCGCGTCTTTCACATGGAGCGCACCGCTCCTGTTCTTCTCCCACCGCACACATAAAGGAAATGCAGAATGGCAGTCACACGCGTAGAGATGGAGCTGGGCGGACGCACGCTGAGCATCGAGACGGGCAAACTGGCAAAACAGGCTGACGGTGCAGTCGTCGTTCAATACGGCGAAACGGTTGTACTTGGCACGGTCGTTCGTGCTGCTCCACGAGAGGGCATCGACTTCTTCCCGCTCACAGTCGATTACCGTGAGCGGCTCAGCGCAGCAGGAAAGTTCCCCGGTGGATTCCGCAAACGTGAAGGGTCTCCAAACCAGAAGGAGACTTTGACCATGCGGAACATCGACCGACCGATTCGGCCGCTGTTCCCCAAGGGATTCTTCGACGAAGTGCAAATCCAATGCTGGGTGCTGGCTGCGGATGGTCAGAATGAGCCTGATGTCCTCGCCGGTATCGCAGCGTCCGCCGCACTGGCGGTGAGCACTCTGCCCTTTGAGGGGCCGGTTGGCAATGTCCGTGTCGGTCGCGTGGATGGCAAGTTCGTCATCATGCCTACCGCCGCACAGAATGAATATTCCGATCTCGACATGCTGCTCTGCGGCCACAAAGATGGCCTCAACATGATCGAAGTCGGTGCGCATGAATTAGCTGAAGATATTGTCGCCTCCGCTATTGAGTTCGGTTATGGCTACATCAAGCAAATCGTCGGGAAAATTGATGAACTCGCTGCCAAGGCGGGTAAGGCTAAAGTCTGTGATCTTCAGCTTCCTGCTGCTGACGTTGTCTCAATCGTCAACGCGAAACTGACCGGACCGCTCAAAGCCGCCAAAACATCCGGCGGTCTCAAGCTCGAACGCTACGAAGCCGTTGACAAAGCCAAAAAGGTATTCCTCGAAACTGAGTTTCCCAAGCCCGGTGACTCTGCCAGTGTCGCGGAGATCAAGCGTTACGAGCAGCGAGTCAAGGACGCCAAGCTCGCGATCGCTGATCTCGAAGAAAAAATTACCCGCGAGGTCATTCTCTCCGGCACGCGCACTGATGGCCGTAAATTCGACGAGCTACGTAAAATTACCTGCGAAGTCGGCGTCCTGCCGCGAGTCCATGGCTCGGCACTCTTTACTCGCGGCGAAACACAGGCACTGGTCACGCTCACACTCGGTACGAAGAAAGACGAACAGATCGTGGACGGCCTGGGTGATGAATATGCGGAGAAGTTTTATCTCCACTACAACTTCCCGCCATTCTCTGTGGGTGAAGCCAAGCGTATTACAGGACCAGGTCGGCGAGAGATTGGCCATGGCATGCTCGCCCAGCGAGCACTGCAACCGATCCTCCCTCCCGTCGATGTATTCCCCTATACCGTACGGCTTGTTAGCGACATCCTTGAATCCAACGGTTCATCATCGATGGCATCGGCGTGCGGCGGAACACTCGCCCTGATGGATGCTGGCGTCCCCATTGGTGCCGCCGTTGCCGGCATCTCCATCGGGTTAATCAGTGAGGGCGGTCGCGAAGTTTTTCTCACCGACATTCAAGGCGAAGAAGATCACTTCGGCGATATGGACTTCAAAGTCACAGGCACGCGAGACGGTATCACTGCCATCCAGCTCGACCTGAAAATTAGAGGTCTGAGCATCGATCAGATCCGAAAAACATTCGAACTCGCCAGAACAAACCGCCTTCAGATCATCGACATGATTGAGGATGCCATCCCTCAACCGCGCGAGACCATCAGCAAGTACGCTCCGCGCATTCTCAGCACACATATTCATCCCGAAAAAATCGGAAAACTCATCGGCCCAGGCGGCAAGACCATCCGCGCCATTCAGGAAGCGACTGGTGCCATCATCGAGGTTGAAGAAGACGGCACAGTCTTTATCTCCGGTGTCGGCGAAGGTAAAGCTGAGCGTGCGCTTGAAGAGGTGGAAAAACTTTGTGCCGAGGTAAAAGTCGGCCAGATTTATTCCGGTCGCGTAAGCTCTATCAAAGATTTCGGTGCCTTCGTGGAAGTGATCCCCGGACAGGATGGCCTATGCCATATTTCTGAGCTGGCAGACGGATTTGTCGAACGAGTTGGCGACGTCGTGAAGCTCGGTGATGTGATCCGCGTAAAAGTGATCCTCATCGACGACCAGGGCCGCGTAAAGCTATCTCGCAAATCGGCAATCAAAGAAGAAGGCGAGAAAAAGCAGTAATCGTCCGACAGCCTAGTTCCGCCGCCAACTACTCTGGGTATAAAATTTCCGAGGTCGCAGGGCTTGTTTTCCCTTGACGATCCAAAGTGCAAAACGCAACTGTCAATCTTTATTGACAGCAGATGTACTTCACGAACATCTCGCTGGTACCCCAATGAATCCCCGCCCCAGGGATTATGGTGTAAGTGTCTTACCCGACAACTCATCACGCCCCCTCCCTCAGAGCTATCCAACGACTCGATTCAAAGTGTTATCACTTCTTCTTTTTAGAAACACGGTTTGATACATAATTTGTCCAAATATGGAATTCTGACTACTGCCTGATTTACTCTCACTCAGCCTGCGACTGATCTACCAACCAAGCTGCGGTGAAGACCTCAATGGTTGGCAACGACGCAAACATTTTGGGATTGAAATCAAGATATCAATATCTATTTAATAGGTTGGATCAAACCATTCATTCTCGCTTAATTTGCGAAGAAATGCCGTTTTATTGTTGATGTGATAGTTGCGGTGGAAGCTGGGTAAGTTTAGAATTAATATAACGCTCCCAAGCATTTCGAGGAGCGTTAGGGGAATTTTGTTTTTTCACGGAATCCGCTTTGTCGGCTGCATGCTGGCTTGCGGTGACAAGTAGGTTTCATCCGACCCATTCGGATTCGATTGCTGTGAATGACAAAAGCAATCCGAAAGGGATAGGTGTCGTGAATCCGGGAGATCGGGGCTGTCTATTCATCTCTTACAGTTTACAGGAGCACGTCCATGGCGACGCGCGGAAATGTGAAATGGTTTGACCCCAAAAAGGGGTTCGGATTTATCGTAGGGCCGGAGGGACAGGATGTTTTCGTCCACTACAGCCAGATCATGGGGGACGGCTTCAGGTCACTCAAGGACGGCGAACCTGTCGAATATGAGCTGATTCAAGGTGAAAAAGGTTGGCAGGCTCGCACGGTTACTCGGCTGGAATCGAATCCACAATACAAACCGGCGAGCGATCCTTCTCATCCGAACTGATTTCCGGCTGGTGGAATAAATCGGATTTTATTTCTGCCCCAACGTACTCCGTACCGCAAGTCTTGCAGACGACTTTCGCACTCGTCTTCTCGCAGTGTTATCAATTGAAAACGGGGGAAAGCAGCTTTATTTTCCATCCCCCTTCGAAAATCCGCCAGGACTCTTGAAACATAATCCTGACAGAACGTGAAAACTTACATCATGTTGCCTTTGGGTGTAATGCGTTTCTTTTTCTTATGTAAGGTAAGACTGTAAGCACGTCCGCATCACGCATCCGTGATGTCCGGTTATCCTTTTGTCGTATGTACTTCTGGTTTGGCTTAGGAATCGGAGTTTTAATTGCCGTGCCGCTGGTCGCCTGGGCATCGAGGCGTACCGAGCAGCGTGTGCGTCGGTTGGAGCGTCGTGCGCAGGCGGCGGAGCGTCTGGCAGAACTAGGCACGCTCACGGGTGGTCTGGCGCACGAGATTAAAAACCCTTTATCAACCGTCAATCTGAATGTTCAGCTTCTCAAGGAAGATCTCCGAGATGCAGCAGCCGAATTGCCGGCGGGCAGCGTAGGAAGCGAACGACTCGATCGCGCACAACGCAGGATCGAATCACTCACCCGTGAAACACAACGGCTGCGTGTCATTCTTGAAGACTTTCTCCGCTTTGCCGGCCAAGTCAAGCTCGATCTCCATCCAACCAACATCAATGTTCTGGTTGAAGAGCTGGTTGATTTCTTTGCTCCGCAAGCTCAGGCAGCCAAGATACAGCTTCGGACCCAACTGGCTGCCAATCCGCCCATCGCTCCTGCTGATGCCGGCCTGCTCAAGCAGGCAATGCTCAATCTCATCATTAATGCTACACAGGCAATGGACGAGGCCAGAAATAAGAATATCGCACATGGCGGGTGCAACGAGCTGATCATTCGTACCGATCGCAAAAAAACGGGCGGGCAGGATGAATTACAAATCCATGTAACTGACTGTGGTCCAGGAATTCCCGCGGAAAGGCTGGAGAAAATATTTCAGCCCTACTATTCAAGCAAGAAGACTGGTACCGGTCTCGGCCTGCCAACGACACGGCGAATTATCGAAGAACATGGCGGCACGGTGAGCGTACACTCAGAAGTGGGTAAGGGAACAGACTTTTTTATCACGCTGCCGGCAAAATGAGAAAAATTCAGTCCTTAAACGGGTGTCAAAATCGTTAGGCTCACGGTGCGTTCCTGTTGTGCCTGAGTATTTGGATCAGCCATCCCTCCCGATTTAGGCTCAAACTCACTGAGATCCATCGCCAGTAGTTGTTCCGCTCGTCGTGTAGCAGATTCCATTTTCGGATATCGAACTTCACGGAAGCCAGTCACCGGCTCAGGTACGCTCAATACCGCTAACCACTGCTGATATTGCCGCGGATCCTGAAGACCGACATCACTACCTGCGGTCATTCTGGCTATCAGACCTTCATACCAATCACGGAATGCTTTCTCCTTCGCGTGCCACTTGGGTAGAAGCGTGCGAAGGAATCGCATGTTACTGATCATTCGAAGCTGCCAGTCACGGCTCTTCCATTCGAAGCGAATCTTCGTACCGAAGATTTCAAACTCCGGCCGATTGTGATGCTTGTAGATGATCTTGTCCCCGTTGGCGGGGTTGACGTTATACCGGCGGCGATCACGCTTGTATTTTTCAGGATTAGTCAGCAGCGCACCGACGTACACCTCATCCTTGATAAGCATGACTTTTGCAAGATTCCAAACTACAGCTCGAGTGATTCGGTAGTTGTGCTTCTCATCATCGCAGCGGAACACTTTTACAAGTTGCTCGCAATACCGTCTCGCATAATCCATTCCACCCCAGATCAGACAGTCGTAGGCACGGATAATGACATCGCGCACAAGTGAATCATCAAGATGCAGACCGCGCGTTGCACGGAAGGTCTGTTTCATGAGAATTCGCCATTGCTTGGCGATCCGCTTGCCGCGCCTGCCCGTGCCGAATGTCACACGGAGGCTGTTACCTTTGCGACGGAAAGCCTTACGCGCTGATTCGATCTCGTGTGTGGGTTCGACGACAAACAGATCCGGCCGAACGACAATCTTTCGCCCAATATTGAATGCCCGCAGGTTACGATCGGATTCACTGCGAACCACAGCACGAATCGCCGATTCAATCGCATCGAGCCTCAGCGGTAGAAAACCCTTCTGATAAGCGATGCCGAGCATCATGATGTTGGCATAAAGCTTTGAATCGAGTACGCGCTCACAGAGATCGCCAACATTGAACCCGAAATAATGGGTCGCGTTTGTGTGGTCTTTGATTATTTTTTCCAGTGACTCAACGGTGAAATCGCTCTTGCCCATCAATGTGGTGATGGTTGGCGTCTTGGCAGTGTTCACAACCGCAGCGGTACGGTCACGTGAAGCGACACGATACGGGTGTTTCGGATCGATGCCACGAGTCGCCTCGAGCATATCAACGCCAAGGATGAGATCTGCCTTACCGTATGGGATGATCGGTGTAGTCAGGGTCTCCGCGCGGTCGCCGCCACTCTGCGGCGCACGTGAGTACACGAGTTGCGAGAATACGCCACCGTTTCGGATTGCCAGTCCCTTTTTGTCTAGGAACTGGACGTGGTACCCCATTTCGTGACCGGCAGTCACCAGCAAAGCGGTGCAAAGTCCAATCCCCATCCCGCCGACACCCGCAAGGTAACAGCGCCATGTATCCTGATCGGCGTGGATCGGTCGTGGAGGGTCAGGAATATCCGTCAAATCAACGTGTTCATCTGGATTTCGAGGTGACTGCTTGCGCAGGATCGTTACTTCCTCAAAGCTCGGACACGCATTGATCCTCTGGCATGCGCCATCATTCACACACCATGAAAAATCCGTCTGAATCTTCGGGCCATAGTCCGTATCACTGATTTTTAATCCCGGACAGCCGGTCTGCGTCGTACATTCCAGACAGAACTCGCAAACTTCCGTCGAAACGTTCATGTGCGACTTTTTTGACAGGTAGCCGCGCTCACGCAATTCCTTGCGCTCTTCGGATCGAACTCGACGGTGGAACGTAATACCGCATTCCTTGTCAGCAATGACAACCTTCACGCCGTCGGCGAGGATGGTCTGCTCCAGCAGCTTGCGATAGCGATTCCGATCGGCTGGGTCTATGCGTACAACGCGTACATCCTTCGTAAGCTCCTTCGGGATCATCGCGCTGACAATGCGTTCAATGTCCTGAGCAAACGTCGTCCGACCCATCAGATCGAGATCCATACCCGCGTTACCCTGATGGCCGGTCATCGCGGTCGTCTTGTTGTCCAGAATGATGTATGTAATATCCTGCCCGGACTTGATGGAGTGACTGATCGCCACCTGGCCGGAGTGGAAGAACGTACCGTCACCCATGAAAACGATCTGCTTGTTGTCGATGAACGGATCAACACCACTGCCAGTCGCTCCCCCTAGCCCCATGCCCGAATAGTTATGCATGAGCGGCTTATTAGGCTCGAACATCAGCATCGTGTAGCAGCCGGTGTCGCCATGCGCCACCATGTCCACCGGTCTTCGCTTGTGTCGCTCCATCATGTACTGCGGATCGAGCAGATCGCGGCGAAGCTCGAGCAGTACGTTGGTGGAATCACGATGTGGGCAGCCCGGGCAAAACGTCGGAGAACGGTCAGGGATATTGAGCTCAAATCCTCCGGTTGATTGCAGCCGATCCATTTCCGAGGTCAGTCGGCCATTGGTTAATTCGATCGGCAGAGATGGATGATTGCGCACAAGCGGTACTAGCCGTTCTATCAGCAGCGATGGATTAAGCCCGCGGGTCGAAGGTATGCCCTTGAGCGGCCTGGGGAACTGCTTGCCGTAAACTTCGGTATTCAGTTCCCCCGACTGTTTGAGCGGGTTAAGAATTTCGATGACCTGTCGCTCTACGAAGCTCCTGCGCTCCTCAATTACAAAGACTTGCCGACATTGTCGTGCAAACTCAGTAACGATAACTTCATCGACGGGATAGCTCATCCCCAGCTTAAGAATCGGTATCCGGCCTGCCAGCCCGATCTCTGCCAATGCATGTGCGAGATAGGCGTAAGCACACCCGTAGGCGATGAAGCCGATGGGTACAACTTCGTCTTTCACGGGGCGGTGGAGGATGCGGTTGATTCCAAGCTGTCGTGCGGCAACCTTTACGGCATTCAACCGCTCGTCAAGCACGAGTTCACGCTGCCAGCTCCGCGGCGGCAACAAGACGGTGCGTTCGAGATTCGGTTCGATGTCTTTTGTGTAGCTAAGGGTTCGTTTCTGCTTTTCGTTGATGATTGGATAGTGGTTTGGTCGGCACTCGACCGTTCCGCCACCATCGGCCGTCGTAACAAGCATCGAATAACCGATAAAAATCTTCCCCGCTTTTCCAAGCTTGAACGCCAGGTCAACCCAGTCCTTGACCTCTTGCGGCGAGCAAGGCTCGATCATCGGCATGCGGACATGTTCAGCAAGGAAACGCGAATCAGCCGGCACCTGAGTCGAGTCAGACCACGGATCGTCGCCACAGATGATCAGACCCCCAGAATCATCAGTACTGCCGGCAAGCACACCCAACGCCAGCGCATCACTGGCGACATGCAGACCAACGGATTTGAAAGCGGTAATCGCTCTGCATCCGGCCATCTGCGCGCCGTTGACCATGGCGACAGAGATCGCTTCGTTGTTCGCCAGCTTGGCGACTATGCCGTGTTCATCAAGGAGAGGAGCAATTGCTTCGAGCGCATCAAAGACGCCGGCTACAGGCGAACCCGGATAACCGGTAAAAAGGTGAACCCCACCTTCCACCTCGAGGGCACCCTTCACGAGCAATTCATTCCCCGTGAAGATTTCGAGCCCTGCCTCTTTCACGAAGCGCGGGTCATACTTCATGTAAATAACTGTCCTAAAGGAAGTAAGCCTCGCCCGAAGCCCTGAACGCAACGAAGGAATGCAACAACCGCATTCGCCAAAACTCCAAAGCTGACCGTGCCTCTAACAAAATACACAGCGGCTTCGAAGTCTTTGAATCAGGTCCGTTTACTGTTTCCCTGATCCATCACGCCTGATTATAGAAGTAACGCGGAGGTGATGCCAAACTTATTTTGGGTTAAATACCGGTACACAAAACCATGGCTCATGTTGTGATCACAAGGTGCTTACCTTGACTTTTAGCGTCAAAGAACAGCTCGTATCACTCAGTTCGTACACTCATATATCTCACGGGTACAGCAATCGCTGCCCGACGATAAACCACCGATAGTAGTCGTGGCCGCCAATGAACCCAACAGCACCTGTGAGATTGTCCCACACGACAGCACCATCAAGGAGCAGGTAATTCGCCCCTTCCGCCCAAAGCGGCGAGCCTACGGAACCCTTAGGATGATTGCTCTGGCTATCAAAGCCGGGGTAATCGTAGTAAACGCCAGGATTGGTGGGTGTCCAGCTTCGGTCGAAGGCTAATACAGTCTTACTGCTGCGACGAAACTTATCGATGTTTGGAATTGGGGAACGATTTTGAAAGCTCGGCGTGAAGTTCCAGTAGGTGATGGTCCAGCCGTAGTAGCTGTAAGCAGGTGAGCCCCAGTCGATCGGCCAAATCGGCGGGGAGCTATGAGGGCGGTCTCCTCTTCCAAAAAAGTGGTAGTAATCGGTCGCAAACCAGCCGCCATTCTGGTAGGCACGGCCATACCAGGCGTTGCGCGGATGCTTGCGTGAAGCGCATTGCGTAAGCTCCCACGCAAAACCATAGGATGGCATCCATTTCCAGTTCTGTTCAGGCACTCCGCTAAAGTCCACGCGATCGGTAAACAGATCGTTACAACCCCATGCTGTAACCCCCGGGAAATCGCCTACATTGTCTGATGCGTAAGTACGTATGGCCAAGTACCACTGATGAAGCTGCGCCCCACACCGGATGCGATATCCCGATTCTTTCGCACGTTCGAGTACGGGCAACAGCAGAGCGAGCAACAAGGCAATGATTGAAATGACAACTAACAGCTCTATAAGCGTAAATGCTCGCAATTGACGAGACGTTTGGGTTCGGTTTATTACGTAACGCATAAACCTTTCCACAAAATTTTGCCTACAGAGCAAAACTTAACGAGAGGCAATACAAATACTTTATTACCAGCATATCCTCCAACTATCCGAAATAAAAGAGTTTCTTGAAATTAACCCTTCACCGCATCCTCAAACAAGTGTTCCATTTCCGCGGCAGCTCTGATGCGCTGTTGACGCAAAATAAACTCCGCCTCTGCATCTTTAATATCCTGCTCATGAAGTTGCTTGAGTTTATTCACCATATTGCGAACCTGCATTGATTCCAAAGCATAAGGCTCAAGTGACTCAATTCTGGTCGAGCGATCGGTTGTCGGAGCCGTGACAATGGCCCAGCGGGCTTCAGCAATGTCTCGAGTAACAATCAAAGATTTGGCTTCAGGCAAATGAGACGCGCCGTCGAACTGAGTGATTTTTTCATCAATGCCCTGACAGATCTTGAGAAAGGAAATACGTGCGTCCCTTTGTGCAAGTTGGGCTTGCGTCAGTGTTGTATCGGTGGTCTTTACCAGTTCGATCAGTTCAGCACTGACAGCTTTGTTCCGATCTATCGCTTGATTTCGTAGATCTGCCAGTTGCTGAGCTTCCGCCTCGCGCTGGTCGGCCTGCGCAGCCTCACGCTCCAGTTGTGCCACACGAACTTGCGTCTCTTCGATTTCTTTCCGAATGGCAGCAGAGTCACGCAAGGTTGGATTCGCCGAAGAGTCCGCAAGCCCTGATGCTGTCAGGGCAATATGACTAATCACAGCGATTGCGACCCAAGTCAGATATTTTTTCATTGGATACCTCTTCAAAGAAAGGAACGCTCAGGATTTTACGCTGACTCATGCCTGCCTGCATTGCCAAGCTCCGCATGAGCGGAGCGGTTTCATACAATTTACA
Source organism: Phycisphaeraceae bacterium (assembly GCA_020851465.1). Taxonomy (NCBI): domain Bacteria; kingdom Pseudomonadati; phylum Planctomycetota; class Phycisphaerae; order Phycisphaerales; family Phycisphaeraceae; species Phycisphaeraceae bacterium. The sequence continues at coordinate 222,445 of JADZCR010000005.1, read as the reverse complement.
ACCCGACTCAGGACTAAAGCAATTTCTTCCTCATCGCGCATCATTATCGCAGGATTCGGCCTGCTCACGCCTCTAGGTAACTCTGCGTGGGAAACCTTCGCTGCACTGTTGGCGGGCCGGACAATCGCCGACCGCTGTGCCCGGTTGCCTCTGGATACCGCCCCGGTTGATCTCGTGCGTGCTGTTGGTTGCATTGGTATCGGCCAGCACGTGGCTGGGGACCCTGCCATCGATCTGGCGGAACGGGCAGCACGCGAGGCACTTTTTATGGCTGGTCGAACAACCGGTGGCCGTGCCGATAAACCAATCAATACCATTATCGGTGCGAGCAAAGGAGCGGTTGCTGCGATGTCTGCCGCTGCGAGGAAAACCGCCTCACAGCAGTCGGATCCCTTGAGATGGCGGTATGGCTCGATACCTCAGGATGTGGTCAAAGCCGTTACTCTCGGACCACATGGATACCTCGCGGAACACCTCCGTCATCGACTCGGATTAGGCAATGTCCTCTGTACCGTAGCAGCGTGCGCGTCGAGCCTGACAGCCTTGCATCAGGCTCGACGAATGCTGCAACGTGATCTTGACGGCCCGCGTGAAATGCTGGTGGTCACCAGCGAAGCAGCACTTCTGCCCACCTTTATTCACAGCTATAACCGATTAGGCGTGTTGCCACCACTGAATGCTGAACAGTTTCGAGGTTCTCCACTCGATAAAAGCCGTGGTGGATTCATGCTTGCGGAATTGGCAGCTGCTGTTGTTCTCCGACGAGCCGATAGTACTGAATATGCAGATTACGAATCGTTGTCAGGTGAAATTGAACTCACAGACACCGCGATCGCTGCGGAAGCCTTTGATCTGATCCGTACCGATCCGCGGATGCCGGCTCTGGAGCATGTAACCCGATCACTTTTCTCAAGAGGCCTACCGGATCTCATCCATCCGCACGCTACTGGGACATTTGAACACGATCCTGCTGAATTGGGGGTTTATGTCCGTGCAGGGGCGACCAACGCTGATATCTATGCAGCCAAAGGAGCAATCGGCCACGGCTTAGGTGCAGCAGGGCTTGTATCTTTGGTCATCGCGTGTCTTTGTGCAAAGACTAATCAGCGACCGCCTATGCCTTGGCTCACCAGACCAATGGAGTCGCCAATCAAACTAAGCGTTGAATCGACTAACGCAGGTTCGATCCAGCGACAAGCGATTTTTGCTGCAGGATTTGGTGGACATGTCGCCGGAGCAGTCGTGGAAAAGATTCATCACACAACATCAACTGTACGCAAGCCACAGCTATAACTCGCCTCGCTTCAAAAACACATCGTGCATTAACCAGTCTTCCGCATCATGATCGTCGCATCGTGTCCAGCTCGGAAATAATCTTGGCGAAACGCAACAGCCCAGGTCTTCAGCATCGCCCAATCAAGTAACTGAATCGTATTAAGCCGACGGGCGTAGTCGTCCTGGAGTGGAGCTTCCTTGCCGCAGCAATCAGAGAGGAAATTAAACAACAGTGTCTCCCCTGCCGCAGCCCATGCAGTTTCGAGCAGGTCAAAAACCTGCGGGTCAGACATGGTGTTAAGAGTTCCAGAAATACATATCACGTCGGCCTTGACTGCACCAAGCAACTCTGGATGTGTGATGAAGTCGCCGCACTTGAACTCGCAGTTGGGAAATCCTCTCCCAGCAGCGAAAGCCACTACTTCGCAAAGCGCATCGATGCCGATGTATCGCTTAAACGAAATATTCCGTTCTATCAGGAACGCTGCAAAGTCGCCTCTGCTGCATCCCGCGTCCAGAATGCGCTTACCCGCAAGAAAACTCATCTGTGTAAAAACATCGAATCGCAGGCGCTGACTTTCAGGGCTGGCCCAAAGTGTTACTCCAAATGTCGAGCCAATCCGACTAGCTGAGCGTCGATAAGGCTCAAGATAACTATCGTGGGATGAGTCTGGACAAGACATAGATTCATTATGCGGAAAGATCCCCGGATGGACGAATTCCACCTTGATCTCAGACACCTGCCTATGAACATTGAAATTCATCTGTTGACGTCCGTCAGTATCTGGTGTGTCAAAATGACAAGAACACGACCACAACCATCATCAGATGAGTTTTATCATTTCCTGTTGCCCGTTATCCTTCCGACATGACGACGACCGTCCCGCCCTGGCTCTCACGTCTCCGTAAACGATTCATTGTCTTTGATGGACCTGACGGCAGCGGTAAAAGCACGCAGTTCCAGCGATTTTCCAAGTTTGTCCAAAATGCGGGTATTGAAGTCTGTGAGGTACGTGAACCCGGCGGCACACACATCGGTGAGCAAATCCGCCGCGTACTCCTGGACCCAGCCAACAAAGAAGAAGTGGACCTCCGCTGCGAAATGCTGCTCTTTATGGCAAGCCGGGCTCAACTTGTCGCCCAACGTATCCGCCCGGCTCGTAATGCTGGACAGATGGTGCTGGCTGATCGGTTTATCAGTTCAACACTAGCCTATCAAGGCAGCGCAGGCGGTTTGCCTATTTCTGACATCCTGGAGACCGGCCGAATCGCGCTGGGTGACTGCTGGCCGGATCTAACCGTCGTGTTCGACGTAGATGAAGAAACGGCACTGGCTCGCATGAACCCTCTTCTCCGCCAACGTGAATTCGATACCGCCCATGATCGCATGGAACTTAAAGGCGCAGACTTTCACCGCACCGTCCGACAAGGCTATCTCGACCAAGCGAAAAATGATTCTTCTCGATATCTGGTTGTGGACGCCCGAGGTGATGCGGACTCGGTCTATGCGCTACTGCTCAAGGGAATCGAATCCAAAATGAAATGAGCATTGGATCATTACCCACGGCAAACTGATAGGGTGCTAGTTGTCGATTCAACCGTATTATCCAGTGACGAGTCGAAATATCTGATCCAAACATTTGGAATCAATTTAAGACTTACCTTCGATCACCGTGTTACGCTCTCTGTAAATCAAAAACCTTCACCACAAAGGCTGTCCTTATAGAAAGGACCGTTTCATGCACACACTGCGAACCGTCGTTGCCGCGGTACTTATTTTCGGGATCCAAAGTTTTGCAGGCGCGGTAACCGTAGGCGATCGACCGCAATATCAGTTCAAGTCCACTACCGGCCAAACCATCACGGATGAAAACATGCGTGGCCGCATGGTACTCATTGACTTCTGGGCAACGTGGTGCGGTCCCTGCATGAACGAGGCCGAGCACATGGTTCAGATTCATAGAAAATATGGACCGTTGGGTTTGCAGATTATTGGAGTAAGTCTCGACACCAATGCTGGCAAGATGAGTAGCGTTGTTAAAGAAAAAGGGTTCACTTGGCCTCAGATATATGAAGGAAAAGCGTGGGATAATCCGCTCCTTCCATCGTGGGGTATCAAGGGAATCCCAGCAACCTTTCTCATCTCACCCGATGGTGAACTCATTTGGAGCGGGCATCCTGCAAATATCGATGTCCCTCTCGCCGAAGCACTCAAAAAGTACGGCTCCAAACTCAAGAAACGCAATGCAGGTGACAGCCTGCGCGAAACTATTGGCGAGGCACTCACTGCTGTCACTAAACGAAACGACTATGCGGAGGCGTTATCGCTTATACAGGACTTCCCCGATGCCGCGATAAAAAACCGAGAAGCAGCAGAAGATGCAGCAGCTCTGGTGGCGGCCTACCGCTTTCCACGCGATGAAGAAGCAAAGCTCGCTGCGACCGAGGCCCTTTCCACTAACGAAGCGGGTGCCAAAGTCATCGCAGGTTTCGAGGCAACCATCCTGGCCAATAATGCCTTCGGCCCCACGACACAACCCGCAACGGTAAAGCCGGCAACCACATCACCGGATGACTTAGTATCTAAAGATAAAACAGACACCGACACAGAAGCTGCTTCCATCCCCGTCGAATCCACCAATACCAGCCGAAATGCTGCTGCTATTTCGCGCGCCATGTTTAACAGTGCTGATAGACGAAAAACTGCGGGGGATCATGTTGCCGCCTATCGTCAATTTAAGGCTACTGCTGCACAGTTTCCTGCGACACCTTCAGGTAGAAAAGCCGTGCTTCGAGTCAATGCTTACGAACGAGACAAGCGATTCATTGATGCCTACCGAGCAGCAGCAGGAGAGAAAGAAGCGATCGAGATCATGAACACTGCCGCCAGTTATGAGAAGGCTGGCAAGCACGAACAGGCGATACCTCTCTACCAGGAAATTATCGAGAAGTACCCCGAAACTGCGACGGCTTTAAAAGCTCGTAAAGCTCTTGAGAAAAAATAAGGTCTATCTGTACAGCACCTCTCCCTCACACTTCGGTCGAAGGATGTCTGCGGATTTACGGATTTCAACTTGATCAAGTGGTTACAGGCACATTCACGCGGATGGCACTTTATCACTACCGATTTACTGCAAAGACGCGGTTATTCACGTTATCCAATCGTATCGAGCGCGAGTAGTGATTCACCGAAATCTCTTCGGACAGTGACGTAGGAACATTAACGATCAGCTCAGCCCAGTCTCGCGCATTATGTGCGATAAAGGCATGTCGCAAATAACCAATCGGATTATCACCCCAGTTACGACCATCCGATGGTGACTCCAGCCACAGGATCGGTCCCGTATCCGTCTGATAGAAGTGATCCACTTCGCTGAAATTGGCAACTTTAATTGGATACTCCAGCGTCACGTGACTGCTATCAGAAGCACTGTACTCCGTCGTACTCACAAGCGTTTCGCCTCCTAGACCCGCGGAAACAATCTCATCAGGAGTGATGAGTTCACGTGCGCCAATTGTGTGTATGTGAATCTTCATGCTGTCGAACGCATCCTGATTTCGTCCAACCTGTCGCTCCGGCTGATCACCAAGTGTCGGCGGATAGAGCTTCACGCCCTTGTTGTTACGGTCCCAGCTTTTTACAACCATGAAGTGTTCGTCCGATACGATCATGCACATATCCGCATTGGGATTGTGCCAGATACTACTTTTCACATTGACCTGTTCGGACTTACATGATGAACCAAGTAGATATTCGACCGTCCTGCCCGTGGCAGCAAACCTGATTCGGCATCTGGCTTCCACCGGCATGCGGGCGTTATTAACGGAAAACGGCGGAATTTGTGAGACGGTAATGGGCTGTTTCTTACGTATATCCACACGAAATATGAAATAGGAACGGGAAAAATCACATACGAGAGTTGGCATATAAAGTCCTTACTCTTCAGTCTGGATAATAAAGTTTCGTCGAATCACACTGAAAGCCTCTGATACAAGGTGATTGCCCTCCTCACCTGACCTCCAGCATCTGAACTTAAAAGACTAGAACTTCATTCATTTCATTCGAGCACAAACTTCCGCCGTAAAAACAGATCCTCAAGCCGAACACGTAATCCCGGAGCTTTTGCCGGATCATCAAGTCTCTCTGCAATTGCCACCAGGAGGTGAACGAGGCCGTGGTAATCCGCGAGGCTGATACTTTCTGCATCAATTCTGCCCGTCACCTCGTTCATGTTGTGATAATTTCCCAAAGCCAGACAAATGCACGACGCGGTGTAGCCATATGTCTGGTAAACCGATGCCTCGCATGTGCCACCCGGCATGAGTTTGCGTTGCCACTTAAAGGTGGGTTCCTGAGTCGCCAGATCCATCGCAATCTTGCCGATGCGGTAAGTCAAGTCAGGATCAAAAGTACTCGTGTAATCACCGACACGAACAATTGGCCCAGCACCGATGGGTGAATCCGGGTAGCTTCTGGAGTTTTCCAAGGCAACGACTCTTGCCCCTTTCGGAATTGTTTTGGACTTACATGCTGCGATCGCACCTATAAATCCAATCTCCTCTGCTCGTGTCAACAGGACGCGGACATCGGGCTGTTTGTTGATGCCTTTCCCTTTTGCGCCAGCAATAGGTTTCTTTGCAAGGATTGCGTCAAATGCGCTCAGCGCAGCCGCAACACCCGCCAAATCATCACACGCGGGAACAAATATTCGATCGCCCTCCTGCCGTATCTTCACATCCCAGGTAACGACATCTCCTGGGCGTGTGGTGACATCCTGCTTAAACACAATGCGCAGTCGCTTGGCCCCTTCACTCGCAGCCTTGCTGTGTGCGGTCTGATTCTCAAATGCTTCAACCTTTCCGTGCTGAGGGTGAAGATTGGGGGGGTGCAGAGATACTGAAGAACCAACGAAATAGTTGTCATTAACACCACCACGAAAATCCGCCAGCACTCGACGTGCGTCCAGTACTTTGACAACTACAAAGGCTGGATGATCCATATGGGCCGTAAAAAAAATCGGACGCGATGATCTGGCACCGACCCGCGTCAGGACGATATTTCCATGACGATCCGCTTTGATTTGGACATTCCGTCTTGCCTGCGCCCATCGCTGAACCCACTCGATCACGCGGTCTTCCCGGCCGGATGCAGTCGGCAGAGTAGTTAATTCAAATAACCACTCTCGATGAACCTGATCAATAACCAGCGGCAAGTCCGCATGGCTGATGGTGGGATCGCTCATCGGTTGTCCTTGCTGGAATGAGAGGAGTTACCGGAAAATCGCATTGACAGTCAACTTATCCTACGCAATCCACTGATCTGCCTCGTTTCATTCACCTTGGCTCTGAATGATCACATTCTGCCGTGTATCGTATCTCACATGACGGATCGATCACCCGCGGTTGAAATCGATGACCTTCATGTTGTGCGAGGCGATACGCCTATCCTGCGCGGTATTACCTGCCGAATTCCCGCCGGCACCTGCACAGCCATCCTTGGACCTAACGGCTGCGGTAAGACCACTCTCATGCGCACGCTCACCGGGCAGATGTTCATCACCTCCGGAACCGTGCGCGTTCTGGGCGAAACGATCGGTCAAACCGATGTCCGCGCACTTCGTAAACGTATTGGTGTAGTAAACCCTTCGGCAGGGAACAGCCATATCGCCAATAGTGGGGCTGTTCTGGATGCTGATCTCACCGCACATGATGTCGTCCTCACTGGATTTTTTGGAACAATTGGACTTTACGACCAGCCGTCTCCTGAGCAGAACCACCAAGCAGATCAACGGCTAAACCAAGTTGGACTGTCGCATCGACGAAACCTGAAATTCGCCCTGCTCTCCACCGGGGAGCAGCGGCGCTGCATGATCGCTCGGGCGTTAGCGCATATGCCGGAACTGCTCATCCTCGATGAGCCGACTGCAGGAATGGACCTTGCTGGTCGCGAACAGGTGCTAGCCGCCATTGAGATGATTCTTGCACAGCCGAACGCACCTGCGGTACTCATGATTACCCACCATGTCGAGGAACTTTCTCCTCGTACGCAGCAGGTGCTGCTCATGCGCAGCGGTCAAGTGCTCATGTCAGGCAAACCAACGGATGTCATCACTCCTGAATCACTGACCGCAACCTTCGGATGCAAGGTGTTTGTAAAAAAGATTCATGGTCGATATTGGCTGGAGGTTCTGCCTGAGGCCTGGCTGGATCTAGTTCGTTCACACTCTTGTTCTAGCGTGTAACCAAAGAAGCCGGCAGCACGGGCGGTGATGGTGTTGAGCATCCCCTGCATCCAGCTCCAGAGCGTCCCAAGTTACGCGGCTCCAGGCTCCGCAGCCTCTACTTGATCTTGCTGAACGCACCATCGAAGGCGGCCTCGTTTACCACATGCTCAATCGCGCCAACGGCCGAGCCGCTCTCTTCCACAAGCCCGCTGACATCGCCATCCCCTTTTCTTCCTCCAAAATGTGCGGGCAGTGCGAAGCGGTCAGTTCCCCGACTTGCGCCGATTGCAGTCCTTGCAGAGCATCTGGCAGTTCTTCGCATCGGTCTTGCCGCCCTCGTGCCAGGGCTTGATGTGGTCGCCTTCCATGTCGTCAATATCAAACTTCTTGCCGCATTTCTTGCACTTGCCCTTCTGCTTCTCGTACGCCTCGCGCTTCATGTTGGGCGAGAACGCGCGGATGTTCAGGTGCCTTTCATCGCCATCGAGAACGTAGGGATAGATGCCGGATTTCTTTTCCACGTCCTCATCCATCATCAACTTAGCGATCCGCTTCTCCAGTTTGTCCGTATCAAACTCCTCGTCCTTGAACTGGTTATAGAGCGGCCCCCAGCCCACCCCCTTCATCTCCTTGCGATATTCGGGGAACGTCGCCTTCACCCACGCGATCACCCGCTGAAAGTACTGCCACAGCGGCGTGGCATTCTTGTCGTGCTGATGCTTCGACATGTACTCTTCAATGGTCTTCCCCCCCGTACCCGCGTGCCACTCGATCGCCGTCTCCAGATATTCCTGCCGGATCGGGCTGCCCCGGACGTAATCGCTCGCCAAGCCGTACGCGGCACAACCCGTCTTGCTGAAATACCGCTTGGCATCGGCGGTCCACGGCCCGGCGTACACCGCGTTGCGCAGTTCCTGGTCGGTGTGCTCCTCGCCTGCGATGTTGATGGTGCGGAACCAGTCCAGTTTCTCGCTGTCGCTGCCGGAGCAGAAATACACCATGCACTCGTAATCGAGAATCTGGTTCTGCTGATCGTCCTGGAGATTGTGGAACGCCAAGCCGTCGATGGAATAATCGCCGTTGACGTACTGGCAGATGGAGAGCGTGCGCTGCTGGCCGTCGATGACTTCGTAGCGGCCGTCATCGAGCACCGCCCAGTACATGACGTTGAGGGGAAAGTCCTTGCGCACGGAGTCGATGACGGCGTTGCGCTGCTTGTCCTTGTAGATGAACTCGCGCTGATACGGCGGACGGATATCGAGTTTGCCGCCGTAGGCGACGACGCCCTGTTCGGCGTTGTCGGCGAAGCCGTCGGTTAGTTCCCTTACCGTGATTTCTTTGAGTACGATCTTCATCAGTTCTTCCGCCTGACAATAATTCTTGAATACGGGCAACGTGATTTGCCGTTTTCGGTTATTGCAATGTCCGTTCGACCACGATGGTTCTTCGTGACGCCTATTTCTTTGCCTAGATCGCCAAACGGTATGCCTATCAGTTCAAATTGGTCGGGGTTGTAATTGTCTAGGAGCCCATCGGGAACACCCATTAAGCCATCATAATCGGAAGGTATTTGACTGGTCTTGCTGACATCGATTGCATCGAGATTGTCGTAGCGGGGGTATTTGGCAGCGCTGTATTTCTCATACAGCGTTATCTCCTCATGCCGCTTGTCGATGTCGAGATTCGTGTACCAAAATGTTCTCGCCGTCTCAAAAATGGAGCCGTCTGGTTTACTGAAAAATCTCGTGCAGTTGTAACCAAGCCATAACCGATTCTCCTTAATCAGCTTAAAAATCTCGCTGTAGTGACGAGCGTTTACACTTCCGATGATTACAAACTTCTTCTTGTACTTCACCAACTGCTCGACGTACTCGCGGAACAGTGAGAACGGCGGGTTGGTGACGACGATGTCGGCCTGCTTGAGCAGGGCGATGCACTCATCGCTGCGGAAGTCGCCGTCACCTTTGAGCCTGGTGATACCGATTTCGTCTGCGCCGGGGATACGGTCGCCGTTCTTATCACCTTCGTATTCGAGATAGATTCCCCGCTCGCCGGTGTTTTGGCTGAACAGATCGGCGTCGCAGTTCTTGTAGCAGGTCGTGATCAGCTTTTTCAGCTTCAGCTTCTCGAAGTTGTGCGAGAAGTAGTGGAAGAAATTGCTGACCTTGGGATCATCGCAGTTGCACAGGACGGTTTTGCCCTTGAAGTGCTTCGTGTAGTGCTTGAGTTCTTTTTCGATGTCGGAGAGTTGGGTGTAGAACTCGTCCTGCCTGGCGGTCTTGGCGGCGTGGAGCGAGCGGTTGAGGGGCTTGCGCGGGTTTCCGTCGGATTTCAACGCATCCCACCCGGAATCCACGACATCCCCGGAAGCCTCGGTATCTGCGGAAGCCCCGTTAGCTTGGGCTTTTTTCGCCATGTCGCGGAGCGTAAACCATGGCACTGAGACTGGCAACCGGCTCCGCCTCGGCAATGGGCGGCTGAGGCTGCGGCTTTGCGGCGAAGATAAGGGGGCCGGAGTCATTATTTCATCATGCTGACATCGCGCTAGCCTGCTGCTCATGCCCCGCAGCGCCTGCGTCAATGGCATCGAGAGCTTCTGGGGCTACGCCAAGCGGAGGCTCATCAAGTTCCACGGCGTGCCTCCCATACGTTCTACCTGCACCTGAAGGAATGCGAGTTCCGATTCAACCACCGCCGTGATAACCTCTGCCGGGTGCTCCTCAAACTTCTCCGAATAAACCCGCTCTCAGCTTCCTAAGCTTCTTATATAACCTCAATACGACATTGCTTTAGCTTGATTTTGGCTTTTGATCCTTGAAAATACTCGGAGATTTTTAATTTTTCAGGCCGATATTGTTCTCAAGGCGGATTGGATTTATGGATTTCAATTTCCGCCTTAATCCCTTCCGCCAAACAGACGATCGCGTTCAGGATGCTCGACGGAAAATGATCGACGAGACCTCTGCCTTCCTGACCTGGGCATTGGCTGAGGAGCGTAACCTGCCCTCAATTCCTCGGCGACGTGTGGACGACGGTGGTTTTACCGAGATTTTACTCCGACCCGGTGGTCGGGCTTTGGTAACAAAGTGGTGGAGTCGCATACTCGAAACGCTCGATAATGGGCGGGGGTGACCTGCAAAGCGGGCAGCTTTCCGGGTGTCCTATTAGGATTCATTCATGCTTGCTAAAGCGGGGATCAGCTCAACCTACCGGTGGCGTCTGGCAGTGATCGCGGCGTTATGCCTTGGATGGGCGGCATGGTCAGCCTATGACGGTTTCGTGAAATATCCAGAACATAACCGCAAGGTGGATGAGTTCAACAAAGTTGCTGAGCAGTTCCCAGACGATACCGACCAACGTAAAGTCGAGTGGGAAAAGATCGCCGAAGCCAATCATTGGAATACCGAAGACCCCGGACACAAAAAAAGCACTACAGATCTTAATTTTCAATACGGGATGCTCGCGCTGACGCTACCCATAGGACTTTTTTTCCTGTTCAACTATCTCACAAGCTTCAAACGCTGGATCGGGATGGATGCGCAAGGCTTACTTTCGAACAGCGGTCAGCGTGTGGACTTTTCCTCTATAACCCGCCTCGACAAGCGACTATGGAAGCGTAAGGGTATTGCCAGCGTTTACTACAAAGGCGCAAGCGGTCCAGAAAAACGGTTCAAACTTGACGACTGGATTTATGAGACACAACCAACTCTGGTCATACTCAAGCATGTCGAGTCCGTATTAAAACCCGATCAGATTGAAGGCGGCCCTCCCGAACCGACAACTTCCGAACCGTCGCAACCAACAAATTAAGTTGAGGAATCGCGTGGTCGCCACCGCCATCTCAGCCAAAGTGCGTTGATCACGACACTGACCGAACTCAACGCCATCGCTCCTGCTGCCAGCATCGGGTGCAACCAACCGGCAACCGCGATGGGAATGAGAATCACGTTGTATAGGAATGCCCAGAACAAGCCGGCATAAATCCGCTTCATGGTTGCACGGCTAAGTAAGATCGCTCGCGGCACCATGGCTGGATCACCACCGACAAGCACAACATGGCCGGCGTCCAATGCAATATCGGATGGAGCATGTACCTCGGTCAAAACACTCTCCGTTTGTCCATCTGCCTGAAATGACGACGGCAGATCAACACTTTTCTTGTCTTTCTCTAATCGCTCCGCTCTGTTATGTAGCGGTTTATTGGAGGCAGATAAAATCCGGCTGCCCATCGCCATCCCTATATCCGCTGCCGCCAGCGCTGGTGCATCATTGATTCCATCGCCAACCATCGCAACCACCGCCCCGCGTTGACGGAGTGATTCGATTTTTTCGTGTTTCTGAGTAGGAAGTGCGCCAGCCAGAACGTCATCAATGCCGAGTTTCGTCGCAACAGCCTGCGCAGTTACCGCGTGATCACCCGTCAGCATGGTTACCCGCAGGTTCAGGCGGTGAAGTTCGGCAACAGCGGCCTGTGCCGACGGTTTGATTTCGTCTGTCAGCGCGATAATGCCGATCGGTTGGTCACCGATTGAGACAACCACAGCCGTCCGTCCTGCGCGCCGCTGTGTCTCAACTTCCGGTGACTTGGCCAAGGCCCCTTCAGCACGGTGAACCCTTACCGTCTGACCATCGACCACTGCTTCGACACCAAAACCAACGGTGCTCTGAAAGTCGGATGCATTCGGAATCGATTCATTGGTTTGTCGAGCGTATTCCACGATCGCCCGCCCCAACGGATGTTCGCTTCCTCTTTCCACCGCCGCAGCCAATGCAACAATCTGTTTTGCTCCTCTATTAGCTCCGGGTAACGCCACCACGTCCACTACTCCCGGCCGCCCTTCCGTCAGCGTCCCGGTTTTGTCAAAAACGACATGCGTCAGCTTTCCCGCCCGCGCCAGTGCAGCGGCATCCTTGATCAATATCCCTTCTCGTGCGCCAAGTCCTGTTCCCACCATGATGGCGGTCGGCGTCGCTAATCCCAGCGCACATGGACATGCAACGATGAGTACCGCGACAGTATTCGTCATCGCGGTGATCCACCGATCATCACCTCGCCCCAACAACCCCCAACCCAATAATGTCGCAATCGCAATCAAGAGAACGACAGGGACAAAAACTCCAGCGACCGCATCCGCGATCCGCTGAACACCAGCTTTCGATGCCTGCGCCTGCTTGACCAGTGTGATCACACGAGCAAGCAGCATCCCCTCACCAGTCTGCGTGGCCGTGAATCGAAATGCACCGGACTGATTGAGCGTACCGCCGATCACTTCATCACCCGGCCCGACCTCTACCGGCATCGATTCGCCGGTTACCATTGATTGGTCGATCGCAGAGCGTCCTTCAATGATCGCGCCATCAACGGGTATCTTCTGTCCAGGACGTACGAGGACAATATCACCAGGACGTACTGCATCGATCGGAACGCTGACTTCCTGATCGCCGCGGATAATGGTCGCTGTTGTGGGCTGGATTTCCATGAGGCCGCGGATCGCTGATGCTGCACTTGCCCTTGCGCGATGTTCCAGCAATTTCCCAACACTGATAAGCACGAGAATGACAACGGCCGTATCGAAATAAACACGGTGTCCGCCTTCCAGCGTGACCACCGCGGAATAGATGAACGCCACAGATGTCCCCAGCGCAACAAGTGTGTCCATATCAGCGCGGAAGTGTCTCGCGGACTTGAAGGCTCCCTTGAAAAAGGGCCATCCGAGATAAATCTGAATGGGAGTAGCAAGAAGAAGCTGCGGCCACGCTGCCCACATCGCATCGTGAAAGAACATTCCCAGAACAACAACGGGGATCGTAAGCACAGCTCCGACGATCAGACGGATCACCTCGCCCCTCATTTCTTGGCGCGACTTACGCTCTTCGTCTGCGCGAGATTGACTCGGTGGTGATTCAGTCGCTGCTGGTGAGGAGCCTATATCCTCCTCGTCCTTCTCACCTCCATCACCTTCCGGCAGGGCTTCATAGCCAGCTTGCTCGACTGCTTGAATCAGTGCAGGGACGTTTGCTTGAGCAGGATCATGGGTTACGGTGGCCTCCTCTGTCGCAAGGTTTACCGACGCCTGCTTCACGCCACGGACCGCGGTGAGGCTCTTTTGCACATGGTTAACACATGAGCCGCATCTCATTCCACGTATTTTGAGTGTTGTCGTTGTCATTACGTCTCTCCTTGGAGCAATTCTAGCCGGTCGTCCATCTCTCCAGCATTACAGAGTGATCCAGAACATTAAGAACAAATCCTTAGAATACGGATATGCAAACCGAAGCAATTACCGTCCGAGCATTTCAACAACATATTCGCGACCGCTATTACAAAACGGATGCTGCACGAGGTACGCCCGGCACCTTCATGTGGCTTATTGAAGAGGTAGGTGAGCTGGCAACCGCGCTAAACACGACGGGAAATGAACGTGACGAAGCCAATATCGAGGAAGAATTCGCTGACATCATCGCATGGCTCTGCACACTCGCGAACATCAATAACGTTGATCTCGAGACAGCTCTGCGAAACAAATACTTAACAGGTAATGGGCCAGAGGGACACAAATAACCACGAATTCTAATTTCACGATAGAACACCATCACACGCAGAGACTGCGCGACGGCATACTTTTCCCAGGATTTTTTACATGACCACACGAAACCTCAATCCGTACCTTTTTTTCGATCAACTCGGTCAAAATCACAAGCCCAAGTACACCTTCAAGGGCAAGACGAAGGCTCAGTTTTCGGCTTGGCAAAAAACTGTCCTGCCGCGTGTCCTAGCAACGCTGGGAGAGGATCCCCCACAAGTGGACCCGAAGCCGGAGCTTATTGCCCAGTGGAACGAAGATGGTTTGATCAAGCAGCGATGGGTGTTGGATGTGCAACCCGGTCTGGCTGCGACTCTACTTCTTTACCGGCCGGAAAACCTCACAACGGGTGAAAAACGACCTGCGATCATGGTTTGCCATGGCCACGGACACCTCGGCAAAGATGGCCCAATGGGTAACAGCTATGCTCCGGATGGTCGTTGTAACAGTACCTTTATCAATCGTGCGTACGGGTTGCAGTTGGCCAAGGCTGGGTTCGTCACCTATGCCATCGACTGGCTTGGCTTTGGGGAACGCAACGCAAAGGCCAAACCCCACTATTCCGAACAGGTTTTTGGTCGTGACCCGTGCAACATCTACTATCTCAATACGACCATTCTCAATACAACTGTGTTGGCGATGAACCTCCATGATGCTCGTGTAGCTACAGACTTTGTGTGCAAACAGAAGTTTGTGGATACAACGAACCTGGGAGTGATGGGCGGGTCGCTGGGTGGGACGATGACCACGTGGGTCGCCCTGACGGATAAGCGCATGAAGGCGAGCGACATCATCTGCTATCAGGGGCCCTTCTATGAAATCGCGTACCGCACTTACAACGTCTGCGGTTCACAGCTCACACCGGGTTTATTTTCACTCGTGGATGTAGCTGACCTCCAGGGTTTACTCGCACCCCGACCGATGTTGATGGAGATCGGCATTCATGATTCGTGTTTCGTTGCTGATCATACGATCCCGGAGTACCGCAGACTGGAACAGATTTACGCTGCTGCGGGAGCGAAAGATCGCATCGAATTAGACCTTTTCCTTGGGGAACATGGCTGGGGTGGAAATAAGTCAAAACCATTCTTCCGAAAATATCTTCACGCGAAATGGCACTGATGCTCGCTCGTAACGAAAGATGCGCTGACAATAAACCAAGCAACCAGGCTTACGGTCTCTGACTCGACTTTTTTCTTGCTCCCCAAAGTCCGCGTTTGTCGTGTTTTGCCTGCTCTTCGATCCGTGCATAGCGATCGATTTGGCTGTGAGGCCAGCGGCTATCAGCATGTGCTAATCCCGCGGAGAGAAGTTCCTCATTCAACACACGACCATCCGGAAGCTTAACGTACGCCAACAATCGACCATAGCGGTCACGGATACGATGCGATTCGAGGATGAGGGTTACATGACTGCCTTCAGCAAGTGAACGTGTTAGGTTTGCAGCTTCAAGAGCGAAGGGTTCCCGAGGTTGTGGGAAGCCAGGATGATCCATCTCCGGCGCATCAACTCCCCAGAAACGGACTCGCGTCGTCGGCTTATCGCCGTCACCGGCAGCAACATCAAGCGTATCGCCATCCACGACGTGCGCGACAAGAAATGATTGATGGTCATACCTCCCCATGTCACCGGTCTTGAGAAGCAAACCGTTGCGGTCGGCGAGAATCAATCCCACCAGTGCCAGCAAGACCAGTAGAGATACAAGAATGGTGACTGGTCTGCGCAAACGAAGGTAGCGATCAAAAGAAATGGAGCCTAGCCAAAACCATCGTGATGATGTGCTGCCACGACGGCTCACGCTCACTGCCCCACGGCTGCGGTCATGTGGGCGACACGGTATTGATTCAATATCGCGGCAATCAGGATAACACCCGCAGCTAGATGAATGTTAATCATCAGCGCAACACGAGGATTCTTAATCATGCCAATCGATCGTGCTCCGACGACGGCAAACATCATCACTGCCAGCAGTACTTTCGTGCCGATTAAAGCATTCCCCAGCGGCCCCATATCTTTGTAAACCGGAGCCCAATGCATCCATGCGAAAACTCCACTGATCGTCAATCCGGCGATACAAACCCACAACACACGGAGAAACCGACCATGCACCAGCTTAAGAAGCGAATCACGGAAACCGTCATCGAGCAGTCGAACTGCTGGTGAGAGACAGAGCATGCAGAACATGATGCCGCCGACCGCGGTTATGGCCGAGACAATGTGGATGTAACGCATGATGATAATGAGTGTCGGGTTATCCATACGAGTAGATTACCAATGCGCAGCGGGTATGTCTGGTGCCTACAACCGATTTATCCCAAAGCCGTCAAATCCAATACCGATTAAGAAATCGAAGCTGACGGACGATGGTTCATCGGTACAGAGCTAAACTGCCTTACAATCCGTCGCGTGAGCAGTCGTGATTACAACCTTGCTCTTGAAACCACCACGCGGTCTGGTTCCATCACCCTTGGTCGCGGCGACCTGCCGATCGCAACTGTTGATCTGCCACCACAACGACGGCACAGTGTGGATCTGATGCCGGAAATTGATCGGTTGTGCAAATTGCACAACATAGGACCAAAGCAATTTTCAGAAATCTATGTATCCGTCGGGCCGGGATCATTCACCGGTTTACGCATCGGTATCGCAACTGCGAAAACTTTGGCGCATGTCCTGAAGCTTAATATCGTGGCGGTACCAACACTGGATGTGATTGCGCAAAATGCACCCGTCGATTTACCCTTCGAGGCGATAATCGCCGTCTGCATCACACTTAAGGCCGACACTGTTTACGGCGGACTTTTCAAAAAGGTCGACGACCGGTGGATGTCTTATCGCCCGCCGGAATTGATTGCCGTAGATGGATTACTCGCCAACATTCAACAGCACTTGTGGATACTGGGGTATCCACTTCCGGACTCATTGACTCAACATAAAAGTATCACTGTATTACCGACGCATCTTGCATCACCACGAAGTGAAATTGTGTGGAGACTCGGACGTCGCGCAGCCTGTAACGGTGATTTCGTCCAACCTCTTTCGCTCACTCCGTTGTATGTCCGCGAACCTGAAGCGGAAGAACTGTGGAAAAAACGGCATCCATGATTGCGGCCAACCAACTCTTTACTCGTTCTATCCCGAAAATTTCTACTCGAAAAGTTTTAGCGGGCTTACACTGGTAAACTCTGCTTGTGGCTGAAATATCCCCATCCGTACCGCCTGAGATCATCGTCTGGGAAGGAAGATCCTCTCAGGTATTGAATATTGGAATCTATGCCGTCTGTGGATTTCTGACTATTGCTGTCCTGGGGGTGATCGTCCAATTTCCAGCCGCGCGATCTCTTGGCTGGGTTGGATTTTTCGTGCCTGCTGTCATCGCCCTATACGCCTGGCTCAAAGTTCGGTCGATTCAATACACACTCACCGATCAACGCCTCAAAATAAGTTCAGGCATTCTCAATAAGCGAATTGACTCTCTTGAACTTTATCGCGTGCGTGACATCACAATGGTAAAGCCGTTTCTGCTCCGGTTGGTGCAACGAGGCCATGTCGTAATGAATACGTCTGATCAGACAACTCCTGTCATCAAGATCCGAGCTATCGCAGAATCTGAATATGTATCGGATCTGGTTCGTGCCAACGTTGAGCTGCAACGCCAACGACGTCGCGTCGCAGAGATTGCGGTACAGGAATGAAATGAGCGGTTCCGGCTGATGATCTTTGATTACTGAGTAAAGTTACAGCTAATCGCCGAACGACCAATCACAATCCCGATTACTTCTTATCATTCCTCGCCACGGATAACCCTGATCAACGTTACGCTAACACCATGCTTCCCAAAGTAGTCATCATCGGCCGACCCAACGTCGGTAAGTCCAGCCTGCTCAATCTCCTCGCGGGGAAGCTGGTCAGTATTGTTGATCCAACAGCTGGAGTCACGCGCGACCGCATCAGCCATATCGTCGAATTACCGCCGGAAAGCAGAGGAAAGGCTTCTCGTCATATCGAATTAATAGATACCGGCGGATATGGCATCAAGGATTCGATGGACCTCACTGCGGATGTCGAACGACAAATCGCTCTTGGCCTGGCCGAAGCTAACCTGATCCTTTTTGTGACTGATACACAAACCGGCGTGACTCCTCTCGATCGAGAAGTAGCCAAACTCCTCCGCACGAGTCAGGGATCGGGAAAAGCGAAAAAAGTGCAGATTATTCAAGTCTCCAACAAGGTGGATGGTCCCTCGCACGAGGCCTCTGCATATGAAGCCAGCGAATTAGGCTTCGGTGATCCGATACCGATCTCAGCTCTCAACGGCTACAACAAACTCGAATTACTAGACATCATTCGAGCGGCTATTGATTGGGAAAATCTCGGTCCAGATCTCGCTCCGCCGGAAGCGGGCATGTTGCTGGCAATCGTGGGCAAGAGAAATGCTGGAAAGAGCACACTGGTTAACGCTCTGGCAGGCGAACCTCGTGTCATCGTCAGCGAAAAGGAAGGCACAACCCGTGACTCAGTGGATGTACGCTTCGAGATAAATGGGAAGGTGTTTACCGCTATCGATACCGCAGGTGTACGCAAAGTCAAAAGCCTGGCAGGTGATATTGAATACTACTCACATCATCGAGCATTACGTTCCGTCCGTAGGGCGGATGTGGTCATTTTCATGATTGATGCCACCGTTCCAGTAAGCCAGGTCGATCATCAGCTTGGCAATGAAATCCAGAAGCACTTCAAGCCAACGGTGGTAGTGGTGAACAAGTGGGACCTTGCGGAACAGAATCACACGCAGGAAGAATACATCAAGTATCTCGACAAAGAACTCAAGGGGCTGGACTATGCTCCGGTCGCATTTATCAGTGCCAACAAGAGTGAGGGGTTGCGTGAGCTGATTGCGGTAGCACAGAACCTTTTCGACCAGGCTGGCCACCGGGTGAGTACGTCACAACTCAACGCTGTAATGGAGGAACTTCTTAAGGCCAAGACTCCGGTATCCGGCATTGGCCGTCGTCCGAAGATTTATTACACAACTCAACTGGCGGTACACCCACCAACCATCGGATTATTCGTAAACGATCCGTCGATGTTCGACATCAATTATCAGCGATTCCTCATCAACCGGTTCCGAGAGACACTGCCGTTCGCGGAAGTACCGATCAAGCTGATCATCCGCGGCAAGCAAAAAGGCCAGGGCGAGAAAAAGGAATAACGGCCAATCACGAAGATTGACCGCCTATTCGATAAAGTTGCCTTATCATCCGGTGTGGTTAATACTGACCTGCTGCGTCACCAAGCTCTTTCTTCAGAAGAGACGGCACGTCGATCTCAATACCATTCGTGACGCCGGGAGCTCCACTCCTACCAGCTTTGAGGCTTTGCTCCGCAGCTTCAAGCACAACAGTGGTCCAGAACCCAAGCTCCACAGAACTCATCATCTCATCGTGTTCTTTTGTTCCCAGTTTTCCCTGATGGTTACGTAATATTTTCTGGTAGAGCCGTCCGGGGCGGCTCATGCCGTAACCAGTGACGGTGCCGTCACTCTCAAAATTTCTGAATAACGGGTTTCGTTCAAGAATTCCGTCTTTTCCCAACTCGTGGTAACCAGGCGTATCAATACCCAGATCGAGCATTCCCTCTGAACAGATCAATCGCGATGATTGCACTGTCAGTGCGTGGGCTGCGTTGGGCAGGTGCCAGCCGGTAATAATGTGGGCCACGCCGCCGTTCTCGAACGTCACCTCTGTGTCCACCATGTCGTAACCCTGCACCGCAATCGGCGAGAGTGCAGGCAACTTGTGAGCAAAACCTGTTGCACGAACCTTTACAGGCTTGAGATTCACGATACGGATATGCACGTCCGCCATGTGGACGGTGAGGAAGGAAATGGGCGAATTCTTGGCAGCAAAATCGGCTGATGCAAAAAAACGCGGATTGTGATTCGGGTCAGCAACCAGAAGCTTATCGAGCATGTACCAGACAGCGAGCTGAAATTGGCCGTACTGTCCGCTCTGATAACGCGTCATCGCTTCTTTGAATCGTGGGTCGTCACGCTTGTGAAAATCAATACCGAGTAATTTTCCAACCTGCCTGGCCTTGGAGATCATATTGTGGGCACCCTTGATGGTGTCGGCGGTTGGCTTGGGCACCACCACGTCAAGGCCGGCTTCAAGTGCAAAAATAGTCGGCTTTTCATGCAGGCTGTCCGGGGTATTAACCTGCACCGCATCGAGTTTCACTTTCCTAATCATTTCCTCGTAACTGGTGAAGCGACGGTCCTTGGGAATGTTGTATTTGTCGCAAAATTCGTGCAATCCCTTCTCAAAGGGATCTGCTGCTGCTTCGATGGATAACAGATGTGAGTACTCGCTGTTGAAAAAGAGGTACTGATAAATCTCTCGTACCACGCTTCCGGTACCAATGATGCCAAGCTTAATTTTGTCCATGGATAAAACCTTGTTTGATCAGGAATATCGAAACGAAGCAGAATTGTAGTGAAATCAGATTATCAGTGGCCAATCGTCGCATTTGATATCAACGATGGTTACTGCCTCTCTGCGTCGATACGCCCATTTTCCGTATCATTTTTCACTATGACCACCATTACAGCCAGTGATCGGTTTTCGGTTCTGCCTTACCTCCACCGTCGAATGACTTCGCATGGCCGAAGAATGGGCTTTAATTGCAAGTCTCGCACAGCGTTTGCCAGTTGGAAGCGCAACCTCATCACCCGGTTGAAGGAAATTACCGGCTTCAACACGATGTTGAAGTCGTCACTTCAACCCAGGATCACCGAAACAGTAACTCTCAAAGGCTACAAACGGGAAAGAATCGAAATTCAGGTCGAACCAGGCATCATCATGACGCTCTATGCACTCGTGCCAACGAGTCACTCGGCTGGAAAAGGCCCCTACCCCGTAATGCTCTGTCCGCATGGACACGCCAGCGGTGGAAAGTATTCACCTGCCGGGCGATCGGATATCCCACAGATTCGCAAGCAGATCAAGGAATACAACTACGACTATGGCGTTCAATTCTGCAAAGCTGGATTCATCGCTCTCTGCCCGGACGCACGCGGTTTCGGAGAGCGTGTCGAGCCAAGTGTTCATCGCTGGCTCAACAAAGACCTTCTCACACACTCATGCCTGTTTATCAATCAGATGGCCTATCCACTCGGTCAGACGGTAACGGGTATGTGGGCATGGGATCTCCACCGATTGATCGACTACGCCGAGACTCGCCCTGACTGCGACACTTCCCGTCTAGGATGCGCGGGGCTTTCCGGCGGCGGACTACAAACCCTCTGGGCAACCGCATTGGATGATCGCAACCGGATCAAAGCAGCAGTCGTGTCAGGATACTTCTATGGTTACAGAGAATCCTTACTCGATAAACATCACCATTGTTCCTGCAACTATGTGCCGCATCTGTATGAGCTGGCAGATATGGGTGATCTCGGAGCCCTGATCGCACCGAGGCCGTTGCTGATTGAAACCGGCGATGCGGATCCCCTTAACGGTGAGAGCGGTGTATCCAACGTGAAATCACAGGTAAGGATCACTCGTTCCGCCTACAGATTGTTTCGTGCGGAAAAACAACTTATCCATGATATTTTTCACGGAGGTCATCAATGGCACGGCAAGATTGCCGTCCCATGGATTTCCGAAAAATTAAGTGCAACCACACCTGCGTGATTTCAGAATCTCTCAATCTCTGCATACCGCAGACCTAGCGTAAAAGCCAAGACCAGAGGTAATTGGTTACGATATTTTTCCCATGACAGAAACTCCTGAAATGCTTCCCACCTCCGGCGATCCTGTCCAGGATCGACGAAAAAAACTCGCTCGATTGCGCGAGGAGTTGCATGTTGATCCTTACGGCCAGCGTGTTGAAGGATTGATCACACTCGCCGAAGCGCGAGCGATGTACAACGCTGATGCTGACGCCGCACATAAAACTAATGCCGCCAATGATCAGCGTGCAATCGTTAAAGTCGCTGGCAGAATCGTACTCCATCGTGATATCGGCAAGCTGATTTTTATCACCGTCCGTGATGCTACCGGCGATCTTCAACTCGGAGTATCAAAAAAATCCGTTGACGAAACATCATTCAATGTCGCCAAAATCGCGGATCTCGGCGATATCGTGGTCGCAGAAGGGAAAATCGGATCAACAAAAACCGGGGAAATCACCCTCTGGGTGGAAGGCCATTCGTCACTTAAAGATTCCAGCTCAAATCTGCAGATCGCATCGGGAAACGAAGGTACAACTTCATCCCTGAAAGCTGAACCGAACACTTCACCTCTCCCCCCTTTTTCTATCGCGGCTAAAGCCCTCGCTCCACCGCCGGAAAAATGGCATGGGCTCACCGACCCCGAATTGCGTTATCGCCAGCGTTACGTGGATCTCTGGGCAAACCCGGATGTCATGCGGACGATGATGCTCCGCACCCAGATCGTCGAAGCCGTTCGTCAATTTCTGCGCAGCCGTGGATACGTTGAAGTTGAAACTCCGATGATGCAACCACTTGCCGGCGGTGCAGCGGCGAGGCCTTTCAAGACTCATCACCTTGCGCTCGATATTCCGCTCTACCTTCGAATCGCACCTGAGCTATACCTCAAAAGACTACTTGTTGGTGGATTCGGTAAGGTTTTTGAGATCAACCGAAACTTTAGAAATGAAGGTATCAGTCCCCGCCACAATCCTGAATTCACCATGCTCGAAGCCTACGAAGCCTTCGGTTCGTGGGAATCCATGGCGGAGATGGTTGAAGCGATGATCTGTACCGTAGCTGAAAAAGTGATCGGCACTTTAAAAATCGAGCACAAGAACTCTGAAGGTACGGTGACGCGCACGATTAACCTTATGCGACCGTGGCGTCGAGTACGCATGGCCGATATTGTGGCTGAACGTACCGGATGGAAATTTGACCAAACACCGTTAACTCCCTCACAAATCGACAGCCTGAGATCAGCAAATCCTGGTAAAGACCTGAAACTCACGGGCATTCCTGCGGAGCAACTCGTGGAGGTTTACGAAAAACTCGTAGAACCCACGCTGATCGATCCAACCTTCGTCACGCACGTCCCCAGCATCGTTATCCCGCTTGCCCGAGAAAACCGGCAAGATCCCTTCTTTGCTGACGTGTATGAGCTGGCGATTAACGGCGTCGAAATCAGCCCCGGATATTCCGAGCTCAATGATCCGGACCTTCAGGAAAAGCATTTCCGTCATCAAGTAGGTGACCGCGAGGAACAGCAGCAAGTGGACGAAGATTTTCTTCAGGCACTCCGCGTTGGCATGCCCCCGGCTGGCGGCATGGGGTTGGGTATCGATCGCCTGGTCATGATGCTCACCGGAGCGGAATCCATTCGCGATGTCATCTTGTTCCCCCTGATGCGGCCACAAGCAAATACCTAGTTGGTTATATGGCCGTCATGATGCGAAGTTGGTCAAGGATCATTCACGAAATAAAGGGACGAATGATTGGCAAGAGAACGAATTGAAAGTTTTCGATAGTCTGTTCCTGACTCGTAATTTAATTTTCTTCGTAACCGCTGTTCGTGTGATGTAATGATTGATTGATCCGACCAATGGCAAGCTTGGATTCACGCTCCTGAAAACACTCGGCGACATCATCTTCAGTGCCATCTGGGCCTTGGCAATTGCCATAGGTGATATCGTGCGTGTGCTCATCAAGACGGTGCTGCTGCTGCTGCTTGTCTTACTCGCCCTACCGTTAATTGCAGTTCCGCTGTTTATTGCTGCGCCGGTGATTCTAGTCGTGCTGATCGCGTCGCTGCCCTCTGTCGGAGTTTACCGATTTTCCTTATTGCGCAAGTATCTCCGCACTCGACTGCCTCCGCTTTTTGCGGGGGTCGCTGTCGCGCTATGCAGTGCGATGGTCATCATTGTCATCAGCATCATGGGTGGATTCCTCGTCATGATGCAGGATGCAGCCAGACGGCTGACCAGTGACGTCATCATTGAATCTGACCTTAACGGATTTCCTCATTATCAGGAATTGATCGACGGCCTGTCGCGATTACCCGATGTTGCCGCAGCTACACCGCTAATCCGTTCGTACGGTCTGGTTAACTTGGAAGGTGAGATCCACACCGTAGAAGTACTGGGAGTTGATCCCCTGGGTATGGATGCGGTGACAGGTTTCGGTTCGACACTCTATTGGACAAAGGATCGTGTCCTCAAAAACTTTGACGCCCTACCTAAAGAATCCCTCCCCAGGGAACCTGCACAAATCGCACAAATGAGGGCGAGATTCGAGAGTCTCGACCCTCAGGGTAATGGCATGAACTTCCGCTTGCCGCCACCGCTCGACGAATTTCCGGGGATTATTCCGGGTATTGCTCTTAGTCAAAACAACCGGCGCGACGCCAAGGGTCAGTACAATTTTTTTAACAGCGATACCTGGCCACGGACCCAAGCCACACTCACCGTGATGCCGATCACGCGAACCGGCCAACCACTTCAGTCATCGGTTCGTAAATTTGTTGTCGTCAACGAGTTCAAAAGTGGTCTGGCGGAGATTGACAGCAATCGCGTGTATGTCAGCTTCGAGCAACTTCAGCAAATGCTCAAGATGGGCGAAGCTAAGAGCGCAGATCCAGAAACCGGTCTGCCCACGGGTGAGACCATTCCCGCGCGAGCCCATGAAATCATGATTCATGGCAAGAAAGGTGTAAACCTGCAGAAACTCCGCGATGCGGTGAGCGAATACACCCACGGATTCGTCAAGGCACGGGAAGATATGCCCACAGTGTGGGTATTAACGTGGAAGCAGCGGCATGCAACCTTTCTTGGTGCTGTCGAGAAGGAAAAATTCCTCGTCACGATCCTGTTCGCAATTATCAGTGTCGTTGCTGTGGTCATGATTGCCGTTATTTTCTATACGATCATTCTGGAAAAAACGAAAGACATCGGCGTGCTCCGAGCACTCGGTGCATCTCGCAACGGTATAGCGTCCATTTTCCTCGGTTATGGATTGGCTATTGGCATCGTGGGTTCGCTATTGGGTTTTGCGCTGTCATCGGCTGTCGTGCTCAATATCAACCTTATCCAGGACAAACTCGCAGCGTGGTTCGGCGTGGTGATCTGGAATCCGGAGGTTTACTATTTCGACGCGATCCCCAGTAACCTCGATCCTGTTGAAGTAACGGTCATACTTGTCTCGGCCATGCTAAGCAGCGTCGTCGGGGCACTGGTACCAGCCTATCTCGCCAGCAGACTCGATCCAGTGGAGGCACTGAGATACGAATGAACTGGTATCCGTTAATTACACATAACCTGAGAATGAGAAATGTGCAGAAAATACTCCATGGGCATATTTCGCTGTCTCTTTCTCCGAAGCGAGACACAACAGCAATGTTATTCTCTGCTTCTGATCCTTCATGGGAATTGATGATCAAAAATCTTCGCAGCTGTGATGAGAATGGAGGTTGTGAGTGAGCTCAACTCCGTTTCTCCAGGCACAAGGTCTGCATAAGTACTACCGCAGCGGCACGGAAAACCTCCATGTATTGCGCGGAGTGGATCTGGACGTAAATCGCGGCGAGTGGCTCGCAGTACTCGGTGCATCCGGCTCAGGTAAAAGTACCCTGCTGCATCTGCTTGGCGGTCTTGATCGACCCGGCAGTGGTACCGTGCGATTCGAGGGTATGAACGTTTTCGAGCAGTCATCTGCTGAGGTGGATCGTTATCGCAATCTCAAGATAGGGTTCGTATTTCAGTTCTATCACCTGTTACCTGAGTTGACCGCCATTGAAAACCTTCTGCTCGCTCCGATGATTACCACTGGCGGCGCAGTATGGCCGGGAATGCGAGGTAAGCTGCGCGGCAGGGCTATCCAACTTCTGGAACGCATGGGGTTGTCGAATCGGATGGATCATCGGCCGGCGAAGCTCTCCGGCGGTGAACGACAACGTGTCGCAATCGCGCGATCACTGATGAATCAGCCAGCCGTACTCCTCGCCGACGAACCAACCGGAAACCTTGACACGGAAACCGGCAAACAAATCCTTGAAGTATTTCGTGAAACACATGCGACGGGACAGACGATCGTCATGGTGACACACGACCCGAAAGTTGCTGATGCCGCTGACCGTCGTGTGGTGCTCGAAGCGGGAAAACTTGTAAATAACGGCACGTGACTTCGACACTTACCGCTGCGACAAAACTTATCTCGATCTTGTTCAACTAACTATCGAGATACTGAATACACAACACCATGGGTTTACTCTCGTGATGGTCAAGGCAGCGAAGAAGCGAACACCACTCCGTCTCGCTATACGCCTTGCGTTTTATACGGGTGTAATCGGCCTTACAGGTATTTTGCTCCACCTTGGTGTCATCATTTACACCGGCTGCAATGACGATACGCGACCTCGTGACGTTGGAGTCGTGCTCGGAAATTACGTCAGCCCGGAAGGTGTAGTTGGGAGCGTGGTAAAAGGGCGGCTGGATCGAGCGATCGAACTTTACAATGCGGAGGCTTTCCATCACATCATCGTCAGCGGTTCTACCGCGCCGGGTGGCTACAACGAGGCTCGGGGCATGCGCGAATACCTTATTGCTCACGGTATTCCTCAAGACGTCATCATTGCCGACCCCAACGGAATCAACACTTACTTCACCGCGCGCAACACCCGCGAGATACTGCGGCAGCACAATTGGACTTCTGCGATAGCAATTTCACAGTATTACCACATCCTCCGCTGCCGACTCGCATTCCGCCGTATGGGTATTTCAGATGTCGGCTCCGCCCACGCGCCCGAAGGACGTGAAATGCGCGAGCCTTTCATTTTGTGTCGTGAATTTGTAGCGTTTTACTGGTATTTGATTCGCGAGTATCCCGATGTAACGGACCAGCTGTCGGGTTTACCAGTTTCACGGTAATCGTTGAGTTTGCGGGTGATTTATCGATAGTTTCCAAAGTTACGGCAGGGGTAAAGCCTCGCTTTGCAAGCGGTCGCAGGCTCACTAATCTGTTGTGCCATGCGCATTCTCCTTACCACAACCAGTTATCAGGACACTCCCGGCCGGCATCATGATTTGCTGGCTAAATCTGGCCACGAGATCGTACGTGCTCGAGGACCGCTACCCGAAAAAGAGATGCTTCGACTCGTCTCGGCTGATGGCGGCTTTGATGGTTTTCTTCATGGCGATGATGAAATCACGCGGGCTGTCCTACAGGCAGCACTGCCACGACTCAAAGCTATCTCGAAATATGGCATCGGTCTGGACAGTGTTGATGTAAAAGCTGCAACGGAACTCAAGGTTCCCGTTCTCTTCACGCCCGGCGTCAACCATACGACCGTGGCAGAGCATACGTTTGGTCTCATCATTATGTTGGCCAAGCATCTTCGTTCCCACACCAATGTCGTCAAAAAGGGCGAATGGAAACGGACGACCGGAATCGAATTAGCAGGCAAGACGCTCGGCATCATCGGGTTGGGAAGGATCGGTAAGGAGGTGGCCAAGCGAGCTCGTGCTTTTGATATGCAGGTCATCGCTTATGACGTTTATTGGGATGAGCCTTTCGCCTTTCAACACGGCATCTTCCGAGCGCAAAGTGCTGATGATGTCGTCAAACAAGCCGACATCATCAGTCTCCATATGAATCTCACGCCTGAAAACCGTGAGTACATCAATGCTGCCCGAATCGACACAATGAAGAAAGGTTCGATCATCGTGAACTGTGCCCGCGGCGGACTGGTGAATGAGGCTGATATCGCTGCAGCGTGCAAGGCTGGCAAACTATACGGCTACGGCACAGATGTGCTGGAGCATGAACCGATCAAAGTACCGCATCCGTTCCAAGATATAGACAACATTATCGTGACTCCGCACATCGCCAGTCGAACCTTTGAAAGCGTGGAACGGCAAGCATTGATGAGCACGGAAAACCTCTTACGCGTACTCAAGGGTGAAAAACCGCTGGCACAAGCGAACTCGCTATAAAAAATTCTGATCGCTGAAGGTGCTAGAGAACACTGAATATGCCCAACGAATTGACTGATGCGCAGTGGAGGGTTATCGCAGCCGAAATATTTGCGGGCAGAATGATCTCTGCAATCAACCTCTACCGTTCACCCACGGGCTTGGACCTGAAAGACTCCGAGGACGCGATCGAAAGATACGAGGTTGAACTTCATAACCAGTTTCCTGATACAGCGCCAGCCGCGGCAGACCCGTCTGTTACGTCCTTTTCCCAACGCATGAGTCCGCCAACCGCGGTCAACTCAGATTCAACTCACTACAGGAGCCGCCCGTGATACTTGTCTGCTTCAGCCGTTGTTCAACGTGAGCACCACGCTTTTCCCCGCGGCAGACCCGTCAGGCCATGCGACGCGGATCTCAGTAACATTCTCCGTCTCAATCCAGCGGCAGTCCGGGCCTACGAACCGGCGCGATAGGCGGATCCTTAT
This sequence comes from Phycisphaeraceae bacterium, assembly GCA_020851465.1. Classification (NCBI taxonomy): domain Bacteria; kingdom Pseudomonadati; phylum Planctomycetota; class Phycisphaerae; order Phycisphaerales; family Phycisphaeraceae; species Phycisphaeraceae bacterium. Next base: position 193,918 of record JADZCR010000005.1, on the reverse strand, counting down.
ATCGCCGACGGCGTGCTCAGGACTGGCGACGGCCAATTGCACTCCGGAGCCCGTTCCTCGTAATTGCACAGCACATGGCCGATCGACGCCGATGATCAGTTCCGGCAGCATTTCAACTGCACCCGCTTGGTAGAACGCGGCTTGCGCCAGCCCCAGCGATCCGTGTTGCACAGCCTGCACGGTCGTCGAGTTACTGACTACGCGAACCGGCGGTGCGGCGACGAATGCGACCGTCCTCTCAGGAGATAGGTCAGGGAGGATTACATACGCATAGTGCTCGTCGCACGGTCTCGTCCCGTGATCGATGCCGAGGCTGAATACGTCCATTTCGACGCGCTTGGGCGAAAGCTGCCCGTTGATGCGCCGCCAGTTGCCGGCCTGCGGCGCGTTGTGCAACTGGACCATAGCAGGCTCGAGAAACGCATAGCCGATGCCGTCATGATGCACCCACGTCGGGGCGTCCAGCACGTGATCACCAGACTCAACTGTGCGCCGTCTCGCGTGATTGCCCGCCAGCACGGGACCGCGGAGCAGGCACTGGTTGACGGAGGTATGTACCGGCCACTTCCTAGGGCAGGTGATTCCCGCGCCGAGGCAGATAACCTGGTCCTCGAGGAAGAACCACGCCTTGCGGCAGGTCAGGTCGTCGCCATCACGCAGGAAGTCGAACGCTGCCAGCCCATCGCGCCCGTCGGAAACGCCACCGGCGAAGGCACGCGTGCCGCGTTTGCGGAGCACTGTGTCGATGCGAAGCCGCTGTCGCCGCTGCAATACTGTCGTGCCTGGCACCTTGCGCCAGTCCCACACGCCGAATATGCGGTCGTACTCGTACCCACCGCGCATGAGACACATGGCGCCGTCAGACATGTGGTGGTTTTGCGCCCCTTCGCTATTGCTGGGAGAGTCCGTATTGCACAAGCGATTCGAGAACATCTTGACGGAGGCGAAGAATCCTGGGCGGACATGCGTCATATAGTCCGACCGCCAGAAGCAGCGATTCCCTGACAGTTGAGCCGGGCGGTCGTCGGGTCCGGCAGTTAGGCGCGCGAGGAACCCTTCAAGCAAGGCCTGATCCCTGGCATCGAGAGATCCGAGCTTTAGCATGGCCCGGCAGCCCGTGTGGAGCACGCCTGCGTCCTGACCGGGGCGAACGACGAGCCGCCCGAGCGTGAGATAGTCGTAGGTGGCCCCGCGCACGATCCACTGTTGATGCTCAAGCAGGTAATCGCGGATCACGCGGACCGTTTCAGATGGAAATGCGTAGGCCGTACCTTCAAGCACCCATGCCAGCCTCGGCGCATCCACCGCAAAGTAGTAGCCATAGCCGCCTGAATAGAGCGTGTTGTCGTGTTGCTGAAAACTCCAGTCGGCTTGGATGCCTTCTCCCCACGACGGTCGGACGACGATCTCGTGGAGCATTTTGTCCACCGCCCGGCGGACGCGATCGCGACTCTGCTCGAGGCAACCCAGCACCAGCATCACGTCGGCCGTCCAAAGCTGATTCTGCGCCGTACCAGCCAGGTCCATACCCCAGGGTGTTCTCGCGTCGGCGCGGGCCAAAACTCTGAAGCCTCCCTGCATTTGCTTGGCCGAAAGCTCGCTCTCCATCAGCAGCAGGATCTTGGCCATCCACCGCGGTACGCCGATCATCAGGAACCACCAGCTCTTGTGCTGGAAATCGCGATGAAACCAGTAATCGAGGCCGCGGAGAATGCTCGTGCGCAGCCCCGGATCGTCCTTGAGCGGCGAATCGTCGCGCCGCCAGGCCTCCGCCATCATCAACAGCCAGCACAGGTGTGTCTGGGGCGAAACCGTCCAGAACTGAGCATCAGCATCGCGCTGGCTGTCGTATGTAATGCCGAGAAAAGCCCCCTCGTTGCGCTGCGTCGCGATCAACCGGCGCACGCGCGCTATATCCGGCGGGCTGGACAGGTACCGCAGGTCCTTCTCCTGAATGCCTACACCTTTGTACCAGCCGCACTCGGTGATGTATTCAGCCTTCTCGTAGAGTGCCAGATGGCGTAAACGCTGTTTGATCGTGTCGAACTCATTCGCAATGCTCATGGTGTTGTGATGTTCGTAGATAATAGCCCAGCTCGCAACGGTCGCGGGGTGACAGCGTTTGGTCCCGAGATGACAGACCGATCGCGCCCGAATGCTCATGCACAGTGATGTAACCGGGTGTAGCAGTCATTTCGGTGATGAGAAGAGAAGACGAAGTCGGTCAATGCGGTAAAGAATCGCTCGGAACAATTGACTGGGCACGGCGACCTTCGCCAGTTGGAACACCACCAGCCGGGAATGATGAGTGACTTTCGTGCCGATTTTGATCCGCTTGTCCCGCAGTGACGTGAGCGTCCAATGCTTCACCCTTAGGGTTAGCCTTCCATACCTAGGGCGGTGTTCGGCAAACACCATGATTTACGCCTCAAACGTGTGTTGGTTTCATCAGTATTGAAAAGCCATCCAGGAAATCCGCGACGACCCGAAAAGGCTGTGGAGCAGCTGTCCTGATGTTGACCGTCAGAACGATTATCATTTTGTTTCTTGCTGGATTGATTCAAATTACTTGATGGAGCTTTGCCATGGCAGACTTTTCCAACGCCACCGCAGATATCGGCCTCATCGGTCTTGCGGTAATGGGTCAGAACCTCGTCCTGAATATGGCTGATCACGGCTTCAAGGTTGCCGTATTTAATCGTACGGTTGAGACGATGGAGAAATTTGTCGTAGAGAACCCTGATACTCCGGGTGGACTGGTTCCCTGTCGTAGCGAGGAAGAACTGGTTAAGGCGATTAAGACGCCACGAAAAATAGTGATCCTGGTCAAAGCTGGCAAACCGGTTGATATGGTGATCGACGGTCTTCTGCCACACCTCGATAAAGGCGACATCATCATCGATGGCGGTAATTCACTTTGGACCGACACAATTCGCCGCGAAAGAGAACTGGCAGCACGTGGATTTAATTTTGTCGGTTCCGGTGTTTCAGGTGGTGAGGAGGGAGCACGATTCGGCCCATCGCTGATGCCGGGAGGATCGCCTGATGCGTGGAAGTCCCTCAAGCCAGTCTGGGAGGCGATTGCAGCCAAGGTGGATAAGAAAACCGGTAACCCGATCGAGGGTGCCGCGCCAGGTCGTCCGGTCAAGGGCGGCGTACCATGTACCGCTCATATTGGCCCTGATGGCGCTGGCCACTATGTAAAAATGATTCATAACGGCATTGAGTACGGCGACATGCAGATGATCTGCGAAGCCTACTTCCTGCTGAAAAACCTGCTCGGATTGAAACCCGATGAACTCTCGAAAATCTTTACCGAGTGGAACGAAGGCGATCTTGCCTCGTTCCTTATCGAGATCACGGCTGATATTCTCCAGCAACGCGATCCAATGAAACCGAAGAGGTTTCTGGTCGATGCAGTCCTCGACACCGCCGGCCAAAAAGGCACTGGTAAATGGACCAGTACAAACGCTCTCGATATGGGAGTACCCGCAGCAACCATCGCCGAAGCAGTCTTCGCACGATGTCTCAGCGCTGTAAAAGATCAGCGAGTCGCCGCAAGCCGAAAACTCAAGGGACCGGCAGGCAAGTCCAAGCACAAAGGTAAAAAGAGTGCCTTGATCGAGGCGGTTCGTGATGCGCTTTATTGCTCAAAGATCTGCTCATATGCGCAAGGCTTCCAGCTAATGGCAGAGGCTCAAAAGGAATATAAGTGGAAGCTCAATTTTGGCGAGATCGCGATGATCTGGCGAGGCGGTTGCATCATCCGCGCAAGGTTTCTTCAGAAGATCAAGGAAGCCTACGACCGCGATCCCGAGCTGATCAATCTTCTGCTTGATCCGTACTTCAAGAAGAAAGTCGAGAAAGCGCAGGCAAACTGGCGTAAGGTTGTGGCCCTGGCAGCTGAGGCTGGTGTTGCATGCCCAGCGTTCATGTCGGCCCTGTCCTACTTCGACGGATATCGCAGCGCGGTACTTCCGGCAAACCTGCTCCAGGCGCAGCGTGACTACTTCGGCGCCCACACGTATGAGCGCGTGGATCAACCGCGTGGAACTTTCTTTCACATTGATTGGCCGGACCCGAAGCGACCTCAGATTACAATTGCAAAGTAGTAATATCGCTGCCGGTTCGTTAGCAATAAGTAAACGGCATGAGAATATTTCGCCGGCCACCCCAGGCAACCAAGATTCGAACGGTGCAGAGTGTCTGTACGTTGATCACCTGTTCCGTTTCTACAGATTGAAGTTTTCACCCTTTACGAGTGAGTTGACTGCGAGAATGCTCGATGGCTCGTGTTGCAACTGATTGTTCAAGCTCATCTGCAACATCCCGATCTTACAAGTTGCGAACATCATGCTCGACCGCAGCGACCTCATTTGGCAATCTGCAACCGACCGGATCGTGCTTTCACCATCTGCTGGTGGCCGAATTATTTCCTGGGTAGCCGATGACGTTGAGCGGGTCATGCATCCAATTGGCCTCGAAGGCGGCATCCTTCGTGTGCTCTTCGCAGAGGAGCAATATCCGGGGACCAGTTACGTTTCGCCGCATCTCGTGCTCGCACGAGCCAGCGATCCTCACGGGTTCCGCATCCACCTTCGCCACTTCTGGAATGCTCCCAATGCCTTCCTTCGGCTCGCTGGTTGGCCTGACAAAGCCAACCTCCTGCATCTTGATGGTCTGTTGCTTGACAAAATCGTGACCTTCCAAGCATCCACACGTCACCTGACCTGTGAACTTACCATCACCAATCTTCAGAACGAGACTAAGTTTTTTACTCCGTGGCTTCATAACAGTTTTTCAGTTTTTCCTAGTCAGATGTTCGTGACATTCGACGGCAAGCGAGTGAGGTATCGCGATACGGATATTTATTGGGGCAGCCACGTTATTCAACCCGGCAAAACCATGCGGATGGTGCATGGCGACGCGGAGGGAAAGTCGTTTTTTGTGACCGGCGGCCCTAGTGATTCAATGGCTGGTATGTGCGGCTATCTGCCCATTCCCGGAGATTTTCTTCAATCAACTGCTGAGCTTCGCTTTCGCACGGTGACCTTGCGTCCAGCCGAGCGATGGCGAGCAACCACATCGCTGGTATTAACCAACGACTGGAAAGCCTGGAGGAATAAGCCGGAGCTCACAGCAGAAATTACGCCGGCAGGTGACGTGGCCTGGAACGAACAGGATTTGCTGCCTTTGCTTGATGATTGGGCTTTACCGGAAGAAACACATCGTGGGTTTATGGTGCTGTCTTATTTGGATAAGCCACCGTTTTCTTCGACAAAACGCTATGCCGCCGGGAACCAGTTTGCGGGATTTCATAAACACGGTGAGAACGCTGTCTCTCATGTTGTTCTATACCCACTTGCTGAAGGGTTACAGCTACGAACCGAGTTGCGAGGTAGTGAAGAATGGTCCTTGTATGACTCCTCACGTCATGGATCTGATCGCCATCATTCCAAACAGCAGACCGTACCCCAAAATAACCACCCTGTTGTTTCGCACTCCACGACGGGTGAGAGAAACGCTATCCGTCTCATACGGGGTCAGCTCACACACCTAGAACTCCACGGCCCTATCGATCTGGCACATGAGCACAAAATTGAAGTCTTGCTTTCAGATGATCGAGGAAATGCCCTTCCGCTGCGCATTGCCGATGACGCGAGCGTCGAACCTGCCCATCCCCACGCGGTCAAGATGCTTCACACCTACCTTGAGGAACGCTGGCAACAACGCACAACCCGTATTAATACCCTGAATGTAGAACAATTTCTTTCCTGGCAACGCACTCTTCGTGCCAGGCATTGGAAATGGATGGAAGACAACACGACGGGCAAGTGCGAACCCCAAATGCGATTAGTTGAGCGACAGGAAGGACCGACTTGTTTCCGTGAAAAATGGCTCGTACAAACCGAACCGGGATTGTGGATGCCAGGATATCTCGTGCGTCCCAAAGGGCCTGCTCCCGCAAAGATGCCTCTCCTTTTCTGGCTTCACGGAAGCGGACCCGGAAAACAGATGTTTACGGGAGATGAGGATCCATCCATCCCACGTACACAATTAAGTAATGAGTTAGAGTTTCAACCTTATCTTCTGGCTGAGGCTCTACGTTGTCTGGTTTGGGTGCCCGACTGTCGTGGTTGCGGTGAACAGGGCGAAACAAACCCCGGTATTTACCGTCTGCGTCTTGAAGCCCTGGGATTGTCTTACACCGCACTCCGGATGATCGACTTGCCTCGAACGCTTGATGCTCTGGCAAGACGGCACGATGTGGATATGTCACGTATTGGCTCACTGGGTTGCTCAGGAGGCGGATGGAGCTCGTTGTATTTTGCAGCGGTGGACGAGCGCGTGTCAGCAGCAATCGTCAGCAGCACAAATATCTATCTTCCCAGTGATCCACCCGAAGGTTACTTCAAGCATATGTTCGCCTCTGCAACAACAACACTCCGGCCGGATGCGACGATCCCCTGCTCAAGTGCTCATACGGGAGCTTTGGTCGCACCCCGCCCCATGTGGATAATGGATGGCCGGAATGACTCAGGGATAGCACCTGAAAATCGCCCTGCGTGGTGGACTCAGTCACAAACTGCTCGCGATGAAATTCGTCACGGTTATCGCCTGCTGGGGGCTGACGATCACTACGAAGATACGTGGTTTGATGGTGGGCATTGCGCTGGTATCACCACCGCAAACGTCATTGCGTACTTCAAGAAGTGGTTTAAGCTGAGTTAATTTTTCACTTCACAAATATCCAATATCCATATCACTAATTGGGAAAGATCGTTATGAAAATCCGCTCTCTCCGACAAGTCACCGATGACTCAAATCACAACGCTTTCACCGGCGCCCGCTTTTTCAAGGGTTCGCTATACGTGTCCTACCGCCAAGGTGATGCACATGTCTGTAATGAAGGAAAGATCGTGGTTCTGCGCAGCCGAAATGAAGGAGTAAGTTTCGACAACGCTGCAGTCATCCGTGGACGCTTCGATACTCGTGATGCGCATCTATATCAGAAAGAGGACAAACGGTTATTCGTCTGCGGCTTTGAAGCCAACACCACCCAACCTGGCGTATATCACGCTGGTTGCGCGTACACCGATAATGGACTTGAGTGGTCACCGTGGATGCGATACAGCGGAACCGGCAACTACATCATGTGGCGTCCTGAATATTTCAAGGGTACGCACTACTGTTCAGGTTACCGCGAGATCATCCCCGGAAAATCAAGCGAAATCGCGTGGTTTACGAGTAAAGATGGTTTGAAATGGAAGAAGCAGCGGGTTCTCCATGCCGGTACCGATCAGCCGAACGAATGCAACATGGATTTTGCAGCCGATGGCGCAGTCACCATGATTGTTAGGCGGGAACATCGCAGCCATAAGCCGATGATCATGCGTTCATTGCCGCCGTACAAGACATGGGACAAACTGGAAATTGATGTACCTCTCGCCGGTCCCGCACTGTGGCTGACAGGTAACGATATCTGGTTTTCGGGACGATGGTTCATCACGCCTTCTGCAGCCCATGTCGCGATATTTAAACTCGAAGGCGACAAACCCGAAATGAAAATTGTTCTGCCCTCAGGCCCCGGGTTTGATCTGTCGTATATGGGGGTTGCAAAGCATCCACATAACCGACGACGCGTTGCCCTCTCTTATTACTCAGGGCACAACGCTCTAAAGGATCCGTCACTTGATCAGTGGTCACATCCACAGATTTATCTCGCGGATGTAATTTTTGATGTGCCCTATATTTCTCAATGGAAAGTATCGGAGGTATTGAAACTGCCAGGCAGCCTTGCGTCTGCAGTTCCGCCCGATCCATCTAAGAGTAAAATCAAATGGCATCAAATTACCAGCGATCAATCACAGGAATGTGGTTTTGCTGATGCCAGTCACATCATATTTGGAAAAAAAGGCATCGCGTATTTCGTTACGGATATCGAGGTGGGACCAGTGGAAGATGGGTTCCTGCACTTTGGTTATGACGCGCCGGTGCGAATCTGGCTTAACGGCAAGGATATCCATACAGGACACGGCAAGAATCCTGCGATAGCGGACCAAATCTCGTTATCTGTCAAGTTTCGTCATGGACGTAACCGTATCGCCATCGCAATGGATACGAGCAGCGGCACTGCGTGTGGAGTGTTCGGAAGATTTGAAGCGAAAGGTTGAGCGAACTTTTCCTGCAAAGTTCGTTCGTGCCATGAAAACAATCCGTAGCGGACTGCTGGCGGTTACCTCACAACCACTTTTCCGGCAGCTAACGTGATCGGCTTACCTTTCAGTCTGCCACGCCATGGCGATTCACGAAGATTCATTAAAAGATACGTGGTTTTACCGCCTTTGACCCAAGCGGTACACCGAATATCCGTCAGGTCTCCTTCGAGATTGATTAAACGCGGCAAAAGATGTACCGCTGCGTCAATGTCATGCTGTGGCAGCCAGCCCAAGTCGAGCGGTTTGATAGCACTCTCAGTTTGCTGGATCGTCGGTAGAGTTCGGCCTGCGAAGAATACTTCCACTCCGGCGCGTTGTGCAGCCCGAAGTTTGGCTATTGTTTTTTCGTGCAGAATCGAACACGAAGGCACGACAAGGTGCGAATATCGAGAATAGCCAATAACGATTTCGCCGCGTGAAACCTCGGCATCCCATAGCACGATCTCATCAATGATCTGCGTGCCAACCTGCCGGTCGAGGCATCCGGCCAGCAGTGCATTAAAATCGGACCGCATGCCGGTAGGCTCTGTCTGCCAATCCACATCCTGCATCCACCAACTCCGCACATTCCAAAGCAAAGCAACCGGCGCAACCTGAGTCGCGTCACGAACGTAAGGCTGAATGGCAGCAACCTCCCGGTGAATCTTCACCATAGCCGGCCAATGCGGACTGAACGGCCCAAAGTCAGGCGGCGCATCGTATTCGCGCAATCCCTCGATTGAGTTTTGGCAATAGTGAATCACTGGCGAGGTCAACCCCATCATTGTCTGCCAAAGCAGCACCTTTCCGCTTTGCTTCATGTCTGGGTGCAGGCCGGACGCGCCAAGCGACTCACTCATCACACCCGAAAGCTTGTGCTGTGATGCTGCGGAGACCGCGCTGACGATGCCGACGTTGATCAACGTATGATTGTGGTCCCCCACAGCGGGAATAATTAGGTCGATCCCCGCCAAACCAAAATGTCGCCAGTAGTAGTGGAGATTCCCGGTGTATCCGCTCTGCTCGACGGGGTCGTCCTCAGGGCTGATATGGCCTGTGAGTACGAGATTGTTCCGATTACACCAATCGGCTATTGGTTTCAGCCATGACTTCTCAAAGCGTTCCGTGCACCACTGTCGGTATTGAAGGCGGGTGAGTACAGCCTGATCGTCGGACGAGTTGTTAAAGAGCAGTTCGAGCCGAGGACGGAGGTCATAACCGAACTGCCGCTCAAAGTCCTCGAACATGCCCATCGTCCAAGGTTTATGGGCATACCACTTAGGCTCGTCAGTGAAAATGGCTGGCACTTCTTTACCCAGCATGTCCCCCAATACTTCTTTGTATTTCTGATGGGTGAGTTGGATAAAATATTTCGTCGCCTCTGGATTCAGACTGTCGGGAAGTCCACCATAAATCGCGCCCCGTCCGCACGGACGGGCAACGAATGCGACCAATTTCGTATCTGGCGGCAGAGTCGGACTTGCCGCGGCAGGCTTGGGTACCGGGCCAAAGCTTACGGCATATTCAGGGGTCTCTGCCCATGATCGCGGATGCGAGTAGAGCGGTGTGGCGGGGTAATAAAATCGGCTGTCCCACTTATCGAGGATTTTCCAGTTTCGCCGAACTGTACCAACTCGTTCGGTCCAGTCCGTAGTCTCTCCGGTTTTAGTATTGACCAAGCCGCACCAGAGCAGGTTTCCGGTCGGGAAGTAGAAAAGGTTATCGCCTTTGGACTCCGCAGGATTGAACTCGAAGCGTTCGATAGCACGCGCCTCAAATTCAGGCCGCTCAATAAACACACGGCCGCCGCATGCGCCACTGGGATATGGATCTTCATCGTAAAGCCATACCTGAAGACCAAGCTTGGCGCATCGTTCTGTGGTTTTACGGATTAGGTCAAACCAGTCTGCACCGCCATATGGCACACGCAGGCCGCAGCGTGGATGGAGGCAGACAGCGGCAGCATCACTCTTAGCAAAAGCGTGCATCATCTTGTTCATCACTTCGTCGGTGCAGTCGTCATTGAGCACCCAGAAATGAATCAAGCCGGGTTTGTGAAAAAGACGCCGTTCCGCACGTACAGGGCGGTGAGAAGAATGACGCGTTGGCGTAGCCAAGATAAATACTCCGAAATTATTTATGGCCGATTATTAATTAGATAGTAAGTGTAACAGTTGTAAGCAACTGTAAGACTCGCTCTTCACCCAAAGCTTGTACGTTTGCTGCTGATTCGCCGCAGGTTTAGCATGACTTCCCCCATCTTTAAGGAATCCTGGCATGCAGCGATACCTGATCGTACTGGTTTGCCTTACATCAATCGTGTCGGGTTGCCATCGCAATGAGCCTGCACGCTCATCCGTTACAGAGGGGGATTTGCAAAATACGAATGTGGCAGCCAAGACTCCACCCGCAGAATGGTGGTTGTCTGATACGTCGAACAGCGCCCCTGATCTCAAGCATGTACTCAGCGACAATAACGCATGGACGCTGGATAACACAACCTACGATCTGCACACCGACCCGGCGGCCAATCAAACTCACACTTTCATTTCCACGCGACCAGGGAAAACACTCACAATCACTGGTCGCACACACTACCCCGCAGGTATCCAAGTACGTGCATTGGTTCGCATGCGCACCGGTAATGCCCCCAGTTGCTTCGCTACGCTTTCCGTCGCCAATCGTAAAACCTCAGACGGCCAGGACGCCTCACTGTCACTAATGCTGTCACGCGTTGCCAAAGACAACGGCATTTCATGCTCGGTTTCACAGGCTCCGAATCCATTTTTCAATCTCAAGGCTATGGTCGAGGCAAGTGACTGGCCGGAGCTCCAACTCGCCCAGAAACTTAGCTACCAGCTGAGGGCTTACCCTCAATTAAATCCCGGATGGGAGGAGGAGTTTCGTGTTCGCGTTGAAGAGGCAATGAGCTTTCTACCAGACGCCGATCAGAAATGGCTCGATTTGCGTGTCGAGTTAAATCAAAGCCTCGTAAAATTCTGGGTTGATGATCGACTTGTTGCGTGGAAGCGAGAGGAGGGTCTGGACCCCGAAGGAACTGTGAATCTCACTCTCTCGGGTGGTGTCGAATTAGCATCACTTCGCATCGAGTCAACGCAGGCGACTCCAGGATTCCAGCCGATCCGTCTTGGCGGTTATGTGAATGCTTCAAATCTCGGCTCCGCGCGAGTCGCCCCCACTTCACTCCCACCTGCTGATCAAGTCGTTAACGTCGAGGGGGTTCCATTTACATTCCCAGGCATGACACCTGAGGGGTTTGACCATATCGATGTCGGCCAAAGCTATCTGCGACAAGCCAATGTACCGGGCTATCTGCCAGCAATGTATGGAAACCTCGTGCGATGGCGTGGAGCCGCCGAACGCGATCCGGGACGCATCCAAATCCGCATTCCTAACGGGCAATTTGACACGCTATATCTCATTGCAGCCAGCGATGATGATAAAGATGAAATACCACTTGTGACTGCGATGTTTTACAGACCCGGCGCAGGCTATCCGGTCTGCTACGAGGCAACTGTTCCCCGAGCAATGGATTCGCATGTCGGCGACCATACTCTCCCCGTCAAACTCACCAATGGAAAAGACGCAAAACTCTGGCTGATCAAAATCCCGCTCGATCCGGGTCAGCTCTCCTCATTTGCTGACATGGATCACATCGAAATCGAACTCACCAAGAAGGTTTACCCCTACCGCTCATATCCTGACCCCATCAATTACAGTTACCATCAAGGCGGCCGACCGTCCTCAGTGCATGTCTATGCTGCGACGCTTGGCCGAGTACCCGTCGGTTTCGAATGGAATCCGGGCACATTTGGTCATGTCTGGACAGCACCGGCAGACGCGGCATATACCGCATCGATTACCAATCACACCAATGCAGCGCAGGTCGGCAAACTTGTTGTCCTCACTCGAAGCTATGACGGCACCGAAGAAACACACCAGGAAAAAGACATCACCTTAGTACCGCGTGATCCTGCTAAACCGGCGACATCGCAGAATTTCGCCGTAGCTGTACCTGTGAAACTTTTCGGGTATCACGATATTACCGCGACTCTAACGCTCGGCGGTCGCACCTGGACGGAGAAACGATCATTCGTCAAGCTTGCGCCAGATACCCGCAGCGTTACATGGACTAAGGGTAAGGGGGCCATGTTTGGCTATTGGAGCTACCACGGCGGCCACCATACACCAAAGAGCGAACACCACACACGGCTGATGACCATTGCCGGTGCTCGAGCTGCAGAGCATCCGCCAACACCTGTCACCGACCTCATGCTCAAGCACTGGGGTCACATCCAGAGCACTGCCTATTACGTTTCACCTCAACCTTGGGCTGCTGATGATGTCCATAAGCCCGAAGACATCGCAAAGTTTCATCAGGAAATCGAGAAAGCCTTTGTAACATGGGAGAAAGATCTACTCGATCAATTCAAGCCCGATGTTGTAAATTACTTTACGGAATCACATATCAGTCCTCGTCTCACTGCAGGAACATGGCCGGAGTATTTCGGAGACCCGCCGTTCGTTTACACGGATGAGGAAAAGAAACGAACACGAATGCTGTTTGAAACAGCTCGCATTGCCAGCGAATACCTCCGAAAAGCGCATCCTGACCGCGATCTGCTGATTGGCTGGGGTGATCCGGGCATGTCAATACCGCTGCTCCGTGCAGGTTTCCCTAAAAATCTCATCGATGGAGCAAGTCTCGACGTACCAAATTTTGAACGACTTCCAGAAATGCAACTCAAGGATAACGCGGTCCACCGTCTCTACATGCTTGTTCAGGAGTTTAAAAAGTACGGCATGGAGAAACCGCGACTCCAAGTCTGTGAGGGAGCATTCGTCCCAACCGAACCTGGAGCTGTGTCATACCGTGAGCAGATGGACATCTATACAAGATGGAATCTGATCGACATGGCGTACGGCGTGGATCGCTTTTACGCGGGCTGGTTTGCCTTCGACTGCGGCAATTATTACGGAAGTGAACACTACGGCGGGTGCGGTATCCAGCGGCGCATTCCCTATTGCGATCCCAAGCCTGCATACGCATCGTTTGCCACAATGACCGACAGACTCAATGAGGCAAACTTTGATGGCTGGATACCCACAGGATCATTGAGTACCTATTGTCTGCGATTCAAACACGAAACCCGTGGGTATGTGTACACGCTATGGACTCTCCGTGGCAAACGACCCGCAACACTTGTATTCGGTGGGAAGCTGCCAAAAAGTATTGTGGATTCAATGAATAACCCAGTTCCGCAGGGAACGTCGAATCGTTCATCGAATGAAGTCGTTATCACAACCGATCCATCGGTGATTTATGTCACTACCGACGCCACTTCGCCACTTAAAGAAATAAGGCTCGGTGATCCTGACAACTCTGATGCTCAACCCGGCCGTCTCACATTTGGCACACCCAACAACTCCCGTGAACCTGCAGCAAAACCAGCACAGATTACGCAAATTGCAGACATGGGCGACGGATCGTGGAAGTTTACGAACGAGCGAGACGTGCTTTACGAGAACAACCACTGGGGCTTTTATCCCGCAGCAGGAAATTTCTCTGCTTCGGTGGTCAACGATAGTAACAAAGGAAAAGTCCTCGCCTCTAAGCTCGAAAAGCAGGAGCGGACCCGCGAGCTAATGCCCTGGTACAACGTGCTCCGGCCGAGAAAGCCGATCGTAATCAACGGCGCACCGGACCGACTTGGGCTTTGGGTTAAAGGCGACAGTAGTTGGGGCAGGACTATCTATGTACTCCGTGACGCCAAGGGTGAACGATGGATCAACATCGGTGCGAAGGACGACTACAACTGCGACGATACCCATTCATGGAGCGCTTTTAATTTCGATGGGTGGCGTTATCTCCGTTTCGAACTTCCCGGCCACGAGGGCTATGACAATTACCGTAAGTTTGGCACAACCTGGTGGCGAAGTGGAGCACCGCTGGGTGTCGGTACGTCCGGAATCGAAGGCGAAGAACTGGTAAGGATTCCTATCGAATCGGGTGACCACATTGTGGATCTGCCACTCTCGCTTGAAGCAATCATCGTCGAGCAACGGACGCACATTTTGTATGTCAATGACGTACAGCCGGTAAAATCAGACACGGTTCTTCTGGGCAAGATCTTCGCAGAATATGACGAGATAACTGATACGACTAAGGATTCGCTGCGTATTAGCAAACTGCGCATGCCCGCGCCCAAAGAAGCTCTTAATCTGCCCAATCCTATTGCTGAGGCCTCATCAACCGGCACGCTTCCTGGAGTGAAACTGCTCAGACTCACCGCGCCGGAACACCAGTACGACGGAACACGAATGCATATACATTTTGAACCATCTGAGGTAAATGACGGAAACGATCCAGCAAAGACAAAATACTTTGTCTGGGTCGGCGGACATTCCGACGGGCGAGGGTCTGTCAATATCACCCCTAATGGCGTCAAAAGCGGGGATCTGATCTACGGATTACGTCCGGGAGTAAAACTGTATTACTGGATCATCTACAGCAGCGGCAGCAATACTTCCAAACCGAGTAACATGCTTGAGGTGGTTACGATTGATAATTTCAAAGAGAAATAGCAGTCAGCCACTCACGCTAGCAGGTAAAACAGGTCTTTCTTCTGAGGACTACGCTCAAAAGGGCTGCTGTTCTTTATAGGTTGATCGCGTTGACTACAACTTCATGAACTAATGCATTGGTAGCGACCACGCCACGATTCGCCCGCAGTTCTTTACCTTGCGTAAAGTCAAGCGGATTACCGTCGATGTCAGTAACCCGACCACCTGCTTCTTCGACTGCGATCATCCCTGCTGCATGATCCCAGATTTTTTCACAGTAGTCTGCACGAGTCGGTAAACGCAGATAAATCTCAGCCTGACCAGCCGCAAGTGCTGCGTATTTTGCCTGGCTATCCATCCGCAGTGGTTTACTTGAAATGCCTAATCGCTGCGCAATCTGTGACGAGGCATCCTGATCCGAGTGACCGGATTCCACGGACTCACAAAACCGAGACGTTGTTACATCTTCCGTCCTGCTGACCTTGATTTGTTTACTTTTCTTCTTTTCATCCCAGAGTGAGAGCAGACGCGTACCCTGTCCGCGTTGTACTACCAGCAACACTCCTTCAACGTCTCCTTGCTTCAGGTTAGGGCACGCCAATGCTCCGAGCACCACCTTGCCCTTCTCAAGCAATGCAAGAGCTACCGCATATTGTTCCCCTCGCAGGAATCCTTTCGTGCCATCGATCGGATCAAGAGTCCAAAACCGTGGCTCGTGGCCGTCACCCGTGGCACCGTGCTCAATCCAAGTAAGAACTTCCTCATCAGTTGCTCCACCAAACACTTTTCGTACTTCATCACAAACCACTCCACGGAGTAATGTCCGTGTCGTTTCACGAAGCTCGCCGGTACCTTCTTCCGCAACGACCGTGTCGTCTGGAAATGCCTTCATCAACATCGAACACACCACAGCCTGCGATGCGAAGTCAGCAACTGTCACCGGGCTCTTATCCTTCTTGGAAAGTGCCTCAACAGTCGCCAATCGCTGCTGCACACTCCGGCAGACCTGCGACGCATGTCGGACTGCATCAATCGCAACTTGTATCTCACGATCAAGATTCAACTTCATCACTCCATTATCAAACTGATCTCACGAGCAAGTTTGCCTCGCTATCAATAAGCAGGAAAAACGCGGCCAAGCATTTTGGAAGATATTTCCAGCCTATCACGTGACCACGCTCGCACTGACGATTTTGCGATAAGCCGGCCCGCCATATCCCAATCTTCCCTCAGGAAAGTCACTGATGGGTAACCTCTTTTCAGCAAGCTCCGGCAGAGACTTAACCCGCCCTTGCAGGTAATCATCCAGGCGTAATTTGGTTGAATGCAACCGACCCTCCAGACCAGACCACCTTAGATCCTGTACCTCATAGCCGTTAGGTTTATAAAGCTCAAACCACATAGCGCGATATGCTTCATGTGCTTGTTTCACGCGACGAAGCACTTCGGGTAATACATGACGACTCAGTCGAATCAAAACTTTTCGATTCTTCTTGGTGTATGCCTCTCGAAGACGGACACCTAAATCAGCTTTGAGCTCCAAAACACGAGATAGCCTGTAGACGAACTCCAGCAGGTGTTTTTCACATTGGCCCGCTTTACGTGCATCGACAATATTTGCAGTGACTTTTTGGTATTCCTCGGTCAGAGGCAGATCCTCAATATGGCCGTCATAAATGCCCACCATCGGATCATTCCATAGCAGGTAGTTGCCGGGGTTGTGGCCAAAGAAATTGATACCCCGTATATCCAACTTATCTTTCACATACTCTGGCATGTTGATGCCGAGATGTTTCGCCCACTCTCTCATCGTGGGGGATAAGGTGGGTGGCGAATCAATTTGCTCGCCAACGAGCAGTGCATCCAAATCCCACCCACACGTTCCGCGGAACTGCCGCGTCAGATCCACATTGCTAACCGTATCTCGATAGCCGTGTTCGGCGAAGTGCTGCAGAGCAGGAAGAGCGGACAACATGTTGCACGCCCCACCATCATCCCCCCACAACGTGGTGAAGGCCTCTCGAATACCGCGTCCTTTGGCGGCAATCATGCCTGCATCAGTATCCAGCAGTGCGTGTGAGGTATGAGTCCACCAGACATTGTCGGTCCAAAGGCCAGGAGCAAAAATAGGCTCCTTTCCCATCGCTCGATGGACGTCAATCTTGTCCTCATAATATTTGGGGTAACACTGGTAGTAGTTCCAAAATACGAGCTGGACTTCGCGGGGTAGTTTCGCAGCCACTTCCGGAGGAATGCTCCCGCCGTGCTCCTCGGCAATGGTGAAAAACATATCACTCCAGATCATCGGCTGGAGCCCAACGCCGGTTGCTATCTCCACCACACGAGCCAGATGGTCCGTCATCAAATCGAAGTTCGTCTTACCTGCTGCAGGCTTATTTCGGCCTAGTCCAAGTTTTGCCTCGTCCATCCCAAGGTGAATTCGTTTCGAGCGATATGGGGCACTGGCGGCCCGAATCAGTTTTTCGATCAACTTGTACGTTTTAGGCTCGCCAATCCACAGCACATCAGGCGATCCAGTCACTTCACCATATTGCTTCCACCATCGCAGAGGTTGCGCCAGATGTGCGAGCGTCTGAATACACGGAATCATCTCGATACCCAGTCTCGCTGCGTAGTCATCAAGCTCACGCAGTTCTTTCTGGGTGTATCGACCGCGAAGGTATCCGATGTGCGGCTCGTCAGGGACCTCATAAGTGTCCTCTGTGTAGAGCATGAACAGATTCATACCCATCAATGCCATGCGTGATAAAAAGTATTTGACCGTGGCAAGCAATGGCACTGCATTACGGGAACAGTCCATCATCAGGCCAAGCGTATCAAGCCGTGGTTTTTCCTCATAGCTCGGGGGGATCTCACGCGTTTCCACAAAGCCACGTAAAGCAGATAAAGCGCGAAGGACTTGCGGAATGGTCTTGCCACTGATGCGGATCTGTGTTGAGCAGACCTCGAAACGCGGGCCGTCACCGGCAAGTTCCAAGGAAAGAGTCGCGGATTTTCCTTTTGTAGTGGAAACAGGGAATCCGGACTTGGCAATCTCTGCGATAGCTGCCCGTAAAGGCGCAGCAGTCCTCTGAGGATCGTACGAAAGCTTCATGTGTTCTATTCCAAAAGTAGGAGACGGGAATATGACATGATCAGGCACAACAGGCAACCATATATCTAATCCGGGAAACGCGATCTGACAGGAAAAGTGGCCGCATCACGGTAGGAGCTGAATAGCGACCTTACATAATTCCCATTCGATGTCAGAGACACTGCGTGACTCTAAGAGTTACGGCGCCCCGCCACCTGCAAGATTATTGAATCGTGTCGTCGCACTCTGGAAATGTAATTTCACCGTACCCGTCGGTCCGTTACGCTGCTTGGCGATTATCAACTCTGCAATATTATCATCCACGTGTCCCTCTTCTTTGCGGCGATAATAGTCTTCGCGATGAAGCATCATCACCACATCCGCATCCTGCTCGATCGAACCTGACTCTCGCAAGTCGCTCATGATCGGGCGATGACCTTCACGATTCGCAGTTTGACGGTTCAACTGGCTGAGACATACCACAGGAACTTTTATCTCTCGCGCCAAGGCTTTGATCCCGCGCGAAATTGTGGACACTTCCTGCTCCCGCGAATCGGTACGAGAACCAGCGGACATAAGTTGGAGGTAATCGATAAAAATCGCCTGAATATGATGCCGCTGTGCAAGTCTTCGTGCTTTAGCGCGTAACCCCAGCAGGGTCAACCCTGGCGTATCGTCGATAAAAATCGGCGCATCACTGAGTTGGCCACAGGCATCCTGTAGTACTGCCCAGTCGTCCGCACGGATCATGTTCCGCCGCAGCCGTTGCGAATCGACGCCGCTGCGTGAACAAAGAAGTCGTTGAGCCAATTGCTGTTTGCTCATCTCCAAAGAAAAAATGGCAACAGGCTGTTTACTGGTCACCCCGATATGTTCAGCAATATTAAGAGCGAGTGCCGTTTTACCCATGCTTGGCCGCGCTGCGAGGATAAGCAACTCACCGCTTTGCAAGCCGCTGAGCATCTCGTCAAGCTCAATAAATCCTGTCGCCAGTCCTGAAATCGCACGCCCATCATGCGTTTCGAGGCGGGTGTAAGTCTCCTGAATCAGTGAGTGCAGATCACTGGCATCCGTCGTTGATTTCGTCTCAGTAAGATCAAAGATTTGTTGCTCCGCACGGTCCAGCAAGTCATCCACCGGATCGCTGCTCGTGTACGCTTCAAACAGAACATTTCCTGCAGCCTCAATCAGTTTCCGCAGAATAGATTTCTCACGCACGAGTCTGGCGTAATACGCCGCACTTGTAGCGGAAGGTACAGACTCAAAAAGCTCTACGAGATACTTGATTCCTCCAACATTTTCCAACTCACCGCGATCTTTGAGCATCTGCTGAAGATGCACAGCATCAATCGGCTGGTTTTTGTCGTAAAGGTCAACGAGTACCTGGTAGATCGCAGCGTGTGACGGCTTATAGAAGTCTTCCTTGCCTTTGAGGATCTGAACCACTTCACCAATAACCAAGCCATCAAGGATCATCGATCCCAGCAGAGCCATCTCCGCTTCAATTGCATGCGGCGGAAGCTTATCGAAAAGCTTGCCTAATTCGACGCGATTGGTGTCAAAAGATCGGCGGAGTGGAACAGTGGACATAGTGCCTCATCATTCGCCGCTGCAAGTTAATTTGCAACTGCAAAATCACGCCGTGGACAAGATGTCGCATGACCCTCCCCCACGATCGTAACCCTCGACCACACCGAATCGAATAAAAAGTCGTGTGCCACGGTTACTCACCGGTATCTCAATCCGAACAGAAACCACAACGCTTTACGTCAACTATGACTGCCGATACTTTTCGATTGTCGCCATATTCAGTGTCACGCCGAGGCCTGGAGATTGTGGAACATCTACGTATCCATTCACTACAGGGAATCTCTCCCTGGTGGTCTCCTGACGAAGCGGGCCCTCTTCAACACAATATTCGAGTATTACGCCGTTTTGAATTGCCGCCATAAAATGGATACTCGCTGCGACACTGATCCCCGTTTTATATGCATGATTGCATACCCCTCGCCCCAATCCTCGCGCGATATCGGCGATTCGCATGGCGGCGGTCAATCCACCGCAACGCGCAACATCCGGTTGGACAATATCAATGCCGCCTTCGCGCATTAACCGTTCAAAAAAAGGAGGATTTGATTCGCCTTCACCTGCCGCGATCCGTGTCGGTGAACTTTCGCTGAGTTTTCCATAACCTGAGTAATCGTCAGCCAGAAGAGGTTCTTCAATCCAGAACGGATTGAATTGCCGCAGCATCTGCTCTCGCAGGACGGCTGTTTTCCAGTTCCACGCACAACCGACATCAATCATGAAATCACGGTCCGGTCCAAGCGCTGATCGTGCAGCGGCGGCATGCTGTTCATCAAGCCTGGCGTCAGTACCAAATGGCCCCCAGCCGAACTTCACCGCTGTGAACCCTGCATTCGCCCATCGTTTACCGATCGCGTGTGTTTCTTCCGGTGTGCTACCAAAGAGGATCGACGCATAGGCGCGGAGCTTTTGTTGATACGCCCCACCAAGCAGACGATAGACCGGCTGGCCGGTGACCTTGCCGAGTATATCCCATAAGGCAATGTCCACGCCGGAGATCGCGTGGATCGCCGGACCAAATCGTCCGTAATAGATCGAGGCGCGATACATCTTGTCCCATAGCCGGTGTATATCACGAGGATCTTCACCCACCAGCACATTGGCCAGACCGTTGGCGATGGCGTGACTCATGGGTGCTTCAATAACCGCCTTGGCGACCGTCGGCGCGGAATCCACCTCGCCGATTCCGGTAATGCCTGCATCCGTATGTACAAGCACTACAAGGTCGTCCTGCGTACCGTCACAGTCTGTGGTGACCACCGGCAGACGGAGATAAATAGCTTCAACTTTTGTAATTTTCATGATGCGACAGATTAACAAATAAGGAGATATGTGAAGACACCTGCGTTCTTCGTATTCTTTTCGCTCTTCATCCCAGTAGGCCGCGTTCACGCAAGTACTTCAAGATCAACGTATCAAATGGCACGGACGTATCACTGAACAGGTATGCAATGTCCCGCCGTACGCACATATTTCGCACGTGGTTACAGTAGGCTTGGAGATTGACTTTGTAACGCTTGAGAAGCTCGGAACTCATTGATACCTCAGCCTCGTCACCGTCCTCAATATCAAATAGCCGAACATCACCAACAACTCCCCCTTTGGCGGGGTCTATTTCCTGCGGCGATAGAAGCTGAATCACATAACCGTCGTAACGGTCACCTGCGAGATAGCGCAGCGCAGTTGCTAAATCACCCTTATCGAAAAAGTCACTGACCAGAACAACAATCCCCTTCTGCATCTGTGTAAGAGCAAAGCGTTTTGTGGCAGCGGCGAGGTTGCCTGGGCGATCACTGGGTACCTGCATCATCAGAAAATCAAGCATCTGAGGGATCGGTCTGCGCCCTCGCAGATTGGGTAGGTGGCCAACCACGCCTTCTGCGAAAGCAAAAAGGTGCACCCGGTTGTAGTTCACTAAGCCAATGTATCCCAAGGCTGCCACGAGCCGTTTTTGATAGTCAAGTTTTCCAGGATCGCCAAAATCCATCGACCGCGACATATCAAAGAGAATGGATAGCGAAAGATCTTCCTCCTCCATGAAAAGCCGCAGGAAGAGCTTGTCGAGCCGGGCGTACAGATTCCAATCAATACGGCGTAGATCATCGCCAATGACATAGTTTCGATAGTCAGCAAATTCGACAGATTGTCCCCGTCTTTTGCTACGTCGTTCGCCCTTGAGTTTTCCCAGAAGAACCTTGCGGGACAGCACATCCAAGCGGTCAAGCCGATGCATAAAGACGGGATCAAGCAGGGTTGAAGAAGATAGCCGTGTCACAAGTCTGATGCCCAAAACATTTTGTTACCTTCGCAAGGCTTCGGCCAAGATCGGATCCATCGATACTGTCTACTGCATCATTCGACAGGCTCACTTCGCCAACGCTTCCACTTTCAGATGGTCCACGATGTCATTGAGGATCATGTCCGTCGTCATGCCTTCCGCCTGTCCTTCGAAGTTCAGCAAAATACGATGCCGCATCGCGGGAAGGATGACTTTTTTGATGTCATCCACACTGACGTGAGTACGACCTTCAAGCAATGCCTGAACCTTGCTGCCGAGGACCAGCGATTGAGCTGCACGAGGCGATGCCCCGAAGCGAAGAAACTGCTTTGCGAGGCTCGACGCTAATTCCCCATCCGGATGCGTTGCCATCACGCAACGTACCGCGTAATCCTGCACATGTGGAGCAATGATGACGCGACGGACAATCTGCTGGAATCGCAGGATCGTCGGGCCGTCGAGTACGGGATCAATACGCGGGGACTCGCCTCCTGTTGTTCGGTTCAAAATCGTGTGCATCTCTTCGCGCGAAGCGTAACCAACGGAAAGCTTGTAAAAAAATCGATCAAGCTGCGCCTCCGGGAGCGGATAGGTACCCTCCTGCTCGATCGGATTTTGTGTAGCCATGACGAAAAATGGCTGCTCCATAAGGTGCGTCTTGCCGCCAACCGTCACGCTTTTTTCCTGCATAGCCTCGAGCATTGCGCTTTGAGTTTTAGGTGTGGCTCGGTTGATTTCATCGGCAAGCACAATTTGCGCGAAGATAGGGCCGGGTTGGAAGCGGAATTCACGCCCGGTCGTTCGGCCGTCGGCCGCCTGAGTTTCGAGCACAATCGTGGTACCCGTAATATCCGCGGGCATGAGATCAGGCGTAAACTGCACACGGCTGAATTTAAGCGACAGAGCCTGACTCAGGCTGCGAATTAAAAGCGTCTTGCCCAGACCGGGTACACCTTCAAGCAGCGCGTGTCCGCCAACAAACAGGCAGGTCAGTACTCCGTCGATGATCTCCTGCTGGCCGACGATAACTTTCGCAATCTGTTGTTTCACGCCAGCGTAGGCTTTCTGAAACTCTGCTGCCTGTGCCAGAACCTCGGCGTCTTCAATGTTGAGGTTGTTAGCCATAAATTGATCTCCTACGACTCGTGATGAGTGGTTAATCCTCTCTGCGATCGTCAATGTTCTTTTGCGCGCGACGTTTGGCGTCAAGCAACCTGCTGGTTGTCACAGGAGTATCTTTTACACCCTTTTGAGGAGCAGTAGGCGGAGCACCCGACTCACTGACTTGCGCGCCACCCACCGCCTGTGCAAAGTTTTCCAGAGCCGCTTTATTTCCAGATGCTTCAAATTTACGCCCACTGGCCACAGTCGGAGTGGAATCTTCAGGCCGCGCCAATGGTTGACCGGCCAACTGGTCATTGACCACTCTGGCTCGTACTTTGAGGGCGTCGAGCGTGCCTGGGGCTTCGTTACTGCGAGTTGATCCTGCGCCCGCCACCGCGCCGAGCCAACGCTTAAATATTGTCCATATGGTGCCGAAATTCCATGCAATACGACGGCAGGCTACATCTAGTAAAAAGACGATAAATAACCAAAAAAGCAACATACGCCACACCGGGCGGATGGATCGTGTCGGCTCAACTTGCGTGCGGTCAAAAAGTGATCCGGGTGTCGGTTTGGAGGGATCTAGCACCCTGCCGCCGGTGATCTGTGCAACCTGTTCAAGCAAGGCGCGGTTGGAGCGGAAGTTTCGTAATTCCATACCTCCGGGCCGGCTCGCTCCGCCGAAGATCGCCCGTCGTTCCCCGCGAGCGTTTTGAGCAAAGAGAGTGACAATGTAGTTACCCTCATTGATAGCGGGTACTGACGCCTCATAGATACCCGGCCCGATTTGATTCAGTACCACCGTTTTCACCGACCCGTCCGGCAGAAGAATGGAGCCGGACACGTTGAGAAACCCGCCGAAACCTTCATTTTCATCTTCATCAGAACTGCCGGTATCAAGTCGCAGATAGAGCGTGTTGTTACGAATACTCGAAATCATGTCGAATTGACGCGAGTCGGACGGCCGAGCGATCATTCTTATCGTGCGTAACCAGAAGTCGGCATAACCGCTCCACTCAAGCCACGAAGTCGCCCAGTGGTTAGTGGCGTCGGATGTAAATGCAGCAGTGCGACCAAGCCCGACCTGCCAGTGGGCAAACAGAGGCTCGCCTTCAGTGCCGACCATCGGCATAAATACACGCCGATCCTGCTTTGGCCCCGTAAGCACAAGCCCTTTAAGCTCCGGCGTAGAGTTAATCCCCGCCATGACCGGTGAACCCGTCGCAATCAACCGCGGACGAAACGGAATTTCCTTAATCAAGTTTTTGCGAACCGAACGTGCTTCCTTAATAAAAACCTGTGGCAATCGTTTAGGGTCCACAATCGGGTGATATTGCCCCTTCCCCATTTGCGCCAGACGGGAAAGGAGAGCGTTATCCACATCTGAACCGACACCGATCGTCGATAACGTGATCCCTTTCTCCCGCATCTTGCGGGTTAAACCTGCGTAGTCACCATCGGGACTTTGACCATCTGTCAGAAGAATGATGTGCTTGGCTGCGGCGTCCTGAGCTTTGAGCGGTGCCAAAGCATCGTATGCATCAACCAGTGCTGGAAAAATATTTGTGCCTCCCATTGGCTGAATGCTGCGCACCAACTTTGCCGTTTCTAATGGTTTCGTGTTCTTTGAAAGAGGCACGATCCATTCATTGCCGTCAGAAAACGCCAATACGCCGATCAGGTCCTGTGGAAAAAGCGTTGCCAATGCGAGTACGGCAGCTTCGTTGGCTACGACTTGCTTCGAAGTAGTTCCATCCGCAGGTGACATCATTGATCCAGAGCGATCAATCACGATAACCAGAGCACCTGACGGCACCACCGTCTGACTGGGAATGCGGCACTCCACTGGCAGGATTTTGTCTATCGGGGTATTGGTCCACCCGCCGGCACCAAAACTATCCGGCCCGCCAATCATCAAAAATCCTCCACCCATATCGCCGACATAGCGCGTCAGCATTCTCTGCTGCGCGGACATGATGAGATCCTGCGGAACATTCTGAAAAATCACAGCGTCGTAGCGTTGCAGATCCGCGAGGTTCACCGGCAACTCACCGGGCTGGATCAGATCGAGCTTGATATTGTGCGACTGAAGCATCCGGGGTAATGATTCGCCGGAACCAGTTCCAAGCGTGTCCACAAAGAGTACTTTCCCCTGACCATGCACAAGCGTGAAAGCCTCGGCCTGATTATTCGATGCTATTTGATCTGTGGATTTTTCCGCTGGCTCAAAGATGGCTTGGAAGCGATTCGCTCCGCTATAGGACATAGGTAATTCAACCAACCTTACACATGTAAATCGTCCGGAAGTCAACGGAGCAGTGGAGCCTCTCTCAACAGAACCGCTCTCCGTTTCTGGCGCCCAGTCTTGAACGTGGATTGTTGAGCCATTACCGGGTGCTGCGCCGTTGAGATCAAGCGGGTAGCCATCGTGTTTGAGATAAAGCTGACCGTTTACCGGGTTGGTCGCACGGAGTACAACGCGCAAGGCCACTGTCTGTCCTTCACGCGCCTCAGCAGGCACATAAATGCCGTCAACCATGACTTCATTCGTAACTTCATAGTCAAGCGGCAGCACATCAATCGGAATACCCAGCGACTTCGCCTCATATGCAGCCGCCAGCAACTCGCCAGCCGCGCTCACGGCCCCCCTGTCCCGGTTAGTTGAGCTGCTGACCGTAGGATTACCGTCACTGATGAAGATAATTCGTTTTGCACTATCAGGCGGCTGAGTCGCAATGGACATACGGATACCCTCTGCCGCATCTGTGCCGTCCCTCATCTGGGTTACCGCAGTCGCAGGGGAGTCCATCATGAACGAAGGTTTTGCGCGTACACTTGCCTCACCCTTGAAGATCACTTCTCCATAGAGATCGTCGGTGCGTTTCCCCTGTGCAGCGGTTTTGAGGTATCGCCGCGCCCACTCATCGGGTGTTAATTCTGTTGTGGATGTATTTCCTTCGCTTGACGGCAGAGGCGGCGGCTTGAAATATCGCATCACTGAATCAGAAACGTCCATTGCTGAGACGACGGTGAGATCCGTATGCCAACGGACAAACTGCAGACCCGCAAGCATGAGAATGATGATCGTCAGTACCGATATACGCAGACCGATCGCGATCCAACGCCGTAGAGGATCGAGTGTTTTAAGGCTATAAACCCCTAGCCAGACCATCGGTACGCCAAGCAGCAGCAACCACAGCAGCTCGGGATGATCAAAGCGAAAGAGCATTGTGTGTCAGAGTATGGCGGATGATTCAGAATTTATCTCACTTTTCATCCGGCGTCGTCGGTAACTGATCGAAATACTCTTTGATCGGTTCGTGATATTTTCGAGGCACACGATCATCCGTGACCGCTTTTTCCGCATCCTGCTTCGCCTCGGTGACTGCTTGACTGTATGTAACTTTTGACTCCCCCTTGCCGACCTCTCCCTCCGACATCCAGGACGCTATCACCCGGCCATCCTGCGGATTCATATCACTGGTTGCATCAGATTGGTAACCAGCAAGTTTCTGTTCCGTACCGATCGCTGGCCCCCCTTTGCCGGCACCTGCTTTCGAGCCACCCTGGCCATGTGTGGGCATTGGGTTGGCTCCCTCGTTCGGCTTGCCTGCCAGAGACTGTATCGCCTTCTGTGCGGCCGATTGTGCCGCCCGGGCATCTTTGGCTTGGTTAGAAGCCTGACCCATTTCTGATAATCGATCACAAGCCGACTTGCACTCACCTTCCGTGGAATTAGCGGCTTCATTGAGATCGGGAGTATCCGCAGAATTTTTTGGAACCTGCGTTTCGCTGGGCTTTCCAACGGTAGAGGACGACGTCGGCTGAGACGCGGGATTATTACCGCCTTTGCACATCGACTCACTCATCTTTTGAAGTGGTTGTGATAGAGAGCGAGTAGCCTGCGCTGTCTTTTCAGACGCTTTTGCTTCATTGGCCTTCTGTGCAGCACGTTGTGCGGTCTGCTGAGCCTGAGACGATCTATTTCCCTGATTTTGGAGAGCCTCTTTGATTTGCTCCTGGGGCATTCCCTGCTTTTTGAGTTGATCGATCTGGTCCTTGCTCAGGCCGGCATTTCGAAGGGCCTGCTCAGCCTGTTCTTGAGCTTTTTCCTGTTGTGCCTCCGATTCCTGTGCCGATTCTTCAAGTTGCCTGGCGATGTTCTCAAGTTGTTTGCCGGCAGTTTGCTTTTCAGAGTCACTCAACTTGCCCGATTGCGCCGCTTTGGTGAGTTCCTGAAGTTCATTCTGTGCCTGTTCATAATCACCACGCCGTAATGCGTCGGCAAACTTATCCGCTGGGCCGTCCATCTGCGGATCGGTACGACTCAAAGCATTCTGCATTGCTTTGGCTTCTTGCTCTTTCCGTTCAGCCGTCTCACCAAGCTTTTCTTCCACTGTTGAGAGCTTTGCCGCAGCATTTTTTCGCATTTCCGGATCACGCAAATCTTTTGGGGACAGCTCAGTCAACGTAGCGATTGATTCCTGGTCCGACTTGTCCTTATTCAATAACGGCTCTGTCTCCTTCAATTTTTCGACCGCGTTGACTACCTGGGCTACATCCTCCTGCGATTGCTTAGCTACAGCCTGCTGAGCAAGCCGCTCTGATCGTTGGGAGCCAATACCCAGTAAATCCATCGTCGGTATCAGGACAAACAATAGAACGAACACCCCAACAGCAACCGGTACCCAGCTCCAGATACGTGTCAAGCGGATGCGAAACGCTTTCCCAAGGTAGAGCTTACTTGCAGTTGCTCGCGCCTCCTCGATCGCACGACGCGCAAAGGGATCGTTTGATACAGTCTCCGCGTAAAGTGACGTGGCCAGTCGATCCTTCAGACCTAACCGGTCGTCGATCAGAGTCGCTACTTCCAGCGTGCTTGGTTGGCGCGACCATGCAATCAATGGTGCAGCCAGCAAAGCTGAACCAGCGATCACCGCATAAATCCACCCCCCCACTGATATGGAGCAAAGCCGTCCCGTAACCATCACGGCTGCTGCGAGCGTAGTCGCCATCAGCGTGGCCCAGCCCAAAGCCTGAAGGCAAGTCTGCATAAACATCCGTCGGCGGGCGGCCGTAATCGAACGATGAATGGGATTTTCTGTGCTCATGCTGGCCTCGCCGGAAGATCAGGTCGGACGGTGTGTCAGGCCACAAACAATATATACGTCATCTATCGTCAGGCAGATGCCGTCATTAGTCCATCAATTTGACGTTGACGTAGCTTGAAAAGTTCATCAAATCATACAAATGGGATCCTGCACGGACCACTTTTCTGTAATGTCTGGATGGAAAGCTGATGACACGAGGTAAGACCGTTAGAATGCTCTGGAGGAGACCCGTATGACTACAGCCTCGCCCGATCATTCCAACCCTGATGAAGATGATTTTCTTGCCGACGTCGAAGAGGAATCCGACGAGCAACCGAGTGAGGAAAATGTCGAGGAACCGGCTGAGTTCGACTTTTCCGCCATCTCTGCTCCGTCGTCCTCCCGTCCGCGAGCTGTTGTCCCAGCCAAGCCCAAGACATCTATCAAGGAGATCGCTGTACCGCTGTTATTCACTGTCGGCGTCATTCTTCTGATACCAGCGGTTTGGGGCACACTCGTGCTAGCGGGTTCCATCGAATCAAAAAGAGAAGGTGCCAAAGGAATGGCAGCAGCGATGCTCGTGTGCTATCCCGTCGCACTCTGCCTCATTGGGGGTGGAATCCTCTTTTTACGCCAAGTAATGAAGGAAAAGGCACGCCACGCCAGCGTGATCAGCAAAGAATAATACCGTGGCATCTGGGCTTCGGACGACGAACTGTGATTGAGTAGCCTTCCCGAAAATTTCACTGCAAACGACGTGTACGAAACCACCAGATTGATCTCACAAAATCTGATGAACAGTTTTGTGCAATCTCGCCAAGCTACCCAGTAAAGGTATCACTTCTGCCAAGGGCAGCATCGTCGCCCCATCTGAAAGTGCTTTGGTTGGCTCAGGATGCGTCTCGATGAATAAAGCCTGTACGCCAGCCGCTACAGCACAGCGCGCAAGCGTGAGAGCACGTTCCGGTCGGCCTCCGGAAGTCTTGCTTTCTCCAGGCTTCTGCGTTGAGTGCGTCACGTCAAAGCACACCGGCCAACCCATCTCCATCATGTCAGCCAAACCCACAAAATCATTCACCAGACGATGGTACCCAAAGAAGGTGCCCCGTTCGGTCAGAATAATCCCGCCCTCTTTAGAGGCACTCCGAACCCGGCCCGCTTTCGTCGCGCTCGCTTCTTCCAGTTTCGTCACCACGTTCACCATTTCAGATGGAGAAAGAAACTGCCCTTTTTTTACATTGACCGCCCGACCCGTCTTCCCCGCAGCCACCAGTAAATCCGTCTGCCGACATAGAAACGCCGGAATCTGGAGTAAATCGATCACCTCCGCCGCAAGGACTGCTTGCGCAGATTCGTGAATATCCGTTGTCACAGGTACACCGAGTTTTGTCTTCACTTTTTCAAGCAAGCGCAACCCCGCATTGATACCCGGGCCGCGAACGCTTTTAATCGACGTACGATTCGCTTTATCAAAACTGGCTTTGAAGATGTATCCCAATCCCAGCTCGATGCAGCGATCTCGTAATGCCTCACCAATTTTCAAACACAGATCAAGTGACTCCGCGGTACACGGCCCCGCGATGATGGCAAGCGGCGATTGAGGGCCGATGTTCACAGAGCCAACTCGTGTTGTCTTCATGCCTTTTACCGTTGCCATATCAATAACCCGCCCCAGTGGTCGGTTTAGATCCTTGAATAATCGCTACGCTGGCTGAGCATCCGAGCCGGTCCGCGCCGGCGTCGATCATTTTTTTAGCATCATCAAAAGTCCTGATGCCACCCGATGCCTTCACATACAGTCCGCCGGAATGTTTTTTCAGGAGCTTGACTGCTTCGGTTGTCGCACCGCCTGCACTATGGAAGCCGGTTGAGGTCTTCACAAAATCACACCCGCTTTCACGAGCCGCTGTGCAGCCAGCCGCGATTCTCGCTTCTCCCTCAACTACGTCCACCCCGTGCATCAGAGCGGCGGTCTCAAGAATCACCTTGATAATGATCTTTGGATTCACAGTGCGAGTAGCACGCACAATCTCCATGAACTCAGCCTTGGCGGCAATGATGTCTTTTTTCAAGAGGTACGGCAGGTGTGCAACAAAGTCGATCTCCTCCGCACCCTCCTTTGCCGCACTGGTGGCTTCAATGGCCTTGATCGTAGCCTTATTCGCACCTAACGGAAATCCCACGACGACACAGGTCTTTACTCCACTGCCACGCAATTCTTTAGCGACGTCTGCTGCGAATATGCCGTTGATGCAACAGGAGGCGAACCCGTGCTCTGTCGCTTCGGCGACGAGCTTATGTACCTCTGACCGGGTGGCTTCCGCTTTGAGGATGGTGTGATCAATCCGACCAGCTAGATTCATATTGCTCTCCGTTTCGGTTCCGCCGCGGTATTAAGGCCAGCAAAGAAAATCGTGACTACTTCGCGGTAACGTTCCGGCTCAATTTTCATCAAATCCAGATGCGCTCCATTTTCAAACTCTACGAGTTGGCCGCGACCTTCGGCTACTGCCTCGACTATCTGCCGTGCTGCGATCATTGGCGAAATAGGATCCATTGCCCCATGCAACAGCATAAGCGGGCAATGCAATTGAGCCGCATGGCGAGCGCGATCGAATGCTCGATCCGACGAATATCGCAAGACCAGCCACAGACCGACGAGGTGATAAAACGGCCATAGCGGCCAACGGTTGATGTGATAATATCCGGCAACCGGCTGCATGCCGCGACGATAGGCCGACTCACCAATAACTCCCGCAATGTTATCCGGATTGCGGGCGGCAGCAGCAATGGAAATACCCGCACCCATCGATAACCCAACGAGAACTACTAGCCGGTTCGTTTCGGAAACATGGGCTACCAATTCAAGAAGATCGCCCACTTCAGTTGTTCCCAGCCGACTCGCAGCCGCGGATGACTCCCCCTGCCCGCGAAGGTCGTAAGCCACAATGCTTGAAGCAAAGTCCGCAAACTGCTCGACCCACGGCAGAACACCGTAACGCCCATCACCCCAGCCGTGAGTGATGATTACAACGGGGCCATCCTCCTTTTTACCCTTGATCTTCCAAACAGGCGTTCGTTCGCCATCCGCAAAGGAAAATATTTCCTCATCATGCTCAAGTCCCAGTTCCGCAGGGCTGGTGGCCCATCCGCGTCCGATCGCCACGGCATAGGTCAACCGGCGCGGATGCGTCATGAGATAGACCGTTGCCGCCGAAATACTGATAACTAACAATCCAGCAGCCACGAGAAAAAGGATGAACAGGCCGGCCATCACGAGAGTTTAGTGGCTCGTGGTACGCTGATGAAATCAGAGCGTGGAGTACGAGTCATCGAAAACCATCTCAATTATCAGAGTCTGCTTAATGAGGCGTATGAAGAAGCACTGCAGGGACTGCGCGAAGGCGGCCTGCCCATCGGTTCGATCTTGGCAGACTCAACAGGTCGGATTGTCGCTCGTGGTCACAATCTGCGCGTGCAGACTGGCGATCCAACCGCCCATGCTGAGGTCACTTGTATCCGCAATGCGGGAAGACGACGTGACTGGACAACACTCACACTCGTGAGCACGCTTTCACCATGCATCATGTGTACCGGCACAAGCCTGCTTTACCGCATACCGCGCGTGGTGATCGGTGAAAGCGAAAACTTCCTTGGAGCAGAAGATTTGTTCGTTAAGCACAAAGTCGAGGTAATCAGGCTCAATGATCCTCGATGCATCGCTCTGATGCATGAGTTCATTAAATCGCGGCCGGACTTATGGAATGAAGATATCGGGATTTAGTACTGATCCGCTGAAGGCAGAAGCTCAAACAGTACGAGTAACCACGTCACTCAATGATGCAATCTGATTCCGCGTTATGGAATCTTTCGCACTTGATTAAATCTCCGGCCCGATGATTTTTACTCCCTCTTCTTCAGCAATTTCCGACAAGCCACGGTCGCTCTCATTGACACCGACCTCCGCTGCCTCCACTGCAGTCTCTTTCAGCGGCGGCAGACTCGGTAATGTATTTAGCCGGTCGATCAAATGACGCAATCGAGCCAGCGATCGACGGTTAAACGCCAACGATAAACACGCCATTTCAGGAAATTTCGACTCCGGCTCAAATCGAGATGTCATGCTGGCGGTAATCGTGCCTCCGGTAAGTATGTCGGCAAACTTCGTATTCAGATCATCAAGCTCCTCCGGCGTTGGCGCGTGCTTGATCCGCAGGATGAGATCGTCACGGACATAACGCAGCGACTGATAGTTGCTGTAAAACTGCGTGATGTGCTTCACCGCATCGGCTGCATCGTTGGTGATGTGGTAGAGAGAAGTATCTTCCGGCGAGATCATTCCGTTGCCCAGCAGTTCCTTCCTTACGAAGCGGTCCCATTCCTTCCAGTAGCTGCCGCCCGCATGTTCGATCATTACGATCGGTAACGGATCAGCTCGTCCCGTCTGAACCAGAGTAAGTACTTCAAACCCTTCGTCGTGAGTTCCAAAGCCACCCGGGAAAAGCGCGATCGCGTGCGTTTCCTTCACGAAAATCAACTTACGCGAAAAAAAGTAGCGAAAGTGGATGAGCTTATCGTCGCCGGCAATCGCCTTATTGGTGCTCTGCTCAAAAGGCAGCTTGATCGCAACACCAAACGAGTGCGCCTGACCAGCACCGACGTTGCCCGCTTGCATAATGCCCGGCCCAGCACCGGTGATCACCATGAAACCCGCCTCCGCACAGAGTCGGGCCATATGTTCCGCGAGAACGTAATCGGGATGTTCAGGTTTGGTCCGCGCGGAGCCAAACATGCTCACCTTGCGCCGATGTCGATATCCCTTAAATGTCTTGAAGGCATAGCGCAGTTCCTTGAACGCACGGAGCATGAGCCGCATCTCCCCTCGGCCGGGATCGTCGGCGGACAGCTTAACGACAGCCTGAATCAGCTCCGCGGCTATTTCACGGTCAGCGGTGCCTTCCACCTGGCTGAGCAATTCCAGACATCGTTGTATTACCGCTTGGTCGTTGGCTTTCATCGCAACCGGATTTATCGGCATATCTGACCCCGGGGAGTAGTCCGGAGGATTTCGCTTACGCGTTCAAAACCTTTCCTGCCGCAGCAACCGCACTTCCCGCCGCAATGGTTGCACCGGAAGACCGCAGCTCACTTTCAATAGCTGCGAGGCCTGCCAGCGTATCTCCCGCATCCACATAACCCATATGGGAGATGCGGAAAATCTTGCCCTCCCATGCCGCACCTCGACCAGACTGCCCGCCGGCGATGTGTACGCCATGGTTGTCGCGGACTGCCGCACGGAATTTCTTGTCGTCCACACCATCCGGATAAAACGCTCCCGTCACTGAGTCGGAAGGCGAAGAGCTGCAAAGCTTCAATCCCATCGCAAGAAACGCCGCACGTCCTGCCGCGGCGAGTCTATTCGCACGAGTCCAAACATTTTCTAAACCCTCCGCTTCGATCATCTCCAGAGCCACACGCTGCCCGCGAATCAGGCTCACCGGCGGAGTAAACGGCACATCATTTTTCTGCCAGCTCTTAAGCCACCGTCGCAGATCAAGGTTGTAGTAACCCTGCGGTTTGACCTCTTCGAGCCGTTTGAGTGCCCGCTCGCCAAGCCCGACAAACCCAAGACCCGGCGGGAGCATTAAAGCTTTTTGTGACCCGGTTACGAGACAATCAATACCCCACGCATCCATTTCAACGGGTATTGAGCCGACCGACGTGATGCCGTCCACAAGGAGAAGCGCATCCGTTTTCGAAACAACTGCCGCGATCGCCTTGATGGCGCATGCGGTAGCTGTTGATGTTTCGCTGTGGCAAAGGGCGACAGCACTCACGCCTGGATTTGCTTTGATCGTGTCCTCAATCTGAGCTGCTGTGACAGCACTGCCCCATGCAACGTTGAGTTTGATGACCTCGAGGCCGAGCGTCTTCGCATATGAATCGTAAATGTCCTGCCATCGTTCTCCGAACTTTCCGCTGGCGACGGCAATCACTTTCGATCCCGGCCTCGCCAGTGATATCTGTGCCGCTTCAAAAGCCGTGGTTCCCGATCCCGCAATGCTCAGCACAGGGCCTTTCGTGCGGTAGAGTTTTTGCAATCGTTCCGAAAGATCCTTAAAGATCGCTTGGAATTGCTTCGTGCGGTGATGGATGATCGGTTGAGCCATTTCCAGCAGTACCGCTTCAGGTACAGAGGTCGGGCCGGGAGTGAGCAGGCGTTGCTTGAAAGATAGTTTGGCAGGCATGGACTTCACCTTGAATAAAGGGAAATAATGCAGTTCCGAACCGCGCATGTTAAGAATTGACCGCTGGTCCGCAAACCACGCACGAAGATTGCATCTGCCGCAACCCTTATGAGCAGCAAGACCATTCAGTAAATCCAGCGCGTTAACTTTTAGAAGCGATTACGGGCTTTTCGTCCGATTAAACGCTCCCTTGCATGTTCGGCTTCGTTGTAGCACCGCAGTCATCGGAATGATTGCGTCCTAACGCATCCGACTAGCGGAAGACTTGCTGCAGTAATCGGCGTGAAGCCTCGACGATTAGCTCACCTGTTTGTTCTGGCAGCTTGGCGGTACGTGACGGCCAGACGCTGTACCCTCCCCGTGCAAATGCCTCGCGTGTTGGAACATAACCACAGTAGCCGTCGGTCAGTTCCGCAACCATCGTGACCCGCGCAGGTGAACCCTTTTTAATTTCATGTCCGAGTCTGCAATAAAGCTCCGCGGGATTAGTGCAGATCGCCGCATCGCCGATGCGCAGAACATTCAACCGTACCTCAGCTTCGCGTGTAGCCAATACGCTGTTCCAAAGGGCACGCTCCGCGAGGTAATAATCCCTCGCTCCCGCCCATTGAACCTGTTTTTCGGGAGAAAAGTCCGCAGGCCAGGGTCGAATCGGAATCCGCAATGTCTCACTGGCGATGCGTAGTACCGGATCACGCATCGACGTGACAAACGGTGCGGCATTTTCCCAGATTACTCGCAAGACTTCTCCGCCAAGGTATGCACCGCTCTTGCGGGCTCCTTCTTCACCGCGCCACGGCTGGATGGCCAGCGGGTTATTCTCCATGATTGAAGGCGCAGTATCGCCTGCCGCCCCCGTGAGATAGACGATTCCCGCAGCATGGCCGAGGTTGCCGAGGTTTGTTCGAACGAACCGCCTCATCTCTCCGGGGAAGTCGGCAGAATAAAACGACTCTCCCTCCAAGCAGTTCGGATGACTTGCAAACCCGGTAATGATGGTTTTGACGACCCCATTTTTTCGTCTTGCGATGATGACGGGGACCGTGCCGTCCCGCGGGCCTTCGATCCCTGAGAAATCCTTGTTCCAACTCCCGTAATACATATCGCACCGACCGTCGGGATGCAGCCCACGACGATTCCAACCCATCTGCTCAATGAACCCTTCGCCGGAAAAAAGATCGGTCTCTTCAAGGTCAGCGATCGCTGCGGCGACGGCGCGCACGATCGCGGGCTGCAGTTCGGCCATGTAGGACTCGCTCATTTTGCCGGGGAGATAGTCGAGCGTGCACGGAGCAACGTGCGTATGAGTCGAGTGCAGGATCACATGAGCGGAGGGAATGCCATGCGTTTGCTCACAAACCTTCTGAACCTGACGAACAAATTCATCCGGAAGCATTCCCACATCAACAGACACAATAGCCAGCGTCGTTTCACCTTGACGAAACACCACCGCATTGGCTGTCAGTGCATCGCGCGTATAGCCAGCTTTACGCACATGAAGTTGCCCCATCAGATCAAGAGACTCAGTGGGCGTGATATCTGCGGTAGCGGAGCCGGTCAGCATGGCTGGTTCCTAAAACTTAAGTGTCAGCAAAACATCACACTGCAAGATCATCAAGATTTTCGAATACTTTTCTTACCCCCGCAGCCATCGCATCGACCTGTGCATTGGCGTTGGGGGGACGGTGACCGTTGACCGCTAACCAGATACATGTGTCGATGCACTGCTGCGCCACGGGGTACTGAGACAGGTCGTAACTGATATCCGGTCGCGCGAACCCGCAAGTCCAGGGGCAACCATGTCCGTAACCATTCTTCGCCTGGAATACGGTGTGCGCGGGAAGCATCCATCGCGCAGCGCCCATCGGTACGCCTTCTGCCTTCAGCGCATTAACTACCGCAGTTTGTAAAGCTGGCAACGGCACGCCGCGTTTTGCTGCGTAGGCGGGATCGGGACGGGCAACGTAGGCGTATCCGTTGGTTTCCTGATCTTTCGTACTAAACGGCCTAGTCAGGTTTGGAGTGCCCTCCATCGCACGATCAAGTCGTCGCCAGTTGGCACGAGCTTCATCATTGGTACGGGTCAGCTTTCGAAGCTGGCTACGGGCAAACGCCGCGGGCAGATCGCTCGTGCGGTACATCCAGCCCATGCCGTAGGCATGAAAATCTCGTTTGGCTTCGGGAGCACGCATCTCGCCAAAGTTCATCAGTGCCCTTCCCTTTACGTGCATGTCCTCGTCTTCGGTAACAAATAGTCCCCCCTCACCACCGCAGAAGTTTTTGTTTTGATTCAGGCTGAATGCACTGCAATGGCCGAACGTGCCGACCTTTCGCCCTTTGAAAAGTGAGCCATGTGCCTGGCACGCATCCTCGACAACGAAAAGCCCCTTGCGTTTCGCGATATCCATGATCGCGTCCATATCGCAGGGTACGCCCCAGTAGTGGACGGGGAGTATGGCCTTGGTTTTGGGTGAAATTGCTTTTTCAATTCTCGACGGATCGATGAGCATCGTCTTCCACTCGACATCTACGAAGATGGGAATCGCATTGTGGTGGAGGATGCAGGTCGCGCTGGAAGTCCATGACAGCGAAGTGGTGATGACTTCATCACCCGCGCCGACGCCGCACGCAGCAAGCCCCATGTGCAGGGCTGCGGTACCGGAATTGGTTACCGCGCAGTATTTGTTGCCGTTCCACGCGGCAAACTCATCCTGCAAAGCGACACAGTTTGGCCCCCATGCATGATTATTCTGCCGCAGTGAAGCGAGCACCATCGCTTCGTCATCCTGATCGACACGCGGCCAGACCTCGAACTTCACGTCATCAGGTACAGCCTTGGGGCCGCCATTGATTGCGAGTTTGGACGTGGAAACAGTTGTAGCCATATTTTCCTCGGTATGTTCTGGGTTTCGGGTCTGGCGTCAGGCAACAGTTACAGTTTGATCAAGGTAAACATCTTGAATCGCGTTGAGAAGAGCGATGCCCTCTTTCATGGGACGCTGAAATGCCTTGCGTCCGGAGATAAGCCCCATGCCGCCTGCTCGTTTGTTGATTACCGCAGTGCGTACAGCCTCTGCCAGATCGCTCTCTCCTTTGCTTTCGCCTCCAGAGTTGATCAGTGGCGCACGGCCATTGAATCCATTGACAACCTGGTAGCGAGTCAACTCGATGGGATGGTCGTCAGGCGTGAGCTTGGTGTAAACGTCCTTATGTGTCTTGCCGAATTTCAGCGCGTTGTAACCGCCATTGTTAGTCGGTAATTTCTGCTTGATGATGTCTGCCTGAATCGTCACCCCAAGATGATTCGCCTGACCTGTGAGGTCGGCAGCAGTGTGAAAATCCTTGTCAGCCGTCTTGAATGCCGGGTTGCGAAGATAGCACCACAACACCGTCACGAGGCCAAGCTCGTGAGCCCGTGCAAATGCAGCGGATACCTCTTGAATCTGCCGACCGGATTCCTCGCTGCCAAAGTAGATGGTCGCACCTACCGCCACTGCACCTAGCTGGTAAGCCTGCTCAACGCTGGCAAACATGATCTGGTCGTATTTATTGGGATAAGTAAGAAACTCATTGTGATTGAGCTTCACAAGGAAGGGAATCTTGTGCGCATATTTTCGCGCGACCGCACCGCAGACGCCAAGAGTCGAGGCGACGGCGTTACATCCGCCTTCAATAGCCAGCTTCACGATGTTTTCAGGGTCAAAGTAGAGCGGATTCGGCGCAAAACTCGCTCCCGCTGAATGCTCCACTCCCTGATCAACCGGCAGAATTGAAACGTAACCTGTGCCGGCAAGACGGCCGTGACCAAGCAGTGCCTGAAAGTTGCGCAATACCTGCGGGCTGCGATCGCTCACGGAAAGGACACGATCCACAAAATCCGGGCCGGGCAAATGAAGCTTGTCACGAGCAAAGCCGCGTGCCTTATACGAAAGCAGCGCATCGGCATCATTCCCCAGTAGATCACGAATATTCGGCATGGAAACCTCCGATCTTCACGGACATCATATCCACCCTTATTCGCAACTCTGGGTTGGAAACTCTAAACTACGGTGTTTTAGCCATCAGAATCCTCGGAATCCCTGCCTGTGTCGTCTGCCGGTTTCTCACATAAATCCCTCGAATCGTTCTTCGCTGGTGCGCAGACGACCAACTGGGGTCTCATCAAGTGGATGGTCAGGCTTGGCTTGTCATTCCCGCGCCGTTGTCTGACGCTCCTGTGTATCCACCTCGTAATGCTCGGACTGACGCTCGGCGGGCTTTCGCTGGTCGGAACCGCCATCGACCTCATTAAATATGTCGTAGGGGACGGTCCTCGGCCGACGCTTCCGCTCCATCTGCCGTTTCCAGAGGCAGGTCTTGCTGCTCCCATGAAAGCGCTGATCTTCCTTGGTGTCGGCATTGTGCTGCTGGCATTGGTTCGGATGGGGCTACGCTACGGCACTGCGGTTGCGACATCACAGTTGATCAACACCATCATGATCAAGCTGCGAACAGCGGTTTATGACAAACTTCAGAGACTCTCCTTTCGTTTCTTTGACGCCAATGAGACTGGTTCAATCATTAACCGCGCCACCAGCGATGTAGCGGGGATCGCCTCATTCGCCGAGTGGGCGATCATCCAAATCATCGTCCTGCTTATCACGCTGGTGGCGTACTTCCTGTTCATGCTCCAAATGCATCCGACGCTCACACTCGTCGGGTTGGCAACCTCTCCACTGCTCATGGTCGCGTCAATCTGGTATTCGCACTCCGTCCGGCCGGCCCTGGAGCATAAGAGCAAACTCTACGATCGTGTCATTCTCACGCTCTCCGAAAACGTACTGGGGCAACACGTCGTCAAAGGTTTCGCTCTCGAGGATGCGGAAATTGCAAAATTTCACGCTGCCAATGACGCTTTCCGCGTGCAGCAGCGATGGCTGTTCAAACGCAGTTCGCTTTACAGCTCGACGGTATGGCTTCTGACACAGGTGAATCTTGTAGTCGTGCTGCTCTATGGCGGCTTTCTCGTTATTGCAGATCATGGCAACCCGTCGGCCTCGTTCACCGTTGGTTCACTGATCGTTTTTGCCGCCCTGCTTCAACAGTTTTCCTCCCAGGTCGAAGCAATCGCCAATGTGGCTAACACGCTCCAAGCCAGCCTGACCTCGGCTGGGCGTGTTTACGAAGTGCTGCACGCGCCTCTGGAGATTTCCAGCGCACCTGACGCCATTTCCATCAGCCGGTTGCGCGGAGACGTCGAGTTTGATCGCGTTTCGTTTGGCTATTTTCCCAGCGAGCCGGTGCTCACAGATCTGTCTTTCAAGGTACAGGCCGGACAGTGTGTGGCGATCCTTGGAGCGACGGGAACGGGCAAGAGCACGCTGTTATCGCTAATCCCCCGCTTTTACGACCCCACTGGCGGCCGACTGCTCATCGACGGCATCGACGTACGAAAGATCAAACTCGAAGACCTGCGAAGAAACATCGGCCTGGTTTTTCAGGAGAGTTTTCTTTTCAGTAACACGATTGCGAATAATATCGCTTTCGGTCAGCCCAATGCATCGCGTGAGCAGGTGATTAAGGCAGCACAAATCGCCGCAGCCCATGACTTCATCATGGAATTGCCTAAAGGTTACGACACAGTCATCGGTGAACAGGGCATGACACTCTCCGGCGGGCAGCGACAGCGGCTTGCGATCGCCAGAGCCATCCTTCTTGAACCGGCGATTCTGATCCTCGACGACGCCACAGCCGCGATCGACCCTGAGACCGAACACGAAATTCTTCTGGCTATGGACAACGCAATGAAGGGACGCACGACATTCGTCGTAGCCCACAGGCTCAGCACGCTGAACCGAGCGGATTTCGTCATCGTGCTCGATCGCGGGCGGATCGTCGAAGCTGGCACGCAGGATGAGCTGATGAAACGCGGCGGACGGTACATGGAAGTTGCAAAGGTTCAGGTGGGAGACGCTGAAAGCCGGGACATCATGAAAGCACGGCTGTGGTACGAGGGGCAAATCCCGTCGCTGCTCGATGATGTGAGGGCGATTGAATGACTGCGATGAGCGGAAAACCCGTGGCCACCCTCACGCAGGTCCAGCACGAGGACGAAGCGAAGGCCCGCCCGCTGGAACTGCGGCTTTTCCGCCGAATGTTCCGCTATACCGGCCCATATCGCAGCACCCTTATCGGCCTGATTGTCTTCTGCATCACGCGAGCCTTTCAAGGCCCGTTGATCATGTGGATGCTGTCGGAGGTGATCAATGGTCCCATTTACCGCGGTGATTACGCTGGACTGTATCGAGGTGTCGCAATCTACACAGCACTCGTGCTCTGGACCTATGTCACTTTTTATTTCCGCATGTATCTGGCGTTGAAACTGGGCGAAGGGCTCGTCCATGATCTGCGTAACGATATCTTCGAGCATCTCCAGAACCTGACGATGAATTTCTTTCACAAGACACGCATCGGTCGAATCATCAGCCGCATTACTTCTGATTCCGAAGCTGTCCGTGCCGGACTCCAGGACGCGGTTTTCATCAGTATTGTCAACCTCGGCACATCGCTGGTTGCCGGGATCATCATGGTGATCTATGACCGCTGGCTGGCACTGATCGTGCTCTGCTTCGCACCGTTCTACTTTTTCCTCTACAACTATTTCAAGCATCTGTTGAGTTCCGCACATCGCGCAGCACAGGAGAGCATGAGCCGTGTAACCGCAGTACTGGCGGAGTCGGTGGTCGGAGTGCGGGTAACTCAGGGCTTTGTACGACAAGACCTCAACGCCCAGATGTTCGGTGAACTGGTTACCGACCACGCAGGCTACAACATCAATGTCAGCCGAATGTCCGGCGTATTCTCGCCTTCGATCGAGATGCTCAATCAGATTGTGATTGCTGCCATTTTCGTCGCCGGCGGATACTTCGTACTGCATAAATATGCAGGCACTGACCCGGCTCACCTCATCCTGTTCTACTTCCTCGCCAGCAGCGTGCTGAATCCAGTGGCAGTGATTGGGAATCAATACAACACCGCGGTACAGGCGATGGCGGGCGCAGAGCGGGTTTTCGGGCTGCTCGACCGCAAACCCGATTTCGTGGATGAGTCAGGTGCGCAACCTTTACCGGCAATTACGGGGAAAGTTGAGTTCCGAAAGCTCACCTTCGCATACGAACCGGGCAAGCCAGTGCTGCATAATGTGAGCTTCATTGCTGAGCCGGGGCAGACCGTGGCTCTCGTGGGTCACACCGGCAGCGGCAAAAGCTCCATCATCAACCTGATCTCCAAGTTCTACCTTCCTACACAGGGAGAGGTTCTGATCGATGGAACAGAAATCCGAAAAATCAGGGCGGACACTCTGCATCGTCAAATGGGGATCGTTCTCCAGAACAACTTCCTCTTTTCCGGCACGGTGATGGAAAACATCCGGGTTGGCCGATTAG
Source organism: Phycisphaeraceae bacterium (assembly GCA_020851465.1). Lineage (NCBI taxonomy): Bacteria > Pseudomonadati > Planctomycetota > Phycisphaerae > Phycisphaerales > Phycisphaeraceae > Phycisphaeraceae bacterium. The sequence goes on along the minus strand of JADZCR010000005.1, from coordinate 152,310 downwards.
GCGCAACAGATGAAGATGTGATTGCCGCGGCAAAACAACTCGACACGCTGGATTTGATCGCAGCTCTACCAATGGGCTTCCAAACACAGGTCGGCGAACGAGGCGGATCACTGTCGATGGGGCAGCGACAGCTCATCTGTTTCACCCGTGCTATGGTCGCCAACCCGCGTATCATCATTCTTGATGAAGCCACCAGCGCTATCGACACCATGACCGAGGTTCGCATCCAGCAATCGCTGGCGATCCTGCTGCGCGGACGAACCAGTTTTGTGGTCGCCCATCGCTTGAGCACGATCCGTCACGCAGACGTGGTACTGGTGCTCGATCACGGCCGAATTGTCGAACGCGGTACGCACAACGATCTTCTGGCGACCGGCGGCATCTATGCGAACCTCTACCAGCAATTTATTCGATCCGCTCAGGGCCGCTGATCGTCGATGTGCAACGTGATATACCTCATGATGAGATCATCAATCGAAGTACCGTCAGCGAATACCAGACGATTCAACCGATCATCATGAATTGACTACAATTCTCACCCAATCTTTTACGCAGGAGCGGGAACATGGCGGAGTCAGAAAAAGCAACGACACAGGCGAGTGATTGGACAGATCTTTGCCCACTGGCTGACGTGCCGCAGGTGGGTGGAGGAAAATTTGTTGCCTGTAAAAATCGTGCGTTGGCAGTTTTTCGTCAGGGCGAGGAGATCAAGGTCATCGATGACACCTGCCCGCACGCAGGCGGCAGCCTAGCCAGCGGCTTCATTCGTGATGGAGTTGTTCATTGTCCCTGGCATGGGTGGCCGTTCCGACTCGCTGACGGAGTATGCCCGGACAATCCCAACATCAAGGTGGCGTCATACGAGGCACGTATTGAAGGCGATAAAGTACAGGCGAAACTCTGACGTTGCGGTACATGCAGACCCATCGTCGCTGTCACGCTCGAATAAACTCATAACACGTTAACGGCGAATACCGGTTGCCTGCGTCGTCCAGTCATATGTCGGCAACAGCCGGCCGTCTTTCATCTTTAACCCATCCAGATTACAGGGCGACATACCGGATTGACTCGTCGCACGGGTACTGATTGATTCGATTCCTGACTCCTCGACCAACATAACCTCGTCATTCTCAGAGATACCGTTACTGTTGCAATCAGCCCAAAGAGCCAGTCCTGTTAATTCATCGCCAGCAAGTCTTCCGTCGCGATTGTCATCCAAAGCATCCAGCGCGGCATATCCATTAGGCCAGAACATCCAGAAAGTTACTGATCCAAATAGCTGTTTGCCGGATGTCACTTCACCTCGCTGCATTGGATCCCAGATCAGCAGGCAGGTATCGGGTTTAATCCACGACCACCACTGGCTACGGCTGGTGCCATCAAGATCGAATTTCACAAGAGTACGGGAGTCGATCATCGCTTCGAGCGATTTTCTTTCGCTCAACGACAGCACGATGGGAGTCACTATGTTTTGCGGAAGGGCTTCCAATGTTTTCATGTCTTCGCGTATGAGAGCTACCCACTTTCGCTCCGTCTCACGTTCACCGCGGGCCTCAACCAGACGAAGATATGCCTGCCCAGCTTCATAGCTCACCAGACTCGACAGGCCGGCAATGGGCAGCTCATCCAGATTACTGTCCTTCTTGATTGAGAGTTTGTAAGCATTGAGGTAACCCTCGATCGCGCGTGCGGTCCATTCCTGCGTTGTCTCCACGTGAGCTTTCTTGCTGTTTACCGGCAATGGAACTTCAGACGCAAAGGCTGCACCCTCTTCCCACACGCTGGCTATGCCAAGCTGGATCAAAGCATCGTCAGGGTTAAGTGCCTTTGCTTTCTCAAAATTTTCAATCGCTGCGGTCAGGTGTTCCAGGGCTTTCGCTTTTTCTTCACCCTCCGCAGGTTGGGAAGCGGCAGATGGATTGGCCTGAAAACGCGATAGTTGCGGCAACTCACTCTTTTCCTTTCCATCTGCTGGTTCGTAGGATCGGAGTGTCTCGGTCGCCAATGAAAATGCGAGGTAATGCACGCGTCCAAGCGTGTAGTATCCGCGTGGATCATTGGGATTTTCCGTGACGTAAGAAGAAATATTCCGCACCAGTCGATCAACCGGGGCTTCAGGCGGGATGGCGAATTTCGCGTGAACGGATGATGTGAAACCCAGGACGGCTACGACGATCAAGGTGAAGGTTCGCATGGCAAAATCGTATCGGGAACACGGTTGCCTTGCGTGTGATTTGTTGTCTGCTTCGATAACCGCGTGTTGTTACACACGCGCCTTGAGCCATCTTCTCGCCCCCGTTTCCCTATAATTCCGCCATGCCGATATCGTCACCGTCGCCGCGTGTGACCTTGCGCACACTCCGCCAGTGGGTAAAGCAAGGCCAACCTTTTCCGATGCTCACTTGTTACGACGCCACGACTGCATCGTGGTTATGGCGTGGTGGTGTACGGACCTTGCTGGTCGGCGACACAGCAGCTCAGTTCATCCTTGGCCATGACTCGACCCTGCCGGCCACGATGCCCTTCATGCTTGAAATCACCGCAGCCGTGCGACGCGGCGCGCCGGATGCTTTTGTCATGGCCGACATGCCCTTCGGTAGTTATCAATGCGGAGAGGACGACGCAATACGAAATGCGATGAGATTCGTGGTCGAGGGCAGAGCCGACGTAGTAAAACTTGAGGTCGATGCCAGCTTCGCGCCGCTTGTGAGACGACTGTCGTCTTCAGGCGTACCCGTAGTGGCACACATCGGATCGAGACCGCAGCAGGTACGGGTCAAAGGCGGCTATGTCCACGCTGGCAGGACGCGCGCTGAAGCGGACGAGATAGTGCGTACCGCGACCCTGCTGGTTGAGGCTGGTGCGTCGATGCTATTGATCGAAGCCACACCCTCCGAAGTTTCAAGCGAAATTGTGAATCGACTCCAAGATCGGAATACCGGTCCCGATGCCGGTAAAAACGCAGTACCGGTTATTGGTTGCGGTGCGGGGGCAGCATGTCATGGGCACGTCATCGTTCTGCATGACCTGCTCGGCCTCTCCTCCTGGCAGCCACCTTTTGCGGCACCGATGGGTGCGGTCGGAACAAATATTGAGGAAGCCGCCTCAAAATGGGTAAAACTCGTGGAGTCCAGACGGTACCTGACCGATACGCACCCTTATAAGTTGGACGGATAACCTGTTCGGTAGAAAAACTTCCCTCGGTACTTTCGGAGTTGGCACGAACACGCAACTCGTCAGTGCGTACTAAAAAATGCGATCAAAAAGGAGTGGCAAAGTTCACTCCCGCATGCCGACAAAGAAGGTAGGCATTGCTCAATGCAGCAATATCCGCCGGGTTGATGCGTTTCAATACGCGAACCCGCATCAAGCCCGACGCGTATGATTTGAATCGTTTAACCCAACCCGCCAGTTCTCCAGCAACAGGAATATCTATATGAGTCGCATCCGGTGGTATGGCCCTACTGTGATTTTGATCCTGACCATTCTGATTGTGATGGTCATGGGACCGAGTATCGTGCAGAAGATCGCGTGGGCCCAGGAATCGGCAAAAGTACAGTTTGTACGCGATCAGGCAGCGGCTGACCCCGCACTGGCGAAACTCAGCGATGCCTTCCGTAATGTCGCAAAAATTGTCGAGCCGAGTGTGGTGGCGATTCAGGTTTCCGCAAAGGCAAGCCCTCGTCGTATCACGGAAGATGATGCGATGCGTCGCTTCTTCGGTCCTCGTGGTTGGCCGCAGAGCCCGTTCGATCTCCCCCAGGATGATGGCGAGGATCAGAGCCCGCAACAGGAACCGGGTACACAGGACTACAACCGCTACAACGTACCCCGCGCCTACGCCAACGGATCCGGCTGGGTATATGACGAAGCTGGGCACATCATCACCAACCGTCACGTCGTTAACGGTGCGGATGTGATTACCGTGCGCTTCAACGATGGCTCTGAGCGCACCGCCAAGCTTGTAGGCGAAGACGACAAGACTGATATCGCAGTCATCAAAGTGGATGGTGCCCGGCTTATCCCGGCGCAACTCGCCAAGGAGCCTGTTGAACAGGGCGACATCGTGTTCGCCTTCGGGTCGCCGTTCCGCTTCGAGTTTTCCATGAGCCAAGGCATCGTTTCCGCCAAAGGTCGCCAGCTTCATATCGTGGCTGACGGCCGTGGTTATGAAAACTTCATCCAGACCGATGCCGCAATTAACCCCGGCAACTCCGGCGGGCCGCTGACCAACATTCAGGGTGACGTCGTCGGTATGAACACCGCTATTGCCAGCCGCACGGGTGCCAACAATGGCCTGGGCTTTGCGATCCCGATTGAAATGGTCGCACCGGTCGTTGATCAGATCATTAAGACGGGCAAAGTGACACGCGGATATTTGGGTATCTACATCGATGATCTGGATCCCAAAATGGCTGAGAGCTTCGGGTTCAAGGACCACGGCGTGTTGGTGAATAGTCTGATCGACGGCGGTCCGGCTGAGAAGGCAGGCATCAAGTCTGGCGACATCATCACCAAAATCGACGGCAAAGATGTCCGAGCTGCTGAAGAGCTGCGCCGTCGTGTTTCAAATTATGAACCCGGCAGGAAGGTGGATATCGAACTCTTCCGCGCAGGCAAAACTCAGCGGATGCAGGCTGTGGTGGCCGAACTTCCCGCCAGCGTCCAGCGGGCGAGTACCGATTCCGCTGATCGAGGCGGAGAGGCGAAACCCAGCGACAAGGTGATGGATTACCTCCGCCGCGCTGGAATTGAAAACGTAACCGACTTCACCGCGGAATTAGCGCAACGGCGCAAAGTAGAACTTACGCCGGGCGTTCTGGTAACGCAGGTTCGGCCTGGCTCGGATGCTGCGGACAAGGGGATTCGTCCCGGATCGGTGATCGTGGAAGTCATGGACACCCGCATCAAAACCGTGGACGAACTCACCACCGCGCTGACCAGCCTCGACATGTCCAAGCCTGTTCGGCTCAGTGTGTCGGAAGGCGGCGTGAAGCGATTCGTGCTGCTGGAAGTTCCGCAGTAAAGCAAAACTTCGCTCTGAACATAGCAAAGCCGCGAGTATGCTGTACATGCTCGCGGTTTTGCTTTTCAATGAAGCTATACTCCCGCCATGATCGCCAGCTCGTCGAACCAATCCGCGCCTCTGCTGGATGTCCGAGATCTGCGCACTCATTTTCCCGTCAAGCGAGGCTTGCTCCGACGAACCGTCGGCTTTGTTCGTGCTGTCGATGGCGTCAGTTTCACCGTCAAGCCGCGTGAAACGCTGGGCCTGGTGGGAGAATCGGGATGCGGCAAATCAACCGTCGGCCGGACAATTCTCCGACTGATTCCGGCGACATCAGGCTCCGTTCGATTTGACCAGCTTGATGTTTTCGCAGCTGATCGTGCCGAACTCAAAGCTCTGCGCCGCCAGATGCAGATCGTGTTTCAGGATCCGGTTGGTTCACTCAATCCGCGGATGACCATTGGTCGCATCCTCGGCGAACCGATTGCCGTCCACCGCATCGCACGCGGCAGTGAACTCGATGACCGCGTCGCCACCCTTCTGACCAAGGTCGGCCTGTCCCCCGATTATGCCTCGCGCTACCCACACGAATTTTCCGGCGGTCAGCGACAGCGTATCGGTATTGCGAGGGCACTGTCACTCCAGCCTCGCTTCATCGTCTGCGATGAACCAGTCAGCGCACTCGATGTTTCGATTCAATCACAGATTCTTAACCTCCTGTCGCAGTTACAGGATGAGTTTGGCCTGTCATACCTCTTCATTGCGCACAATCTCGCCGTCGTTGAGCACTTCTGTGATCGAGTTGCTGTGATGTACCTGGGCAAGATTGTCGAACTGGCCGACCGGCACACTCTGTACCACGACCCGCGACATCCTTACACCAAGGCTCTGCTCAGTGCTGCACCGCATCCTGAACCTGTGCGAGCCCGAAAACGGATCGTCCTGCCTGGTGAAGTACCCTCTCCGGTGAATCCTCCCAGCGGCTGTACGTTTCATCCTCGCTGTCCGTTGACACGTGAAAAAGCAATCTCCGCTGCTGCGGATGCGGTGGAAATTCGAGTGCAGGGGCAAAGTGTGCGGGTTATGAAAAAATGTGTCTCTGAGGTGCCGGCGCTTGATGCGATTGGCGAAGACGCATCGCACTGCGCTGCCTGCTGGTACGCACAGGAGCAGACATGAGTTTTGCAATCGGGCTGTAATAACATCTCACCAAGCCCGGCCCCGGACTCCCGCCCCTTTCGCTTCATTTGCTCCCAAACCCAATTCCCGGTACTATTCTTGATCCGCCCAAAGGCTGGTTCGTCAGCCTTAATAATGGGCGACATTCGCACCCGGAGCATTCGATCGTGGTCACATTGCGACTCAAGCGGTTCGGTCGGCGTCACCTGCCCTACTACCGGCTTAATGCCATCGACAGCCGTCGGCCGCGTGATGGTAAACCCATTGAGGAACTGGGTGTGTATGACCCGCTCCAGAAGGATCAGACCAAGGCCGTCCAATTCAAAACTGATCGCGTGAAATACTGGCTCGGCGTCGGAGCGCAGCCCAGCGAAACCGTGACCAGCCTGCTTCGTAAAGCGGGTTTTGAAGTCAAAAGCACCAAGAACAAGGTTCCGACCAAGGCCGCGAAGTAGTCCGTCAAAAATATTCATCGCATGACCAGCCGCTTGCGGCTTAGCGCGCCAAAGCCGCTATGCCGCAAGCGGCTTTGTTTTGAGGGACGGCTTCCACCCATGCGAATCGACATCCTCACCCTCTTTCCTGAGATGTTCGTCAGTGTGCTCAGCACGAGCATTCTCAAGCGTGCCGCCGATCCGAGTCTCTACGTCGAAGACGATGAGGATACTTTCCCTGATCCGCCGCCAGTCCGCGCTCCGGTGAATTATCACCTGACCAATATCCGTGATTTCTCAACGGATAAACATAAGAAAGTGGACAAGGCTCCGTTTGGTGGCGGGCCGGGCATGGTGATGCAATGTCAACCGCTCTGGGATGCGGTGACGACTGTCGAGTCGCAGGATGCCGCGCCCGCCACTCGCGTGCTGATGTCTCCGCAAGGGCGACCGCTCACCCAACCACTGGTGGAGGAACTCGCACACAAACCACGATTGCTCATCATCGCCGGCCATTATGAAGGCATTGATGAACGGGTAATCGAAAAACTCGCACCGCTTGAAGTGAGTATTGGCGACTACGTACTCAGCGGAGGTGAATTGCCGGCCATGGTGCTCATCGATGCTGTGGTTCGCTTAATCCCAGGTGTGCTGGGTGATGACGAGTCTGTTCAGCACGAAAGTTTTTCCGCAGCAGTGGGTCGCGGCCTCGACTATCCGCACTACACCAAGCCGCGCGAATGGATGGGGATGCAGGCACCGGAAGTTCTGCTCAGCGGCGACCATGCAAAAATCGAAGCATGGCGAAAAGAACAGGCTGCTCTGCGAACACGCCAGCGCAGACCCGATCTCCTGCCGTAGGGACGATCCCGTAACTCTATTTTCAAGATGCGGATATTTGTTACCGAATGGTAACGACGCACGGTTTACTTCGATCGCACAGCCATGTAATCGCAGAGAACTCGCAACGGCTCAGCCTTTTCGCCAAAACTCCGCAAAGCGTCGTGGGCCTCGGTACGAAGCCGTGCAATCTCAGCACGACTTTTTTCGATTCCGATGAGTCCGGGGTATGTCAGTTTGCCCTTATCTGCATCTTTATTTGCGGCTTTGCCAAGGTGTTCCGTGGTCTGTGTGACATCGAGCAGATCATCCACCACCTGAAACATCAGTCCGATCGCCTCAGCGTGACGTGTGATGTCGGAAAGCTGATCCGTAGTTGCCCCGCCGCACAGAGCACCCATGCGGCATGAACCGCGAATCAAAGCCCCGGTCTTATTGCGATGGATCGTACGCAGGCGATCCATCGACGCGACCGACGAGTCAAAGTCGGGAAGCGTGTCATAAACCTGGCCGGCGATCATGTCATTGGTGCATTCCGCCAACTCCCGCGCCACATCACCGGCAAGCCGGCCGGACAGACGAGTGGCGACTAACTCAAACGCCAGTCCCATCATGGCGTCACCGGCGAGTATCGCCATTGCTTCATTGGTTTGTTTGTGCAGCGTCGGCCGTCCACGGCGCAGATCGTCGTCGTCCATGGCGGGCAGATCGTCGTGAACGAGACTGAAGCAATGAATTAACTCGATCGCAGCGGCGGGTGCCAACGCATCCTGCGCCTGCCCTCCCACTGCTTCGCACGCGCGGATAACCAGAATCGGCCGCAACCTTTTACCGGGACCGAAAAATGAATAGCGGATCGCCTCTCGGAGATTGCGCGGCAGTGAGCGGCGGTCAATGAAGTCGGATGCATACGCCTCAACCAAAGCAGCGGGCTGGGTTATCGAGGCAAGATCAAATTGAGCGGTGGTTTCAGCCATGAGGGGAAAATTATAAGCAGATCATTCATTTATCGTGAACAACTGCTGACATCCGTGTTCGTGCAATGAACAGGCGATGACAACGCCTGGCCCGTAAGGGCGACTCAGCGCTGGATCACCCGTACATTCCGCCTTCCATCATCGCGTGAACCCGAAAACAACGAGAACACACTGCGCAGCATCGCCCGCGCCAGCATGACAGCCAAAAATAACGCAAACACTACAACCGCTACGGCCATCGCAACCAGCACCAACGCAATAGCAGGCACCAGCAGGATCGCAAGAGCTACCGCAATCGCCAGTTTCGCCGGAAACGAAAGCGGTTTAGCAGCTCGTACTGCGGCATCTCCCCACTGCAATGGTCCTTGGATGAAAACACGCACCATGCACACATGATAGGCGGTTGTCGATGGCTTCCAACGCCTTGACTACAAGATTTACCGATCGTGCGGCTCTGCTGGTTTGATTCGTGTTTCCTCCGACAACAGACCATTAAGTGGAACTGATCGGCGGTCGATACATGCATGGAGATCGTTCTCACCTGATCGAGGAGGCAGAGCAAGATGAGCCAGGCCGCAACAAATAATCGTCTGAACTCCGCCGCACCTCGCAGTGCTGGGGCTGTGCCTCCGCGCGTGACGGGGACTCCCGCGGCGAACACCGCTGACCCGGTGGTCCAGACCGCGGTGAAAGAAATTAGTCACATCGCGACACTGCCTGAGGTCACACTCAAGATCATCAAGCTGGTCGAAGACCCTGACTCCACCGCTCAAGATCTCAACAAAATCATCACCAACGATCCGGCCCTGGGTGCCCGTATTCTCAAGGTCGTGAACTCCGCGTTCTACGGCCTGCCGGGACAGATCGGCTCGATCAATCGGGCGATCGTTCTTCTGGGTCTGAATGCCGTCAAAAATATCGCCATTGCTGCCAGCCTCGCCAAATTGTTTCGTGGCGGCCAGATCTGCCCGAACTTCAACGCCCGCGATCTATGGAACCATTCCATCGCTGTCGGCACCGGCACGCGGCTGCTGGCGGAAAAGGTCGGCCTGGGCTTGCCTGATGAAGCTTTTCTCGCCGGCCTGATTCACGACCTGGGCATCATGGTGGAGATGCAGGCCCGCCGGCAGAAGTTCGTCGAGGCGATTGAGAAACTCGATACCACACCCGGCCTGACACTTCGCGCAGCGGAAACCGCAACGCTCGGTGCCACGCACGAACAGTTCGGCGCAGCACTCTGCAAAGCGTGGAAGTTCCCGCTTTCGTTCTCTTACGTCACCGGTTTCCATCATCATCCGATGGATGTGATTGAAAGCAGCAGAACACTCACCGGCCTGGTGCACGTGGCGGACATCGTTGCTGCCAAGCTGGCTCTTGGGTTTACCCGAACGGTAGAAACGGACCAAATCCCAACGGATTTGCTGGCTGCTCTTAATCTCACAACAACGCATGTCGAAGAAATGTCTAAGGCGCTACCCAGCGCAGTAAAGGATGCTGCCACCCTGTTATCCGATTCGGTCTGAGTATTTCAGACCGGTTTGGCGGGGTGAAGCCGGGCTAACCTCCGGCCGGATCACACAGGCGTCTCTCTTTTCCCTCCGGGCGATGGTACGCAAGTATCGTCGCCTTTTTCTTTTCCGCCGCTGATCGCACCACTGATCGAACAACCCCGACCGATGCGGAGCTACGACATTGAGGTAAGCGAGTGATCGCGCCTTCGGCGATCCAACCTACACTATTGCTATGGCGGTCATGCCTGCGAAACCTGAGCTTCTCGCCCCAGCGGGCGATGAAGAAGCAATGCGCGCCGCCGTCGCCAACGGAGCCGATGCCGTCTATTTCGGGTTGAGTGCGTTTAATGCTCGGCATCGAGCGACAAACTTCGCTGCGGACCAGTTACCGCAGGTTATGGAATACCTGCACAACCATAATGTCCGCGGATATGTCACCTTCAACACGCTGATTTTTTCGGATGAACTGCCTGAAGCTGTGCGATTGATCACGTCCATCGCCGAAGCCGGCGTGGATGCGGTGATCGTTCAAGACCTGGGTCTGGCACGGTTGATCCGCGCACTGGCTCCGACACTGCCGATCCACGGTTCGACGCAGATGACGCTCACCGAGCCGCGCGGCATCGATTTCGTCCAACGTCTGGGCGTCGATCGGGTCATCCTCGCACGAGAGCTTTCCGCCACCGAGATCGGCCGCATCGTGCGCGAAGCAAATTTGCCGGTCGAAGTCTTCATCCACGGTGCGCTCTGCGTGTCATACAGCGGGCAATGTCTGACCAGCGAGTCAATCGGCGGGCGGAGTGCCAATCGCGGCCAGTGCGCCCAGGCCTGCCGACTTCCATACGACCTGATCGTCGATGGCCGCATGAAAGACCTTGGCGATAAGGCATATCTGTTAAGCCCGCTCGATCTGGCGGCATACGACCTTGTTGCTGACCTGGCCAATCTGGGCGTGTGCAGTTTCAAAATTGAGGGGCGGCTCAAAAGCGCACATTACGTCGCTGTAACAACCCAGACGTATCGATCCGCTCTGGATGCTGCGATTACCCGGCAGGATTTCCACCTCTCCGCACAGCGGAAGCTCGATCTGCAACAAAGCTACTCACGCGGGTTTTCACACGGGTTTCTTGACGGAGTCAACCATCAGGAACTGGTACCCGCCCGCTTCCCCAAAAGTCGTGGCGTGAATATTGGAACCGTGATCGAACGAACCGATCGCGGAGTGATTATCGAAATCACAAACAACGCCTTGCGGGCAACACACGATAAGAGCGCATATCTCGCATCCGCCTCGACAGCTTCACGCCATCCTCCCGCTTCCATAACCCCCCTTAAGCCGGGCGACGGGATCGTCTTCGACCAGGGGCATCCTGAGCAGGACGAACAAGGCGGACGGGTGTTTGAAGTCAGGTCACGCGGCAAAGATCAAATCGAGATAGTGCTCGGACACGGAGATGCCAATCTCGCGGGTATTGAGCTGGGCAGCCTGGTCTGGAAAACCGACGATCCTGCATTGAAAAGGCGGCTCGAACAAAGTTACTCGCGCGAAAATGTCGCCCACCGAGTTCGGTTGACGATTGCCGTTGACGCCCCAACTGGTGGAGCACTTCGCATCATTGCTCAAGGCGACGACCTTCGTGCAACAGCGACGTGGGATGGTCCATTGCAAAAAGCGCAGAAACATCCCGTGACCACCGAGATGATCCGGGAACAGTTTGGTCGATTGGGAGATACGCCGTTTGAGCTGGGGCAGGTCGAATTGTCCAGCGATGGCGCAATGGTTCCTAAAAGTGTGCTCAACGATTTACGACGGCAGATAGTGGATGAACTGCTGCGAATGCGCACGAACCGTGCGCGACATGATGTCGTATCCGCTGACGCACTGGATCGCCTGCGATCCGCCGCCCTCTCCGCTTGCGTAAGCAAGATCACGAATAAACAACAGAAAGCCCCGCACGCATCCAACGATACTGCCGTGTCGCATCGTAGCGCGGACTCCATTTCCAATCCTGAACTGGTGGAGGATACGCAGCAATCTTCAGCCGCTCTCTACGTTCTGGCTCGCACGTTGGAGCAGTTTGAAGCAGCACTATCGTGGCGGCCTCCGGATGGTCTTGCACGACCGGCCATGATTTATTGTGAGCTTGAAGATATCCGCCGCTACAAGGAACTCGTTCCTCACGCTCATGAAGCAGGCATACCCATTGGTCTGGCAACCACACGCATTCAGAAGCCGGGAGAGGAAGGGTTGTTACAACAGATCGGTCGATGCAATCCGGATGCGGTACTGGTGCGGAATCTGGCGGGCCTTTCATATTTTCATGACCACTTCGCCCATCTGCCGCTGGTGGTGGACTATTCGCTGAACATCGCCAATGAACTCACCGCCGCGATCATCACCGAGGCGGGGGCTGTGCGCATGGTGCCAAGCTACGATCTCAACTGGTCTCAGATGGCAGCAATGTTTTCACGGTTTTCCTCTGCGCGTTTCGAGGCTGTCATCCACCAGCACATGCCTATGTTTCATATGGAACACTGCGTCTTTTCACATACGCTCTCAAACGGCACGGATCATCGCACCTGCGGCAGGCCGTGTGATGCACACAGGGTTGACCTGCGTGATCGAGTCGGGCTGGCGCACCCACTGGTAGCGGATGTGGGTTGCCGCAACACCGTGTACAACGGCCAGGCGCAGAGTGCTGCCGACTACGTTCCCCAAATGCGTGAACTGGGGTTGAGGCATTTCCGCATTGAACTGCTGCGTGATAATGAAACCGAAACAAAAATGCTGCTGGATCAGTACTCGCAACTCATCGCAGGCAGAGCCAGACCTGCACAAGCGAGGCGACAACTCCGCGTGTTGAGCCAGCTCGGAGTTTCCGCGGGAACTTTGAAGTTTTAGGGCGACTTACCGATCTCTGAGGCTAAAATTGAGCATGGCACCAGTGCCCTCCTACGACATCCGCGAGTATCGCCAGGAAGACCCGCTCCCCGCATGGGCGAATGCCCTTCTGGGAAGCGAAGTGAGCGACCTGTGGAAGGATGCAATGAGCATCACGCGGATTATCGCTGCAATGACGGATACTGGCGATGTAGGCGGAGCGATTCTGCTGCTGATTGAAGACGATGCGCAAAACTCTCGTCAAACGACGGAAGGGCGACCCGCACAAAAAGTTGCATCGATCCGCCAACTGATCGTTAAAGCCGAACATCGTGGCCGAGGGCTGGCCGGGCGTCTGATTCGCCGTGCTCAGGCTGTAGCCGCACAGGAAAAATGTCTGCGCATCCGCAGCACAGCTGGATGGGGTTGTCCGGATCATCTGACGATGTACGATCGGCTGCGCTTTGTGCGCGCTTCATCCGCGGATCGACCTTACCTGGTGACAAGAAGTCTGGCTGACGCTGAGCTGTGACCCCACCTGGCTGCTGCGATAGTTGCTTGGAGAATTACACCTCTTTACCGATAATTCCCACATGCCTATTGATAAAGACCTTGATCTGAGCCGTGAAACGTGGCGTTTGTTCCGCATCATCTCGGAGTTTGTCGAAGGCTTTGAAGTCCTCGAAGAAGTCGGCCCCGCGGTGACTGTCTTCGGTTCGGCACGCAACCATCCGGGGGAGCTTTACTACGAGAAGGCCGTCGAATGCGGCAAGCTGCTAGTCGAAAATCATTTTGCGGTAATCACCGGCGGCGGGCCGGGCATTATGGAGGCGGCGAACAAGGGAGCCTTTGAAGCCAAGGGACATTCCATCGGATGCAACATCACGCTTCCGATGGAACAAAGGCCCAATCCCTACCTGACTCACAGTTTGACGTTTCGTTACTTTTTCGTCCGTAAAGTCATGTTCGTGAAATACGCCACGGCTTTTATCTGCTTCCCCGGAGGTTACGGCACGCTCGACGAATTTTTCGAGTCGCTTACCTTGATCCAGACTCTGAAGATCGAGCCGTTCCCCGTCATCTGTGTCGGCCACGACTACTGGGACGGTCTGCTCGACTGGATCAAGGGCACCCTGCTCAATAAGTTCAATACCATCTCATCCAAAGACCTGGCGATCTTCTCCGTGGTGGACAGCGCGGAGGAAGCGGTCGAACTCGTGAGCAAGTGTTACAGCAGCCAGTGCTGGCTCGGCCCACCGGTACCCGCGATGTCACCCAAGGCAGCCGCCAAAACTGCCGAGGGCACACGCACAGGTGTCTCGCCCAAACATCCCGCGCGAAATAACGGCGACGGCCCGGTCTCACGGGCTCCGCGTGTCGTTCGGCGGTCATCGCCGTGAAACCCTGATCCATCCTGCGACCCTCGCGTTTTCAATTGACGTGAAGGAGTTAATCGAGCCTTCCACGGCTACTGTTGCAGATCGCCTCCGCTAATCTCCGCTGATTCCCTGCACGCTGCGGCATACGACTCGATTACCAACTATTTATCGCTACACTTCCCACCATGAATAAGGTCAAAACAGGCATCATCGGTTGCGGCAACATCAGCGGGAACTATCTCATCAACGCGAAAAAGTTCCCGATCCTTGAGATCACCACTCTGGCGGATCTTGATCTGTCACGTGCCCGCGAACGGGCCAAGGAACACAACATTCCCAAGGCCGTCAGTGTGGACGAGCTGCTTCGTGACTCCGACATCGAGTTGGTTATCAATCTGACGGTTCCTCAGGCACACGGTCCGATCGCGCTGCGGGCCATCGAGGCGGGTAAACACGTCCTCAACGAAAAGCCGTTCGCGGTGACACGGGATGAAGGCCGACAGGTTCTTACCGCTGCGGCGGCGAAAAAGCTCTTGACCGGCGGGGCACCGGATACGTTTCTCGGTGCGGCACATCAGACCGCGCGAAAACTCATCGACGATGGCGCGATCGGTCGGCCCGTGGCCGCGACCGCTTACATGATGTGCCGTGGTCACGAAGGCTGGCACCCCGATCCGGAGTTCTTTTATAAAAATGGCGGCGGCCCCATGTTCGACATGGGCCCCTACTACATCACCGATCTGCTTCAGTTGCTGGGGCCTGCCAAGCGAGTGGCAGCCCTCACCTCGATCGCCATCCCTGAGCGCACCATCGGGAGCGAACCCAAACGAGGGCAGAAGATCAAAGTGGAAACCCCCGACCACCTCGCCGGAACCATCGAGTTTCACAACGGCTGCCTAGCAACGGTGATTATGAGCTTCGCCGTGATCGGAGCGCAATACCCCTCGCCGATCACGATCTTCGGCACCGAGGGTACGCTCGCGGTCCCTGACCCCAACCATTTTGATGGCGTCGTAAAACTCATGAAACTCGGCCAGAAGGAATACACGGAAGTACCTCTGACGCACCGCGCCGGTTACGGCCGCAGCGTCGGCGCAGCCGACCTGGCGTACTCCATTCGCAGCGGCCGCATAGCTCGCGCCAGCGGCGAGCAGGCATATGCCGTACTCGACATCATGCAGGCGTTTATTGATGCCGGCCAAACGGGCAAAGCGGTGGAACTCCAGGCGAAGTATGAACGCCCGAAGGCATTACCGACGGGATTAGCTGAGGGTGAACTGGACCGTTGATTCAACGCTGGCGTCTCATTGGTTAGCAGATGAATTGAGTGCCGTGCGTTAATAAAGGCGTTCCAGCTTTGCTCCGGGGTAGTAGAACGCCAGGATCGCCTGGTACGTGTACCCCTTTTCCGCCATGGCTTGTGCCCCCCACTGCGACATCCCCACGCCGTGACCGTAGCCATGTCCGTCCCAGAATTGCACCCAACTGCCGACCACGCGCACCTGAACATGGCTGCTGCGCAGTTTTTCGGATTCCGAGAGTGACCGCGTACCCGGTGCATCCTGATTACAAGCAAAGCGAAATTGTTCCGGCTTGAGAATATAGTGACGGCCGCTTGTATCGGTGAGTCTGAACTCAGCAGGTCTGCCAATCGCGTTGGTTCGGGATATCTCGATTGCACTCAAGTCGCGCAGCGAAGCGACCGCGTTTCCATTGGCTGCACCCCAAGCCGCGATGCGCCGTGCGGTTTCCGTCCGAAGGCGATTGATCGGCCCCCAGCGATAGTAGGTGGCTGCCGCGTCCCAACCGCCTTGCACTTTACCGCGCAGCGGTGGAATATCAGCGCCGTCGGCAAATGCGATAGCAGCATCCTGACCGGTGCCGCCGGTCGTACTCGAGTAGTACGCGGGAAGAACCAAGCCGTCGTAGGTCAACACCAGACCTCGCGTGTCGCTGACCGCCTCAAGTGCTTTGACGTTGCTGACTGAGCCGGCATAAGCCTGGCTGGCCTGTGTGGATTCGAGGTCGTAATGTCGGGCTGCATTTTTAGCGCAGGAGAAAAGCGCGTAAGACCGGGCAGCAATCGCCTGCGCTCGATAGGCCGTCGGATTCCATTTAGGGAATAGCTCTTTGTCGAGAACACCCGGCAGATAGTCATCGAGCGTCGTATGGTTAATCGCATCAAATCGACCGGTGCCTGTGTCCTGCAGCGCGGTCTGGAGCACGATCTTTTTGGGATACGCAATGCCGTCAATCCGCACACTGGCATAGGAAGCGGATTCGATCTGCAAGGCAGGCAGCGGCCAGGAAACCGTTTGTCCGCCGCGACCGCCTGACGGCGAAATCATCCACGCATCAGCTTGTTTCCAGATCCTCACCTGTGATGGGAAGTCACGCCCCGCACCGCCGAGCGGCCCGATGCGCAGGCCTGAGCCACCATCAACTTCGATGCGACTCGTACCGGTAATCACACGAATGCGAACGATCGGCTCGGTGCGAATCGTCCGAGCGGGTGGCCCCATCGTAGTACCCACTCCACCCGCTGGTTTCTGCTGACAACCAGCCAGCAGAGCGACAGCCAAAATGAGCGCAGCGATAGAAGCCCGATGTAACCATGAGGGTTGGCAAAGCATCTCGTAAACATCGGCGAGCTTGGCGCAATGCCTCAAAAAGACGAGGTTCATCGACCAGATGATGACGGTTGCTCCTGTCGTTCAGCGTGATGCGACTCTCCCAGCCACTTACGATTTTCCAGGACCGCGGTCGGGCTGAAGCTGCTGACGAGGATTCCGTCCTCAGGGGTGGAGCACCAACCCCAAGCCGGCGCTTTGAAAAGCTGCCTCAGCGGCGAATCGACCCAATACACATCCGCTTTCGCGTCGTACTCAACCGTCAAGTCATCTGACTCCGCCTTCTGTGACGAAGGTCCCGGCAACCCTTCGATAACGGGACGCATCAATGCTGCGAACTGCTCCCTTGCTGTCTTTTCCGATGCGCCTTGCCGCAGAGGTGCGTAAACCGTGGCGGTCCCCGGCACAGGAAGCCAGGCGCGGGGATAATCGCTCATGAGCAAAACTGGACGGAACTGCTTGAAAAATGAAGCTAAATCGATGTCGGTTGCGCGGCGATATGCAGCCAGCTCCTCCTCAAAAGCTGAACGCTTTTCCGGCTCAATCGTTCTGCGGATGAATTCGACCGCCCGATCCGCCGCCGCCGACCAATCGATTGGTGCCACCAGGTAAAAGCTGCCTTCCGGCTGGGGAACTCCCCCGTCCGCCGGCCAGGTGTCGCGTGTCAGCAGACGCGAGGTTGTCTTTCCTTCCTGTTGTGTCGTTATCGCCAGCATCAGAAACCGCTGCGACCACCAGCCGTGGAGCATCCATGAATCCGTTTTGTCCAGTTGGAAAAGTTCGAGCAGTGGTGAGAGTCGGCCAGTCTGGAACAACGTCGGCACGGAACGTCGTAAGGATGCGAGATCGATATAAAACTCGATCGGATTATCCGCTGGCCTTGTCGCGGCTGCTGTCATCGTCTCCCGGCGGTGCGACCCAAGTTGGGGAGAATCCTCGCGCTGTTGTGCTTCCTTGAAATAACGATTGAGTGCCCCGGCTCCGACGGCCAAATAAAACCGATCCGACTCCGCGAACCATTCGATTGCCATCCATTGAGGCCAATCCTTTAACCGATACGTCACTCCATGCCGATCCCCTGGAAGCGCAAGCGCGGTCTGGAGACGTTCCTGAGGCTGGCCGTAATGAGAGAGGATCGTCGTCAGCGTTTGCCGCAGCGATGCAAACTGGCCCGGAGCATCAAGGGTGAGGACCGCCTGCACCCGTTCAATATCCACCTTGCCTGGAATCACGCGATTGGCTCGGAAATCCAGCAGCGTCAGAGAGTGAGGGTAGGTACCCATCACGGTGGCGAGCAGTACGCCGTCCGCCACGGGCTGCTCGCTCAGAGGCACGACACCCACCGCGTCGAGCAGTCGGATAAAGCCGCTCATCCACGCGGAGGAGGGATTGAATTTTCGGGGATCAGCCCGGAAATACGCAAGCATCGCCGGGGTTGCCGTATCCGCAGCACGCCCCGTAACCGTCAAAATCAACACCAGCAAAATGGCGGGAAAGCCACGCCTCACACGATCATCATAAGTTCCATAACCAGCTCAGGGGAGCTCTCCGACAGACGCGATTTTCACCCGCAATCGGGGAGGCGACCGATAATTCAGCCATGAAAATCGGAGTTATGGCCGACACGCATGATCGGCTGCCGACTTTCCGCCGGGCGATTACTCTTTACCAGCGGCTGAAGGTCGAAGCGATCTTCCACGCCGGTGATTTCATCGCGCCCTTTGCGGCCAAGCTCATCGCACCGGAGGTACTCACAACGCCGCTGCACTGCGTGTACGGCAACAATGACGGCGAACGCAAGGGCCTCAAGGCGGTGCTACCTGGCATTGTCGAAGGTCCGCTGACCGTCAAACTCGGCGGGCGGACGATCGTCATGCACCACTTCATCGACTGGCTCAAACCCGCCGACTACGCCACCGCCGACGTGATCATCACCGGCCACACGCACGAAGTGGTCAACGCCACCAAAGACGGAAAGCTCTTTTTGAATCCCGGCGAGTGCTGCGGTTGGCTGCATGACAGATGCACCGTGGCTCTGCTCGACCTGGCGACGATGAAGGCTGAGATCATCCAGGTACACGAATAGTCACCTGCAGATGCGATGCTGATGCGAACCCCCGGTTATCATGTTCGGGCATGTCGGAAGCGGTGAACCACACCAGCGAATCCGCCCCGGTCATCCGCGTGCGCAATCTCGTCAAGAGATTTGACGGACGCACCGTGCTCGACGGCATCAACCTCGACGTACAACCCGGAGAGACGCTGGTGGTGATGGGGGGTTCGGGATGCGGAAAAAGCACCCTGCTCCGCCACATGATCGGCTCGCTCCGTCCCGATGAGGGAACCATCGAGTTGCTCGGTCAGGACATCACTACCCTCGATGAGGCACAGATGAACGAGGTCCGAAAAAAATTCGGTATCCTCTTTCAATCCGGTGCACTGTTTAACTCAATGACGCTGCGCCAAAACGTGGCACTGCCTCTGGAAGAACACACCCCGCTCGACCACGGCACGATCGACATCATGGTGAAGATCAAGCTGGAGATGGTCGGCCTGCGCGAGCACGCGGATAAATACCCCGCCCAGATATCCGGCGGCATGAAAAAACGGGCCGGCCTGGCGCGGGCACTGGCACTGGACCCCCGGATCCTTTTTTATGACGAGCCTTCCGCCGGTCTGGACCCCGTAACCAGCGCCGAGATCGACATGCTCATGATGAATCTTTCAAAGACACTGGGCGTCACCAGCGTCGTGGTCACTCATGAAATGGATTCCGCGTTCCGCATCGCCGACCGCATGGCCATGCTGGACAAAGGGCGGATGCTGCTGGTCGAGGACCGCTCTTATTTTGAGCGATTGCGCGATCAGACCGGCGAACTGCCGGATGACGATTCGGCGCTGATCCGCCAATTTCTCCGTGGTGATTGTGAAGGCCCTATCACCCGCCGAAAGCAGAGCACCGGCTACGCAGACGACCTGCTGGGTATAAACGACTATTCCCGCCGGGAACCATCGATCAAGGCGACCCGAACCTGACATCCCCTGGATGGCGAGAAAAGAAAGTGCAAGGCTGATCAACGATGGCACAAGAACGCGAAAACATCTGGGCGGGATTGTTTGTATTGCTGGGAATCGCCTTGGCACTGGTGGTCGTTTTCACCCTTGCCGACTTTGATCAGTTATTCGCCAAGCAGCAGACGATCAAGGTCTCCTATCGTGTGGCCGACGGACTCATGGGGCTGAAGGAAGGTGCCACAGTGACGATCGGGGATCAACCGATCGGCGAAGTCACCGCGATCAAGGACGCTCCCGCCGACGCCGAGGGACGTATCGTCGAGCAGATCGTCTCGTTCACCATTCCTCAGCGGTACAAAATCTTCAAGGACGCGGTGGTGGAACTCAATGCCCCGCCTCTGGGTTCAGGCACAAAGCTCAACATCAAAAGCGTCGGCTCAAAAACCGCTTATGACGGCCTGCCTCTGGAAGGTAAGCAGGCTGGAAGCCCTCTCACACGAAATCTCGCTAGAGATGCGGGTATCGGCGATCGTCAAAGGGAACAAATCGGCCAGATCATCGACAACGTCACGAACATCACCACGGAGCTTCGCGGCAATCTGCCCAAGATCATGAGTTCCATCCAGACAGCACTTGATAAAGCTCAGCCAGTGGTTGAAGGCGCGGGCGGTGCTGTCGCCGACCTTCAGACAGCTTTACGCGATACGAAGGAACTCGTCGCCGAGGTCCGTAAGCGCAGCGAGCAATGGATGGACAACATTGACACGATTACCAACAAAGGCGGCAGCTCGCTCACTCGTGTGGACAAACTGCTCGAAGACAAAGATCCCGACATCCGCAAGGCGGTTGATAACGTCCGCGATATCACGCAGCAAGCCAAAGACAAAACCATGGTCCAGGTCACTGAGTTGCTCGACCGGGCCAATGTATCGGTGGAAAACGTCAAAAAAAGTACCGAGGAGTTACGCGCTTTCGCCACCGGGCAGCGGCCAGTGCTTGAGCGTTTGATGGCAAACCTTCAGCTTTCTTCAGATCAGCTCAAATTGGCGACCGTTGAAATTCGCCGTTCTCCGTGGCGACTGCTTTATACGCCTGAGGAAAAGGAGCTTGAGACGGATAATCTCTACGACGCTGCGCGGTCGTTTGCGCTGGCGGCCGGCACGCTCGATGCTGCGACCCAGAGCCTCCAGGCGGTCGTCCAGAAGAACCCGGAAAACAAAGAAAAAATTGAGAAAATGGTTGAGCATCTCGAAGCTCTCTTCAAGAGGTTCGACGAAGCGGAGACGGAATTCTGGAAACAGCTCAAGCGGTCACCGGGGCCGGGGACGTCCTCCCGGTAGGCTTTATCCCCCAGCAAGGGTTGTTACGAGAGGGTTTGACATTGCCCATGCGCTTGGTCACAATTCCCGCACGGCTCGTGAGTGAAGGAACTATCATGCTCAACATGACCCGCTTCGCCCTCGTCGCACTGCTCGGACTCGTCCTGCTGACGCCGATGGGTGGCTGCAAGAACAACAAGAACCCGGAAAACATCACTGCCAGTGACGTTCGGGATGATCTGAGCCCTGAACTTCAGTCCATCGGTTTCAGCCGCGAACAACGCCGTAACCGCGTGGCTCGTACCGTGGACACCAATCTGCGTCAGACTTGGGACGATATCGACCGCGTGCTCCTGTTGGACCGCCCTCTGCACCTGTCCCGCTACCCAATCCCCTGAAGAGTCTGGTGCTAACCCTCGAATATCTACTAAACCCCGCAAATTGCGGGGTTTTTTATTGAATTGATAGGCATGGAAACACTCCAAACAGGGTATTTTCGTCAAAATAACAGAATTAGACGATCCATTATTTAAGGTTTTGATTTTTCGTGTCGATTTATGTGTCAGGTACACGACTGACCCATTGTGCTTGAGGTAGATGGCTTGGCTGCCCGCCTCACAGCCTGTTGTTAGGAAGTGCCGTATGCCATCGTCAGAGCCCCATTCGTTGCTGGCGGACCTGGCACGTCTCGAAGAAATCCGTGACCCCGCACGCGACGCGGGGCAGCGGCAATTTCAGCGATTCGTCGTCCGTGGGGACGCTGAATTGCACGCCATGGACCGCCATGGCGACGACCAGCCGATCTCGATTCAGATCCGCGATATAGGCCGGGGAGGGATGGGATTCATCTGCCAGCAACCGCTCGACAGTAATTCCACCTGGCGTGCTGCGTTTCTGCATCGAGGGTATGTATTCGGCCAGCAGGCACTGATCGTCCGTCACTGCCGCCAGGTACGGGCTGGTGTGTATCTGGTCGGTTCTCAATTCTGCATTGAGAGCGGGTTGATGTGTCTTCTGGGTGTGGACCCCGACGCGATCCGAGACGGAGACAGCCCCGCAGGCACGATCACGCCGCCCCATTTTTTATCGCCGGGCGAAGTCGCCTGAGCTCTCGTTATCTTCATCCGCCAAACAAAAGGGATCGAGCACCGGGCCGATCAACGAAAGCCCGTACTCGGTCCCTTTCCGTTTTTGACTCAGTGAAAGTAATCCTGCAACGCCCGCACACCCCAGGCCCCTTTTTGCAGAGCCTCGATCGCCTGCACGCCGGCAGCGGCACCCGTCGTGGTCGTAATCATCGGTACATTGAACCGTACCGCGGTCGAGCGGAGTTTTCCCTCATCGGTGGCGATGCCCTTACGGCTGGGGGTATTGATAATCAGCGCGATCTCGTGGTTTTTAATCAGGTCGATGGCGTTTGGCCGCCCCTCGCTGATCTTATTGACCCGCTCCGCTTCGATGCCGTTACTCACAAGATGCTCATGCGTACCCGGCGTGCAGATGATCGAAAAGCCCATCTGTCGAAGTTTCCGCGCCGGGTCGAGAATCGCAGCCTTATCCACCGGCCGCACCGACAAAAATACCTTGCCGGAGGTCGGCAGCACGGTGCCGGCGGCCATCTGACTTTTGGCGAAGGCGATCGGGAAACTCTGGTCGATCCCCATCACCTCGCCGGTCGATCGCATCTCCGGCCCCAGGATTACGTCCACGCCGGGGAACTTGCTGAATGGGAACACCGACTCCTTCACCGAAGTGTGCGTAGGCACCACTTCACCCGTGATTCCCAGCTCGGAAAGTTGCTTGCCGGCCATCACCTTGGCGGCGATCCGCGCCCAGGGCACACCCGTTGCTTTGCTGACAAAAGGCACGGTCCGGCTGGCGCGGGGGTTGACCTCCAGCACGTAGATTTCGTAACCCTTGCCGTTGGCAGCATCGGGACGCTTAATCGCGTACTGGATGTTCATCAGCCCGCGCACTTTCAGCGAGTCAGCCAACTGACGCGAGTGTTCCTTGATCCGTTCGACCGCTTCTCCGGGCAGTGAGTAGGGCGGAATTGCGCAGGCACTGTCGCCGGAATGGATGCCCGCCTCCTCGATGTGCTCCATTACGCCCGCAATGTAGCAGCGGGAGTCACGCTGATCCGGCGAGCCGGTCGTGCGCGGATGCGGATCGCTGGATCGGTGCGGATGGAAGTCACCAATGACATCCACATCGCACTCGATCGCCTCGGAGAGGAACTTGTCGATGAGGATCGGCTGATCGGGCACATCGGACGCACCCATGGCAATGGTCATGTAGTGACGCAACTGCGCGTCGTCATACACCGTTTCCATCGCGCGGCCGCCGAGCACAAAACTCGGACGCACCAGTACCGGATAGCCGATCCGGTTGGCGACCTTCACAGCTTCGTCGAGGCTGTACGCGATGCCGTTTTCAGGCTGCTTGATGTTGAGCTTGGAAAGCAGAGCTGCGAATCGTTTGCGATCCTCGGCAAGATCGATCGAGTCAACACTGGTGCCGATGATCGGCACGCCCGCCATCTCCAGACCATGGGCGAGGTTCAGCGGGGTCTGACCTCCAAACTGCACGATCACGCCGTGAAGCAGACCCGCCTTTTTTGAATCAAGTGGCCCGCCGTTGAGCCGCTCGCAGATGTTGAGCACATCCTCCAGCGTCAGCGGCTCGAAAAAGAGAAGGTCGCTGGTGTCGTAGTCGGTCGAGACGGTCTCCGGGTTCGAGTTGACCATGACAGCCTCAAAGCCCAGCTCCTTGGCTGCAAACGCAGCCTGCACGCAGCAGTAGTCGAACTCGATCCCCTGACCGATGCGGTTAGGCCCGCCGCCAAGGATGATGATTTTTTTCTTCGCCGAGACGCGAATTTCATCATCGGCTGCGCTGCCGGGATTTTCGCTGTCGATCTCATCCATGTAACAGACGGGCGAGGCGACCTCTACTTTTTGCCCCGCGAGGCTGACCTTCCGCACCGGTGCTTCGTACGTGGAGTAGTAGTACGGGGTCGCAGCTTCAAATTCCGCAGCACAGGTATCCACGAGTTTGTAAACCGGGTTGATCCCCAGCTTTTGTCGATGCCGACGGACCCGGAGTATGTTTTCCGCATTGATCTTGCCCAGATACAGCGACACCAGCTGCGCGTCTGAGTAACCGAGCTGCTTGGCTTCAAACAACGTGCGGGCGGGCACATCCTCAAGTTTGCCGAACGTCGTCAACACATTTTCGAAATCGACGAGCTGCTTCATCTGATCGAGGAACCACGGATCGATCTTTGTCAGTTCGTGAACCTGCGCAATCGTCCAGCCCATCTTGAACGCATAGCGGATGTAATAAAGCCTGCCCTGTGAGGGCACGATCAGTTTTCGCTTGAGCTTGTCGTCGGGGATCGGCCACTCACGGTCAGGCGCACCCGGCGTCGGAGTGCCGGATTCACCGCGTTTGGCGTAAAGCCAGTCATCCTGTCCATCAAGCCCGAATCCGAACCGTTTCACCTCCATCGAGCGGATGCCCTTCTGGAGTGATTCTTTAAAAGTCCGGCCGATGCTCATCGCCTCGCCCACGCTTTTCATCTGTGTGGTCAGCGTTTCGTCGGCTTCGGGGAACTTCTCAAACGTCCAGCGGGGAATCTTGGTGACAACGTAGTCGATCGTCGGCTCGAAGCAGGCCACCGTCTTTTTTGTGATGTCGTTGGGCAGTTCCCACATCGTGTAGCCGACCGCGAGCTTGGCTGCGATCTTGGCAATGGGAAAGCCCGTCGCCTTTGACGCCAGGGCACTGCTTCGAGAGACGCGCGGGTTCATCTCGACAACGACCATATCGCCCTTGAGCGGGTCAATGGCGAACTGGATGTTGCAACCACCCGTCTCGACACCGACCGCCCGGATGATCGCCATCGATGCGTCACGCATCCGCTGATATTCCTTGTCGGTCAGCGTCTGAGCCGGCGCCACGGTGATCGAATCGCCGGTGTGAACTCCCATGGGGTCGATGTTTTCGATGGAGCAGATGATCACGACGTTGTCATCGTGATCGCGCATGACTTCGAGCTCGTATTCCTTCCATCCGATGACGGACTGGTCGATCTGCACTTCACGAGTCATCGAGGCGTCGAGGCCGCGCCGGACGATGTCCTCGAACTCCTCCCGGTTGTAAGCGATGCCGCCACCCGTCCCGCCGAGCGTGAACGCCGGCCGGATGATCGCGGGCAGGCCGGTGTTTTCCACGACCTGCCATGCTTCGTCCATGGAATGCGCGATGCCCGCCTTGGGCATCACCAGTCCGATCGACTCGACAATGGACTTGAACTCCCGTCGATCCTCGGCGCGATAGATCACTTCGCGGTTCGCGCCGATCATCTCCACGCCATGCCTGGTCAGCACGCCGTCATCGAAGAGTTTGCAGGCACAGTTCAGCGCGGTCTGCCCGCCGAGCGTCGGCAGCAGCGCGTCGATGTGATATTTCCCGCCCTTTTCTTTTTCAATGATTTTCGTGACGGCTTCGGGAGTGATCGGCTCGATATAGGTGCGGTCAGCCGTCTCCGGGTCAGTCATGATCGTCGCAGGGTTTGAGTTGATCAGGACGACCTGATACCCCTCCTCACGCAGTGCCTTGCAGGCCTGCGTCCCGGAGTAGTCGAACTCACAACCCTGGCCGATGACGATCGGACCAGAGCCGATGATAAGAATGGTCTTGAGGTCAGTGCGTTTGGGCATGTTATTTTCAGCAGGCGAGTCGTGGGATGGCCCGTACCCGCGAGGGTGAATTTGGAACCGGTCCAAATTGGGCGAATGGTAAGCGAAATCACCCGACCTCGCTTGCGGAATTGCGGCACTGCCCCCGCCTGCGACTCAACCCGTCGGTCAACCTAGCGCGAATCCTCGGCGATCCTCCGAAAATAGGCGGCGGCTGCGTCTCGATAAGGCCAGGGAACCCCTGTCATATCGCCTCCTGCCTGACCCGTCGCCTTCACCGCTCCGGGGTCCAGCCATTCCATTCGGCGACCCGTCGCACTTCGTGCCGGATCGACGGGATTACTCGCATCCGAAGCTCCATCAGTGCTGCCTGTCTGACCCTCACCGTCGCCTCGCCCGGTTCCTTTACCTTGTCCCGCGCGTCGTGACGCTTCCGCCAGTTCGTGCGCCTTTTGCTGAAGTTCCCGACCCGCCCGTGAAAGGGATTCCTGACCGCTTTCGTCGTTCCCCTTGCCGGACTCCAGCGAATCGGCGGCAGACCGAGCAGAAATCGCGGATCGCTCCGCAGCTTGGCGTAATGCTTCCAAGGCTGCTCGCATTGCCTCCGCCTCTGATGAACCGGCGGATATCATGGCCTGCTTTGCTCCAGCCTCGCGTGCTATACGTGCGGATAGCTCAGCGATCAACGCTGCTTTCTTCGCCGCCTGTGATGGCGCGTTCGTATCGCGAA
The DNA here is from genome assembly GCA_020851465.1 of Phycisphaeraceae bacterium. Taxonomy (NCBI): domain Bacteria; kingdom Pseudomonadati; phylum Planctomycetota; class Phycisphaerae; order Phycisphaerales; family Phycisphaeraceae; species Phycisphaeraceae bacterium. The sequence continues at coordinate 125,704 of JADZCR010000005.1, read as the reverse complement.
GCTCGGATCGTGCCGCCAATGCCACCGCAGCCGCTCCGACAACCTCCGCTCGTGCTGCCAGATCATTCCTTTCGTCCATCGCACCAGCGATCGCCACCGCTTGTGGTTCCACCTTGAACAGGTATCGTCGGCTGCGTCCCCTCGGCGTAGCGATGTAAAACTCCCGCGTCTGCCCCGCACGCTCGATGTGCAGCGAGAATCGGCCATCCCCTGCACGCGACATCGGCTGGCGGATCGGCTTTGCTCCCACCCATACAACGTCGGCGTCCGCCGGCAGATCGTCACCGCTGACCTGCACGGACAACTCGGCGCGTTCTTCCGATTGCGGTGTCTGAGGAGATGTCGCCACTTCAAATTTCAAGGTTGTAAACGGCGGGTGATCGCTCCAGGGTTCGAGAAAGCGAGAAATACCCGCGTGAAAAAGACCGGGCCGCCATGCTGCGAGCAAGCCAACCACCAGCAGCGTCGCAAGAAGTATCCGTGCAGCCCGCAGAAGCGGTCGGCGATCAACCAGTCGCTCCTTCAGCAGTGTCTGCGCTGTCGTTTCCCCCAACCCGCCAGCGAGCTGCGATAGCTCAACACTGCCAAATGACGGATGAGCCGCGGAAAGTTCGATGGCGTTGACCAGACGGTTGTGCTGGATACCAGCGAGCGACTCGATCCGTCGGGCGGTGCGGCGAGGCTCAAGCCGTTCAGCCAGCGTCCGAATCACCGCATGCGCCAGAATAACTCCAGCCACCGCGATAAGAGCGATATCCCACGCAGCAAGTCGCGGCGCTGCCAGCGGCCAGCACGCATCAAAAAGCAGCAATCCGGTTGTGATCACTACCAACGCTGTCAACGCATTGAGCAGCCCAGCGATGAACACAACCGCCTGCGTCCGTCGGGAGACACGAGCCAGAAGCCTCGCCAGTTTTCCGCTCGTCATGACCATCCCATCCACCTCCGTCCCAGCCACTCACCCCCCAGCATTACCGATAGCAGGAGCAGAGCATCCCAGCGATTCCACGCAGGCTCCATTTGGGTCGTCGTTTCCACACGCGGCTGCGCATCGATCAGTTGGGCGGGAACCTCGTCGATCTTCGAGGCGTCGAGCACCAGCCCGCCGGTGCGTTGCGCCAACTGACGCAGCAATTCCGAATCAGCAGACGTATTCAACTTCTCACGGTCATCGTCCACAGCCCGGAATCGCCGCACGATCGCGGCCTCGTGCCACGGCGAGGCATCCAATTCGATGCGATATTCACCTTCGACGCGGGGAGTGAATGTGCTGTTCCATCGCGTATCGCTATCACCCCGGCTCACGGTCAATGCAATGCGATCTCCCTGTTCATTCAACACGCTGACACGAGGTGAAAAACCAGCATCAGGCAGCCACCGCGCAGAAACCTCCACCGCCAGCGGCCGGCCCGGCGTGACGGTTCGTGATTCGAGTTCCAGAGTAATCGCGCTGCCGGGTTCAAATCCGTCACCCAGTGCCAGCCAGCGGACCAGATTGGCCCAGAGCACGTCGTAGAGTTCATCCATGTTCGCTTCGGGAGCAGCCTGCATACGCCATCGCCAAAGATCACGTGTCAGCGATGCAACCGATCGACCACGCCCGACGTTCATGACAGCCATCGCCGGCTCACCGTTGCGAGTTTCCATGAGCGAATAAGCTGCGGGCTTGAGGCTTTTCACCTTTTCGATTGTCAGCGTCGGCATCCGCGAAAGTGCTGGTTCCGCCGCGTCACGAGGCAGGAGACCCGCAAAAAGCGCAGGCGCATCACGAGATAAATGGATAGTCGTATTTTCCGATGTGTTACTGCTGCGAATCACCGGATCGAGTACCGACCATGCGGACGGCATTGTCCCCAGTAACACGACATGCCCCCCTGCTGCGACGTAATCGACCATCGCAGCCAGTCCGCTCGAATTGACGATGCGTTCGGGCGTACCGCCGACGATGATGACATCGAATAGCGCAAGCTCCTGCGGTGTGGTCGGGACGGCACTGACATCACTGCGCGTCGCAATCACTTCCACACGGCCAGCCGTCAGGGCAGCCGCACTGATAAGCTCGATCCGTTCATCCCTGCGCAACGCCTGCGCGATGAACTTCGTGTTCCAATCCGGCTCACCGGCAAGAATCAGCACCTTGATCCGCTTAGACAAAACCTCGTAAAACACATGCTGCGGCTGCGGTGTGATTTCGGCTGGTAATCCCTCAAGTGAAATCTTCACGCGGCGTTCACCCGGTGTCTGGGTTCGCAAAGGGACCGTGACCGGAACCATCACGCCGGCAGCAAGGTGGATCGGAACACGATCGACCTGACCGTCCGCCTCGGCTGCCACCGTTATGTCCCGCTCTCTGGCAGACCAGACACTGACCTGCAACTGGCCGGGTTGATTGAGCAGAAAAGTCGGGCGGTCAATTTTCGCACCTAGCCACACGTTGTCGGTCAAGGTCGCACCACCGAGAGGCATGGTATGGATGCGCAGTCCGCTGGCTGTTGCAGACTCGATCACGGGGTCAATGGGTCGCCCGCTCGTATCCCGTCCATCGCTGATGACGAGAATCGCAGACCCCGCGGGACTGCCGGCCAACTTATCCACCTGATCGCGAACGATATCGAGCAACAGCGTATCCGTCGGTCGGCCACCTGCCCGCTTTGACGGGTCCAGCGGTGTGATAGCCGTGTCAAAACCATCGAGCGATGTATCAAACAATCGCGCGATGGCTGGAGAATCGACCACTTGAAAAGCACGGTCAAACGCCACTTCCTCGCGCGACTTGTCCTTCACATCACGCACATGCATCGAGCCTGACACATCGACGAGCACCGCCAGTCGCGGCCGCTCATTACCTCCCGCAACAGCAGTCTGCCGAGTGGGACCAGCCAGAATGATCGCGAGGATGACGATGCTCACCAGACGCAACGCAACCAGCACCAGCCGCATCATCCTGCGACCCATGGAAACGCTGCGCTTCGCGTACTCCATGACAGCCAGAGCTGACAGGATCAGCACCAGCAGCACGATTGCCCAGGGCGGCAGCACCGGATGCCAGACAACAGCCAGGTTGTCGATCGCTCCGAGCATCACGATTTCCAGAATGCCACGATTATCATTTCCAGGGACAGCATCACGATTGCTGCAATCACAAACTGCGGCCACAACTCATCCACCTGCGGTTTGATCGAGGGGATAGACGCCGTCGTCCTGTTCAATTTTGTGGAGCCGTCAAACAGTGCCTGTGCCGCATCGGGTTTGATCCGTCGCAGGTCGCTCTCACGCGGGTCGATGTTGGCCGCTGCCCAGGCCAGAGTTTCGTCACCGCGTTTGAGGCGGTAGAAGCCGACCGTATCCGTTCGTGGTACGGCAACAATCTGCGACTGCACCGGATTCGTCGAACCGTCTGGGGAAACGATGGTCATCCGCCCCGCAGCGGCCACGTTTACCCATTTCCTAGTGAACTCCAGCCGCTCACCGACCATAACCTCCCGCAACGCATCATCCGCAGGCGCAAGGTAATCACAAAGCTCGTGCAGCAACACGACCAGACTGCCGTGCTGCGCCAGATTGCTCACACGCGGATCGACGCCAAAGTTACACACAACCAGTCGCCCCCGACCCGCAGCTTTCGTCAGGACTGCCGGCGTATCGTCATCAAAAGAGAGGATCACATCACCCAGTGATTTGGGTAATGGAAATGTCGCGGTAAACCGTGCTGTCGTCAGGGCAGCAGCCAGCATCCGGGACATTGGGTTGGTATGCGGCTCCATGCTGTCGCTGATGATGCGCCACGGCTCGCTCCGCGTTCTGATTTCCGAATCGAATAAGGCGGGCTTTCGTTCCGTGGGCAGTGCTTCGTTAATTGCTTGTAACGCGGTGATGGAATTGCGGTCGTCCGCAAAAACCAGCAGACCTCCGCCATTAACCACCTGCCCGGCGAGCAGTCGGGCTGCCGCTGCGCTCACATTGCGCACACCCGCGACGAGCACTACGTCGGCCTGATTCATTGCGGACAGTGTTAACTCACTCGGGCGCGACGTTGTCACCTTTGCGCCGATCTCATTCGATGGTGCAAGTGCGCGTGAGATGAAATACACGCTTTGCGGTGAAACCAGAGCCTCATCCGTCACGAGCAGCACACGCGGCTGAGTCCTGGGTTGAATCACCCGATAAGCTGCATTATCCACGGCAAAGATTGGATCATCCACACTGAAGCGAACAAGATGCTCTCGATCTTCAAGGGCTGGCGCATCAAACTGCACAGCGCTTGAGGACCACGGCATGACCTCCACCTCACGACGCCCCAGCGATGATCCATCAAGTGTCACGCCGACCGCTGCGAGGCGGGACTCGGCTGAATAATTCGTGATGGTGCAACTGAGTTGAACGCGCTGACCGGGATGCGGCCTGGCGGGATATATGCCCGTTGAGGTAATCGCCAGATTCGACATCTCCGCCAGGCTCGGATCGATCACGCTGACCGGCATGTTTATTCCCGCGACATTTTGCCGTGATACCTCCGCCCATTGAGTCGCCTGCAAATCGGACAGCACGACGAGTCGCGGCGTACCGGGCGCCTGTTCCGCCTGCTGAGCAGCCAATCCGAGTGCTGCGACAAGATCGCCGCGTGCATCGCTGGACTTCACTTCGTGGATCGCGTTGATCGCCGACGTCGGCTGGGCAGACGCATGCGGCAGGAGCAGATGTGGAACCGGGGCGGTCACGATGACGTTGATGGAATCGATTCCAGGCCGTAGTTGACCCGCCAGGCGTGCTGCATTTACGCGGAGAGTTTCCAGCACAGCCACTCCCTCTACGCGCTGTGCGCTCGAAGCGCTGTTGTCGAGCACGACGAGCAGCGTCACTCCCTGACGCCACGCCATCAGATCGGGCGGGCTCGACCAGACGGGACGGGCAAATGCCGCCGCCAGGAAAGCGAGAGCCAGACAGCGCAGCACCAGCAACACCCACCGACGGATGCGCAGGAGCCGCGTCTGTCCGCGCAGCGAATCCTCCAGCATTCGGATCGTCGGAAATGTCAACACGATCCGTGTCCGACGGCTGAAAAGATGTACCGCGACCGGCAGCACCAGCGCAACCAGCCCCGTGAGCATCAGGGGTGACAAAAACGTGAGTGACATCGACATCATCGTGCGTGACCAGGCAAGGCACCATGAAGGAACCTGCGGAGTAGTTCGGGATACGGGTCGGCTGTCGAGGCGAGAAAATAGTCGATGCCTCGCCTCGCGCATCCGGTCGCCCAATAGTCCAGAAACGCGCGGTAGCGCTCGGCATAGCGTGCACGAACCTGCGCGGGATTGACCGTCAGCCGCTCAGCAGACTCGCTGTCAACGAAAACTGCATCTTCAATCGACGGAAGATTCCATTCATCCGGATGCAGAAGATGGAACACCGCTACACGTCCCCCGCCCTGCTGGTATCGAGCTAACTGCGGAAAAAGCTGCTCGGTCGCATCGAGCAGATCGCTGAGCACCACGAGCAGAGCACGACGCGGCAGACGAGGGATCAACGAGCGAATCGCGGCGGTCAGGTCCGCAGCACCCGCAGGTGTTGTGCTTTCAAGGGTGTTCAAGACGGCATGGAGATGTTGAGGCGTCGCGCCGAATCCTGCGTTGCCACGCAGGCCATCCTGCGCCAGACTGACCAGAACTCGATCCCCCTGCCGGGTTGCCAGAAACGCCATCGCTGCTGCGCACCGTGCGCTGAAGTCGTACTTGGAATTTCCTTCACGAGGCGGATAGCCGGAATATCCCATCGACGCCGACGCATCGACGAGCATCGCAAGGGAGAGGTCGGTCTGCTGCTCAAAGAGCTTGAGAAAAAGTCGGTCCGTGCGTGCGTAGGTTTTCCAGTCCACGTCGTCAGGCGGGTCGCCCGGCTGATAGGCGCGGTAGTCCGCAAACTCGACACCCCGACCGTGGTGCTGCGAAGCGTGGCGACCGGCAAAACGACCGACAACCGGACGGCGTGTCGTCGGCGACAACCGGCCAAGCATCGCAAGCTCCGCGGGATTGAGGTACCTGCTTTTTCCGGTTGATTCCATGGCTCATCAACTCTCGGAAACCAAATTGCTTCGATATCCCTTTCAGAGGACGGCTGATTGACGGCTCATCAGCGTCCTGTAAACCCACCCGCGAGACATCATCACATCGCCTGATGCGCAGATACGCGGCAGGCAAGTTATTTCTCGTAGTCCGACTGCTTCACCGATTTCAGAATATTTTCGACGATCGATGCCGGCGTCATACCTTCACCCAATGCCTGATAATTCGGCAGCACGCGATGCCGCAGCACCAGCGGGGCAGCCTCGCGGATGTGGTCGCAGGAAACGGCTGGCAGGCCGTCCAATGCCGCCAACGCCTTGCCGAGCATCACCATGTGCTGTCCGGCGCGCGGGCCGGCCCCCCATTGCACGTATTGTCCGGCTATTGCACCGGCACCTTCACCGCTGGGGCGCGTGGCACGCGCCACGGCCACCGCATAAGTAACCACATGCGGCGAGACTGGCACGCGCTGCACGAGATCCTGAAATGCCAGCACCTCCTGTCGTGAGAAAATCGCGTCGAGATGAAACTGCTGCCCGCTCGTTGTGGATGAGACAATGCGCTCTTCCTCACTGTTGCTCGGATAGTCGAGCCAGAGGCTCGCCATGAAACGGTCAAGCTGAGCCTCCGGCAGCGGATAGGTGCCTTCCTGCTCGATGGGATTCTGCGTGGCGCAGACGATGAACGGCCGCTCAAGCGGATAGCTCCGTCCCATGCTGGTAACGGTCAGCTCCTGCATTGCCTCAAGCAGCGCGGATTGCGTCCGAGGCGGCGTGCGGTTGATCTCATCCGCGAGGACGAGGTTGGCAAAGATCGGCCCGGGCACGAAGCGCATGGCGCGTGATGCACCGCCCGCTTCCGTCCGATCTTCGTGCAGCAGTTCCATGCCGATGATGTCACTGGGCATCATGTCGGGCGTGAACTGAATGCGCTTGAACGTCCACCCCAATGCTGAGGCGAGCGTGCGCACCAGCAGCGTTTTAGCCAGACCGGGCACGCCGATGATCAGCACGTGACCTTGCGCAAGCACGGCAGCAAGCAAGGCACGAACCGCGGCATCCTGACCGATGACGATGGTTCCGATCTGCGTTCGGAGTTTTGCGGATCCGTCAGCGACTCGGCGGAGAAGCGCAGCATCTGGGGTGGGTTCAGACACGGGGGGACTCCCAATCGGTGGAATTGATTATTGCAGGAATGACCGGACGATTCGCGGGGTATCGCCCAGCCCACGGATTCCCGAAATTATTTTTCCGTGAGAACCACCTGCCCGACAAAACCATCAGGCGGCGGCTCCTTGAGATACTTCTCACACAAGCTGCGATAAAGCTCCGAAAGCGGTGAAGGTCCGGTGAAATCGTCCAGCTCACTGATGGCTGCAAGACATTCCTCAAAACGCGACCGCTGGAATGCGTCCACCATCGCTCGTGTTTTGGTGACCAGCGTGCGTTGCTGCTCTGTCGCTTCATTGCGATAGGCAAGCGGTTCATAGGTCATGACGCCTTCCGTCTTGCCGACGACGACGAGTCTGCCGATCGGTCGCAGCAGAAACTCCTCTCCGACGAGTTCAGCGGTGCGCTGACTGATGAGGGTGAGTGTTCCCGTGGCCTTGTTGGCTCCTTCCAGTCGCGAGCCTAGATTCACGTTATCACCCAGCACCGTGTAGTCGATGCGATCCTTGGTTCCCGCGGCACCGACGATCATCGATCCGGTACTCACACCCGCGCGCATCTTGAGCGTGGGCAGTCCGCGCTCGACGAGCGTCTGGTTAAAACCTGGCAGCGCCTGCTGCATCTTGAGCACCGTGGTCACCGCAGCCTGTGCGTGATCCTCTCGGGAACGCGGTGCGCCATAAAACACCATGATGCCGTCGCCGAGAAACTTGATGATCGGCTCTTTCTGCTCAGCCATTACCGGAACCATCAGCGTGAAATACTCGTTGAGGATTTCAACGGTCTTGGCTTGGAGTTGTTCGGAAAGCGTGGTGAATCCCGCCAGATCGGTGAAGGCGACCGTCACTTCCCGAACCTGCGGGCGGACAGCATCAGGATTTTCCAGCGCGTGATCGACCAGGGCCGGATCAACGTAGTTCTGGAAGATCCGCTTCATCCGGCGGCGTTCGGCAATCGAGGCGGCGAAACGGTAAAGCGTCGTACCCGACCACACCGTTGCAACCGCCACGAGCGGACCTGATGCGTTGACCAGCAGGTTGCCGTAATCGAAAAGCACGATGGCATTGACGAACAGATACCCCACGCCCAGCAGGAACGACGCGAGCGTGGCAAGCCCCGGCGAGAGCCGAGCCACCGCCGCAGTCACCGCCAGACCCAGCACCAGCGTGATGGCGAGGGTCGTCCAGCCCGACGCGCGCCACCAGACCTCGCCGGTCATGATCGCGTTGAAAATCACGCCGTGAACCACCGGGCCGGGACACTTGGCGTGCAGACTGGTGGGGACGAAATCCGCTGCGGCCCCCGTCGCCGTCCAGCCAACGAGAACCGAACGCCCGTGAACCTGGTTGCGCAACCGCGTGCGTTCCTGAGTCAACTGGTCCTTGAGTGCCCGTACCTCGCCCGGCAGACGCTTGATGAGCTGCAGCGCGGAGAAAAACTTGATTTCATCATTGCGTGCTTCGTGCTTGTTGCGCAGGTCCTCGACTGTTCGTTCGATCTCCGGCGTCTTTCGCAGCGGGTCTCTGGCTGCCGCCTCTGCATCTTCCAACGCCTTGCGCGCCTCACGCTCCTGCCTGACCAGTTCCTCGTACTTGACCCCTTCGTAAATCTGAAAATAGCCGTTGGTTTCGAGGTATTGTCTCGCCCACTCCATGATTGGGAGCCGTGAATCAGGATCGTCGTACCGACCCTGGAGGCCGCGCAGCTTGAGCAGTTGAGGCTCGGCGTCAGCACCCAGCGTCGTCAGCAAAGATTCCAGCGCAATATCCGCGCTGCGGTTGTTGGTGATGATTCGTTCACTCAACTCGTGGGCCTGCCAGACCTGAAGAAGCGGCCAGTGCTGGCGGTAGTCACGATGATTCGGATCGTACATCGTCTGCCAGTCAGGCGTGCCGAACCACGGGATATCGAGGATGAATCCCACATCCTTGTCGATCGCGTTGAAGTGTCGCCGCCGCATCGGAATTACGATGTCAGCACGTCCCTTGACGGGAATGGTGATGCGGTCCTGATCGAACCGGATATCGGCAGGTGAGACATTGAGCTGCGCACAGGCCAGCGCCAGGCCGAACTGCGGAAAGAGAAACCCGCGGTGCTCCGCCCAGAGCGGGATGCTCCGCACCACGCCGTCATCATCAGCCTGGTAATAAACAAAACCCGTCATGCTGGCGGCGCGTGCCAGCACGACCGTCGGTGCGACGGCGAGATTGCCGGGAAGAAAGAGGGGCAGGCCGTCCGGTACGCTGCGGGAAAAACGCCGCAAAGACAACAGCGACTGAACCCGGTCATATTCGCCGCGGAGCAGACGAATCTGAGGCGATCCGGTCAACTGCGGATCGGTGCGGGGCAACAGCAGCGCGCGAAGCTCCTCTATCGAGGCAGGCTTTCGAGAAAGCAGATCAAGGACACGGTTGAACATCGCCAACCGGCGCATCTGGATGTAACGGTCCTGATCCTCCTGCACATTGCCGCGTTCCTGCCCGTGGATCTGGGCGAGCTTGCGGTCCACTTCGTCATAGGTCAGTTCGAGATCGGCTGAGGACTCGGCAAGCATTGCCGCGGCACGCGGACTGGGGTTGACCTGCAGATCAAAGGAGAGAGGCACGAGCGTCGGCTGCATCCTGCGTACCGAGTCGGCGAAAATGTCATCGTTGGCGATGGTGTCGAACACGCCCTTGACGCCGCCGTTTTCCGCCGGTTCGGTCGTGCCTTGGCGAGGTTCGTAGTCCGCCGCCTGCGGCTCAGGAAAGACGATATCGAGGCCGACCGCTTTGGCACCAGCCAGTCGAAGCTCATCGACGACATACGCCAGACGTGCGCGAGGCCAGGGCCAGGTACCCATCGCTTCAAGCGTCAGATCGTCGATATCCAGATGGATGAGTTTGTCGGTCGGAGGAGGTGTGAAAAACTGACACGTCGCGACGCGGCGGTCGTAGATCCAGTTTTCCAGTGCGTTGAGCCAGCCGGCGCGCACCGCCACGACGACACCCAGCGTCAGCAGGATGCCCAGCACCGTGGTGCGGAGAAGGAGGTTGCGTTCGCTTGTGGTCATGCGCAACGAAAAACGGATTGACAACAGAAGAGATTATCGGCGGGAAAGCAAAAGTGGTCGCACGAAGCGACGTGCGGACGCCGGATGCGCCGCCGTTTCCGCCGGTTGCGAAAGACGGGAAATCAGTGACCAGCCGTAACCGTGATCGGTGTGTAGGTGTAGTTACCTGCCTGACTGAGGACTGTGGTGAAGACCGGCTGAATGCGTGTGCCGTCGAGGAAGCCCTCAATGCGGACGGTGTTGGGGCCGCTGGTGGAGAAGACGCGGGTACCGACCTGATAGGTGCCGCTGGGGTGCTCCTCCAGCCAGTTAATCTGCTCGATGCCGTTGGCAGACGTCACATCACGAACGATCGCCCCACCGCTTGGTGAGTTGGTGCTAGGTCCGCCCTGATGTGCAATAGGTACGCCGCCAGGCGGATAGACCGCCGTGGCATATCCGGTGGGATCGACGACAAACATGTCGAGGTCGCCCGGACCGGTCCAGGAGACGAAGAAGTTCAGGTGCCCGACTTCCGGCGCTGGTGGTTCGCCGCCGCCGTGCATATCACCGATCGGACTACCCGAACGATCGAGACCCTGGAGATTCGAGCCTAAGCCGAGATTCCGCTGGTCGAAAGTCCCTGAGACAAAAGTATCGACGAGCAATGACTCGGTGCTATCGCGGCCCTGCCAGCTACCCGAATCAGCACTGCTGTCCAGCTCGGTCTGCGCAGCGTTGCCTTTGTCGTCATTTATCTGCGTGTATTGCTTACCGCCGAACCTCTGTTTCTTCTTCCCCTTGCCGTACGTCCCGGTACCTGTGAGGCTGCGAGCGATCGGAGGGAATGGCAGAGAATCTTCGAGGCTTACCTTGGTGCCGCGAATGGCCAGCGTGGCACTGGGACTGCGGATCGTTGACTGGTGATCGAGGCCGGCTGCTTCGATGTCATAGCGAGTCCGGCCGTACTTCATGCCCAGATCGGTTTTAACCATCGTCGAACTGCGGATCGCCTGAATCACCTTCACCGTTCCCAGACGGTCGAGAGTAATGACCTGATCGGGCGGGATGACAAAGCGCACCGCGGATCGCGGGCCGGTGCGGAACTCCGCGCCTTCATCCAGACGCATGCCCAGCTCCGCTTTTTTCCACGGCTGATCCTCCGCGGTGCGGACCTGCACGAGTCCCTCGATGCCCGTAATGGTGATCTCGACTTTTTCGATCTGTGCCTGATCTGCCGGCACGGTCGCCGGAGCCGCGGCGAAAGTCGCACCGTGTGTCAAGAGTACGCACAACAGCAAACCTGCGACGAATTGGATGGTTTTGGTCATCATTGGATTTATGCTCTGTTTCAACCCCTAGAATCGAGATGAACGACAACCGCATTATAGGCGCGCTCCTCACAAAAAGCGAATAAAAATTGATTTGAAACGTAAAAAAGTCCGCAGCACTGTGTAAGCGAGCATCCGCAAGATGCCGCTTGTAACCTTCGCCGTCATTGCTGCTTACGACGCGGGTTGCGTGGCAGCATCGGATTCCGTCGGGGCAGCCGGCTCCGTGGACTGTGGAGGTGTGGCTTCGCTGCCCTTTTTAGGCGGATGCTTGGCTTTTTCGGCTTGCTCAGCTTCACCGGGAAGGAACGCGGCGGGTGAGCGGGCGGGATTGACTCGTTGATAGTCCTCGACCCGGCCCATGATGCCGACGAACTCGCTCCCCGCGAATGTCTGTTGCGGACTGCTGGGCGGGTAGAGATTCATGTACATCAACTCGCGCGTCGCATAACGCGGTGTCGACCCCAGCAGGTGCATCGTCACGCCGCCTTTGATCTCCAGTGCCCGCACCAGCGCTACCGCAAGCACGCCGCGACTGATCGACTCATTAGCGGGACGGTCAAATCCTTTGGGGAGCATTCGCCGTTCTTTGAGCAGGCTCACCCGGCCGTCGTAGCTGTCAGCCGGATCTTCACGATCGGTGTAGAGCAGTAGTGCGTGAAACGCTTCATCGTTGCTCGTCACCGGACGCTCAGCCAGCGCATGCCAGAACTCGATTTGCGAATCCGGGTCGTTCCCCGCGAGCTTGTCGGTCAGCGGTTCACCCACTTTCGCCTGCTTGCAGCCGACTACGAGCAGCAGTATCGAACTCAAAAGGCAAAGGGCTTGCAGTGACAGCCCTGACTGCAGAAGCGATTTTGTCTTATGTGATTTCATCATCGCATGACTTCCAGAAAAGCTCACTCATTCATCGCTCTCGACCCAACCGCGGTGAAGATCGCCATCCCCTCGCTGCGGCTCAGAACGAGAACGTCACACCCGTGTAGAAAAAGTGACGCACATCGTGATCGGTCGTGATGGCGTCACCGGGGAAAAATGCACCGTACCGGAGTGCCAGCGACAGATCGCTGGTGATCTCCCAGTTCACGAAGAGGTCCGGCTCAAAGCCGAGATAGCTGTCGTCCTCGGTGGCTTCGTCAATCGGCGCACTGGAGTTGAACTTGTTGAAGACGAGAAAATCGATGCCAACCTGCATGCGACGGAAAAGTTTCGCCTGCGGCAGCGGGAAAGTGGAAGCACCGACACGGGTGATGATGATGTTCGACACGGGCGGCGCAAACGCCAGACCGGTATTGAGCAGGCCGAAGGAATTGAATGCGTGATCGGTTGAGCCGGGCTGATTTCCGCCGAATGTTGAGTCGGTAACCAGCCGGTCTGTGTCGCCGGTGGCGATGATCAGCTCACCGCTGAGGCGCGAGTGGTTTTGATCGGTGAAAAGGTAGTCGAGTCGGAAATCCGCGCCGAAGGCTGAGATCGGATCAGTGGTTTGCGTGACCTGGCTGAAGGTGCTGTCGAAGCTGTTGGAAAGAGTCTCGCCGCCCTGATAAGCCATTTCCACGCCGTAGAGGAGCTGATCGGTCAAGGCTCCGTTGGAACCAAAACCGATGTAGAAACTGTCGTAGCGAAAGCGAGTGGAAACCGCGCCGGTGACGAGCACCTCATCATCGTTGTTGTCATCCTGCACCAGGCCGTAAATGAATGGGCGATGCTTGGGAGTGACCTGCCAGGAGAGCATTCCGCCGTAAAAGCCGCGATGGGTGTCGTCATCAAATCCCGGCCGTGACGGGTCGATATCGGTGTTGCTGTCACGTGTGACAGACGCCAGCGCGGTCAGGGTGATCGTGTCATAGCTGAAGTTGAGCAGTGCGCCATCGAGCGTATCGCTGAGTACCAGACCATTGGCCCAGTGGACGAGCTGCCTGCCGCCGTCGAGGGTGAAATTCCCTTTGATATTTTCGCCGTTGTAAGCCTGCATCGCCCGGCGGAGATCGAAGTGGTAGGTCGCGCGATCGAGCGTGGGTTCCACCCAATCGTCGCCGTTACTGTCGAAAGCGTCACCGGAGTTGAAATCGCGGTAGGTGGTTCGGACGCGAACGAAAAAATCATGCACGTTATCGAAGTTCACCCGTGCGTATCCGTTGAGATCGTACTGGCGGAGAATGTGGGTGTTCTGGAGATTGTCATCGGTCGCCAGAAAGCTGAAGGTCGCATAGCCGCCGTAATCAATCAGTGCCCGTTGCTCCGCGGGGATATCCGGCGAAACGCGGAAACGGGTATCGCGCTGAACCTGTTCCAGGGTTCGCTCGAAGCGTTCCAGCTCGCTCTGCGCCAACACCGCTGAGGAGCAAGTCAATAACACGATCAAAGCAAACAACCAGCGGTCAAACATTCGGATAATCCCCAAAAAGAAAGGCGAAGCCATTGTAGTGGGACAAGTGCTCGTCGCAAGACACAAGCTTCGTCATTCGACGCTTACGCACGCTATCGCCGCATGGTGCCGCTTTCCGATAAGCTATTTTCGCTTAAACCGGAATGGAGTTTTCCTTTGACCAAGCTCGCAACAGTCGCGGCATTCGGTTTTCCGGACTTTAACCCGCCGACGCTGCTACCCCTTTATCGACGAATGGGCTGTCGCACCAGTCAGTTTTATCGAAACACCCGGAATCCTCCCGCCGTCGCCGACGCCCGCCGCATGGCGGAGGACGCCGGCCTGCCGATCGACTCGATTCATGGCGTATTCGGCCCCGAATACGATCCCTCGTGCCCCGATGAAAGAATCCGTCGCGACGCGGTGGAAACCTACATCCGTGAAGGGGAGCTGACACGCCAACTAGGCGGCTCCATGGTTGTCGTCCATCCCGCGCCATCTGCTGCCCAGTTGTCTGACATCACCCCCGCCGTTCGTGCTGCACGCATCGCCCCGTTTCAGAAAACACTCGCCGATCTGGCGCGCGAGGGGGATCGCCTTGGCGTCATTTATCTCTTTGAAAATATTCCCCCGAAATTCCTTTTCGGCAACGATCCCGTGCAACTCGCTCAACTCATCCGACAGATGAATCATCCGTGCATCCGCATGTGCTACGACACCGGCCACGCACACATGTCATGCTTGGATGGTCCATCCAATGCTGTCGCTGTGCTGGACGAAGTTAGAGATGTTGTGAGTTATCTCCACGTCCACGACAACGATGGGCGCGCGGATTCACATCAGGTTCCCGGTCTGGGTACGCTGGATTGGAACGCGCTCTCGCTGGTCTTGAGCAAGATGCCGCCTGCAACCGTATCAATGCTCGAATTATTCGAGCCTGAGTCCTCGCTCAAAAACCATCTCAACGCAGGGTTGCCACAAAAACTGCGCGGATGGATGGCGCTGGGCTGAACCGTCCGCACACTGCACCCGTTTGCGCGCCGTTTCAGACGGTCGCCTGCATCTGCGCCCACTGCTTGCGGCCGACCTCTTTCACCCGCGAGTCATCCCACTTTTCCAGATAGCTGTAGTTCGGATGGGCCCCCGGCAGCGCGGGACGGATCGGATCGTTGTGCTTGGTGTTGTAGCAGCAGATCAGGCTCCAGCGGGGATCATCGCTCTTGTTCTGATCGCTCCGGTGCAACAGGTTGGCATGGAAAAACAAAGCGGTACCCGGCAGCATTTCGCAATAGACCAACTCATGCCTCTTCATCGCAGCCTCTACACGCTCGAGTTCAGCACCGGTCTGTCCGCCCGCAGCACCGTGAGTAATGCGTCCGATCAGATGGCTGCCCTTGAGCACCTGGAGGCAGCCATTGCCCTTGTACGCACGATCCACCGCGATGTAGCAACTCGCCATATCGGGATAGAGGCAGTAATTGAACTTCTCCCAGTAGCCGTAATCCTGATGCCACTCCCACGCCCCGCCGACACGCGGCTCCTTCACCATCATCTTGTGATGGAAGTGATAAACCTCGTCACCGAGCAGAGCTTCCATGTTGTCAACGAGACGGCGGCTGCGAACGATCGCAGAATAGATCGTGTCCGACAGGTCATTCCGAAGCGCGAGTTTGCTGTGTCCGCCCTGTGCGTCCGCCATCGCACGTGTCTCTTTCGCCAACTCATGGTCTGCCTTGCCGATCTTCAGGAGCAGTTCCATCTCCTCAGCGTCGAACAGGTCAGGCACCATGAGGTAGCCGTCTTTTTGGAATTGCTGGATCTGGGCCGGTGTCACTTTGAACGTCATGAGTTTGGTTCCTTGAAAAACGACCCCTGATTATATCACGGTTTTCTCTGAAGTTCGGGCATGGAAACGCGGCGGAGTGGCGTGATGTGCGGCTCAGCGAACCATCGAAACACCGGCCATAAATCGTTTTGGCAACATCTAGACTTAGCTGACGTTTGCGCGCACAATGTTCCGCTTTCCCGTCGGATGCTGATACATCCGGCACTCATACCTTCTTCCAGGATTCTTTCACTGTGGCTAAGAAACCCTCCAAATCCATCATCAAGGTCGGAGTCATTGGTATCGGTCGCGGTCAGTCATACGCTGCCGGTGCCGGTGAAAACGTCGGCATGAAGCTCGTCGCCCTCTGTGATATCTGGGAGGAGCGACTCAATGCGGCGGGTAAGAAATACGGCGTCGCGACGTACACGGACTACGATAAGTTTCTCGAACACGACATGGATGCCGTCGTGCTGGCGAACTATTTTCACCAGCACGCACCTTTCGCCATTAAAGCACTCAAGGCAGGCAAGCACGTGATGAGCGAAACATCCGCCAACGCCACCCTCGCCGATGGCGTCGCGCTGTGTCGTGCCGTCGAAAAAAGCGGCAAGATCTACATGTTCGCAGAGAACTACCCGTTCACCTGTTTCAACCAGGAACTGCGGCGCGTCTATAAAACCGGAGAGATCGGCCGGGTACTTTACGCTGAAGGTGAATACAACCACCCCATGGACTCCAGGGCTCGCCTGCATATCGCACCGGGTCAGAAGCACTGGCGAAACTACCTGCCCTCGACTTACTACTGCACCCATGCCCTGGCACCGCTCATGTACATCACCGAATCAACTCCGACTTCGGTGATCGGCTTGTCGGTCGCGGCCCCCGAGTGCAACAAGGACTGCGCCCGATTGGCAGATCCGACCTCCGTGATTCTCACACAAAACGACGACGGCTCGGTCTTTCGTATCTTCGGTCTGCTTACACCGGGACACAGCAACTGGTATCGCGTTCACGGCAGCAAAGGTGCGATGGAAATCGAACGAGGAGTGGGATACTTCGGTACGGGCCGAATTCGCGTGTGGCATGAAGATTGGGACCGTGTGGAGGGCAAGATTCCTGCCGAACGCTGCTACGCCCCCGACTGGCCGGAACTTGGCGACCTGGCGCGACGGGCGGGCCACGGCGGCGGCGACTTCTGGGTTAACTATCACTTCGCCAACGCCATCCGATCCGGTCGGCCGCACTTCCTTGACGTGTACCGCGGCGTGACCATGTCCTCCGTCGGTATCCTCGCCTGGCGCAGCGCGCTGGCAAAGGGCGACCGTATGGAACTGCCCGACTTCCGCAGCGAATCAAGCCGTAAAAAATTCGCCAACGATCACTGGTCACCCTGGCCCGATGGCACCGGCGACGGCAAGGCGCCGCCGAGCATCCTCGGTCGCCCCAAGCTCGATTCCCGACGTCTCGCTCTGGCGCGCAAAGAGTGGAAGGCGATGGGGTACAAGGGTGCCGACTTCTAAGCAGGTTTCTCGGTAAACGCCGACCCGCCACGCTAACTGCAGGCTGACTGGAGCCGAACGCGGTCAGTTATTTCGTGTCTGCTCAGCCTTGCACTGCTGGTACGTTAACGTGTTGATGTTCGGGTTTTCCCAGTCGCGTGTGCCGTCCGCCTTCGCGGGATGGAAAGGCGGATTTTTAAACCACTCGCGGAAATCGTCACTGAACAGAGAGTCGTGGATCGTCGCACGCTTGCGATAAGGCAGATAGCTGCCCAGATGCCACAGGCTATTACGATAAAGCATGTAGTCGCCGGCAAAAAGATGTGCCTGGTACGCGCCGGGCATGCTTAAGGTGTAGTCACGAACGGCGGCTTCGGCATCCTCGATGTTCAACCCGCCAAAGTCCGGCTGTTGGATCGGCCGGTCAGGGAATCGACGAATCTCAGCAGTCGTATCACGACGCAGATGGCTGCCCGGCACGACCCAGGTACAGGAGTCGTCATACAGCGCGCAGTTCACCTGATTGAACATCCGAATGTCCAGCAACCGCTTGTCCCACTCCGCCAGTCGCAGGCCTCTGGCGTTATCGCGCCAGTCACGATGCCAATTCGTACACCAGGGCCGCGTGGCCGGCTCGTACAGGACGCCGCACACCTCGCGCGTCGCGTCAACGTCCACCTTTTTGCCGAAACCCGCTTCAAAGAGCGTATTGAGCGCATCAACCAAAGCCGGCAGATGGTGGAAATCCACAAACGGCTTGAAATCGATTTCGGGGTAATTGACGATCGGCTGGAGTCGCTGCGCGCTTTCACCGGATCGCTTGCGCGCGATCAGGCGTCCCTTGTCGGTTTCCCGACGAAGATCGGTCAGCAAAGAGGTTGGCACGATGGAACGAAAAATCGTGAACCCTTTTTCGTAATAATCCTTGTGATGTTGGTCAGTGAATTGAAAAGACATAATAAAATTCCTCAGCACTTACGGCCGCGTGATTCACAGCAGAAATTGTTACCGCAAATTATGAAAGTTACCA
Source organism: Phycisphaeraceae bacterium (assembly GCA_020851465.1). Lineage (NCBI taxonomy): Bacteria > Pseudomonadati > Planctomycetota > Phycisphaerae > Phycisphaerales > Phycisphaeraceae > Phycisphaeraceae bacterium. The sequence continues at coordinate 107,389 of JADZCR010000005.1, read as the reverse complement.
CATCGATCCAGTTTGAATGCAGTGCGAGTAAAACCTCATAACACATAAACTCATCCGGTGATCTGACGCCAGAGGTCTGACTTGACCAGCAGCAGCGCGGTGAGGACAGCCAGGATCAGCAGCACCGCCACGCCTGCCAGGGCCAGCCAGAGTCCCATCCGGCTTTCCTCCGGTTCGGCATCTTCCACCCTTACTTCCGGTGCAACGAATGTCTGCTGCGCTCGGGCGTCTTTTTCCGTCTCCAGCACCATGGAAAAATCGACACTGGTGGTCGGTTTGGCCTTGGCCTTACCGCCGGGAACATCGATCTGTCCGCCGCATTTGGGGCAGGGCACCGTCACACCCGCTGCATGATCGGGTGCTCTGAACTTCGAGGCACAGATCGGACATTGAATCAGGATCGGCATGTCATCAGTCGTCTGTCGCTTGTAACGCGGCAAGCTGATCGAGAAACGCTTGCGGAATCGTGCCGGCTTTCGTGATCGGTACGTCCCACGTGACCACGCCTTCGTGGTCGTTGATGTGTCGAGTGTATCCTGCCGCCATCGCATCGGGAAACCGCGGACGACCCTCACCGCACCACGTTGCGCCCAGGTAACTGAGCACGTGCAACTGAGCGCGATGCTCACCGCGCATGATCCAGCGTTGCGGCAGCGATACCCCCGCAGGCAGCGTGTCGGCAATCTCGCCTGCCGTGTAATCTTCGTGCTCGCTGTGACAGACGAGCGGCACACCGACCCCCGGATTGAACGCCACGATCGACTGAGGGTTGCCCGCTTTCATCGCGGCGGCGAAGCTGGCGAAATTCGGCTCATCGTCATGACGGTACATCTCGTCGGCGAAGTAGCAGCCGTCGATCCACCAGCCGTGGACATGCCTGCCCCAGCGTAACGACCACTCGCGGATCACTGCCTCCCAGTGACGCTGGAAATTCACCAGGCGTTTGCCAGTGCGCCCGCCTCGCCAGTTAGGCCAGCCGTCTTGAAAGCCCCATTCCCACTCCAGTTTCTTACACGCTTGCGGGTCCGTCGCGGGTGCCCCGCTGGGCAGATACACCATCAGGCGAATCCCGTGCGGTTCCAGCGACTCGTACAGGTCTTTCACCAGGTCACGTTTCGAGCACTTGCTCGGCGTGATGCCGGTGAGACGGTCATACGTATGGTTGGGTGCCAGGTAATGTCCGGAGTTCTGACCGATCGTGATGAAAAAGTAAGGTGCTCGCACCGCCACTAGCTGACGAGTCAGCGCATCCACATCGAAGGCATCGATCTGCGCGTTCCAGGCCTGAGCGGTTAATTCTTTCCCGCCGTCGCTGCTGGGCGGAGAGCCAAGATAATGGCAGAACACACCCCATTTTGCATCACGGAACCATGCTGTATCAGCCATGGACATTTCCTTAACACCAGCATAACGCGCCGCCTTGCTCGTGGGACAAGGTCATGTGACTCGGAGTACCCGACCGCGTACACTGGCGGATTCCTCAATCCCGGAATATTCCATGCCAATCGAAAAACACAAAGTAGTCTCTCTCGAATACACCCTCACAGGGCCTAAGGGTAAGGTGATCGACAGCTCCAACGGCCGGGGACCGCTGACTTATCTTCACGGCGTCGGCGGACTTATCCCCGGACTCGAACGCGAATTGGAAGGCAAAAATCCCGGCGACACCTTCAACGTCACCATCGCTCCCGAAGACGCCTACGGCCAGCGCGATCCCAACATGGTGCAGCAAGTGCCGCGATCCAACTTTCCGCAGAAAGTCATTCAGGTCGGCCAGCAGTTCCGCGCACAGACGCCGAACGGACAACTGCGCATCCTCACGATCGTCGGGTTCCAGGACGACAAGGTGACGGTCGATGCCAACCATGCGCTGGCGGGCCTAGCTCTGACTTTTGATGTGAAAGTCGTCGATGTTCGAGATGCGACCGAGGAAGAAATCACGCACGGACACGTCCACGGCCCCGGCGGACATCATCATTGATCCCTGTCACGCTGGACAAATGCGCTGGCGGTGATTGATGCGATCGAGTTGATGAGCGGGTGTCTGTTTTGCCAGCGGGTTTTCGCATTTGATCGGCGGTCAGGCTATAAAATATGGGCAGGTAAACCAGCCGCTCGGCTGGTCGATCGGGGATTCCATTACAAGGAGACAGCCGTGAAACACCGCGCAGCGTTTATCGCAGCAGTCGTGATCGCATCGATGGTCAGCATGGGTTGCTCGAGCTACAAGGAATCATCAGGTGATCCGGATGCTGCGGCAGCCCATGAGGCAGGCATGAATGCCCGCGTTCAGGAGACGATCACCGCCTTTCGTACCGCAGACCCCAGCCTGAGTGGTTTTTTCGATAACGCATATGGCTATGCGGTCTTCCCGAAAATCGCCAAAGGCGGTGCAGGGCTTGGCGGCGCACACGGCGAAGGACTGGTGTATGAACGCGGAGCCGTCATCGGTAACACGTCCATGAGTCAGGCCACCATCGGCCTCCAACTCGGCGGGCAGACACTCCGTGAGATCATTTTTTTCCAGAACGCACAGAAGCTCGATGACTTTAAGAACGGCAAAGTCGAGTTGAGCGCACAGGCTTCGGCGGTCGCAGCCAGGGACGGCGCAGCGGGCAGCACCGACTACACGGAAGGCGTGGCGGTATTCGTCCTGCCGATCAAAGGCTTGATGGGTGAAGCCTCCGTGGGTGGACAGAAATTCGAGTATTCACCGATCAGCCGGTGAGATAACCAACTCCATCCCCCGCTGCAGTCTCGCAAGCAGGCGGCATGCGCTAAACAAGAGCATGCCTCGCTCGTGATCGATTTTGTGCGTTGTCGTAAACGTCTGGATTCTGGGCAGCGACCGTTGTACGCAACGTATGGGTACTAAAGAACAACCCCAGCCGCGAGGCTGGGGTTGTTTGGTATTGAGCTTGTAATGGACAAGGGAGCGAATCCCGCACACAGATGCGGAGCTCCCGATGGGCTTAATAGTCCATGTCGTCCATTCCGCCGCCGGCCGGAGCACCGGCACCTTTCTTCTTCTCCTTGATTTCCGACACCACAGCGTCGGTTGTCAGGAGCAGGCCGGAGATGCTGGCAGCATTCTGCAAGGCGACGCGCTCGACCTTGGTCGGAACGATGACACCCTGCTTGATCATGTCGCCGTATTCACCGGTCAGAGCATTGAACCCATAGGTGTTGTCTTTGCTCTGTTCGACGTTCTGGGCAACGACCGAACCATCGTGGCCGGCGTTGGCGGCAATCTGCTTGATGGGAGCCGTAAGAGCGCGGCGGATAATGTCAGCGCCGACCTTCTCGTCACCATGAAGCGATTCGCCGTTGATGAGCTTGTCGAGAGCCTTGCGAGCGCGGAGCACCGCGACGCCGCCGCCGGGCAGAATCCCCTCTTCGACAGCAGCGCGACAGGCGTGCATGGCGTCCTCGACGCGAGCCTTTTTCTCTTTCATTTCCGACTCGGTGGCTGCGCCGACGTTGATCTGCGCGACACCGCCTGCGAGTTTGGCGAGACGCTCCTGGAGCTTCTCACGGTCGTAATCGCTGGTGGTGCGGTCGATCTCATTCTTGATGGCGGCGATGCGACCTTTGATCGCATCGGTCTTACCCACGCCTTCAATGATCGTGGTGTTTTCTTTGTCCACGATGATCTTCTTGGCACGGCCCAGATCGGACAGCTCGAGCTTCTCGATGTCGATCGCCAGTTCTTCCATCAGCGCACGACCGCCGGTGAGGACGGCAATGTCCTCGAGCATGGCCTTGCGGCGATCACCGAAGCCGGGAGCCTTAACCGCCGCGACCTTGAGCACACCGCGAAGCTTGTTGACCACGAGGGTCGCCAGGGCTTCGCCTTCGATGTCCTCAGCGATGACGAGAATGGCGCGGCCGGACTCAGCGACCTTGCCCAGCAGCGGGATCAGATCCTTGGCGCTGGAGAATTTCTTCTCGTGGATGAGCACGTAAGCGTCTTCGAGAACCGACTCCATCTTGGCAGCGTCGGTGACGAAGTGCGGGCTGAGATAGCCCTTGTCGAACTTCATGCCTTCGAGCAGATCAACCGTAGTCTCAAGGCTCTTGCCCTCTTCGACGGTGATGACGCCATCTTTACCAACCTTATCCATCGCTTCGGCGATGATCTTGCCGATGGATGCGTCGTTGTTGGCGGCACAGGTGCCCACCTGGGCGATTTCGTTGTTGGACGAAACCTTCTTGCTCATCTTGGCGAGTTCGGCGACGACCGTTTCGACCGCCTTGTCGAGGCCACGCTTGATTTGATTGGGATTTGCACCGGCGGTGATGTTCTTGAGGCCCTCGCTGTAGATGGCCTCGGCATACACGGTGGCGGTGGTGGTGCCGTCGCCTGCGTCCTTGGACGCTTTGGATGCGACTTCACGGACCATCTGGGCACCGATGTTTTCGAGTGCGTCATCAAGCTCGATTTCCTTGGCGACAGTTACGCCGTCCTTGGTGACGGTGGGTGAGCCGAAGGATTTTTCGAGGATGACCACCCGACCGGACGGGCCGAGGGTGACTTTCACCGCGCGGGCGAGCTTGGCGACGCCGCGGCGGATTGCCTCGCGTGCGTCGGCGTCGAACTTGATCGTCTTAGCAGCCATGTTCTGTAATCTCCTGGTTAAGTTACTAGTTGAATTCGATGCAGGGAAAAGGGTGTTTTCGCGTTTACTCAGTCGATGATGCCGAGCACTTCATCTTCGGAGAGGACGAGCATCTCTTCGCCCTCGACCTTCAGCTCCGTGCCGCCCCACTTGCCGATGATGACGCGGTCGCCCTTTTTGACCTGAAAGGGGGCGCGCTTGCCGTTCTCAAGCAGCTTGCCGTCACCGACAGCGACGACGGTCGCTTCCTGTGGTTTTTCTTTGGCGGTTTCCGGGAGGAACAGGCCGGACTTGGTCTTGGTCTGCGCTTCGGCGCGCTTTACAAGGATCTTCTCTCCGAGGGGGCGAACTTTCATGGCGTCTCCTTCTTGGTCTCTTTGGCCATTCGTTTCTTTGGCCGGGGTTAACGGAACGATTCAATCCACTCAGCGTGACACTCACGCATGGTTATCCGATTCGTTGTGATCTAGTTCGCCGGGCCGGAGTAAGGCGGCGGCCAGGCTCCTTGATAATGCCGATCCAGCAGACGACGGAACACGCCCAGAAGCTGCTCAATCTCGACCGGCTTGTGTAGAACGCTGAACGCGCCCAATCGCAGAGCTTCGCGGAGCACGCGCTCCGCCTCCTGATGGTGTGCAGGCGGATGGATCACGACCATCGCCGGATGGTTCGGCAGTCGATGAAACAACTCAAGCAACCGAAGGCCCGCAGCCTCACGCGCGCCGGATCGGGCACCGGGACCCGCACCAGCCGGGGCGGTCGGCCCGGCCAGAGGTGTCGCCAGATCGATGATTGCCGCATGAAACACCAGTTGACCGGCAATCGAAATCGCCTCCTCACCCGAACGAGCTACATACGCAGTGATACCCTGCGGTTCGAGCAGCCGGGGAAGCTGGAAAATCCAGTGTTCCGCAGCTTGTGGCCGATCTTCGGTCAATAACACATTAAACCGGGATCGGCTGTCGGAATGGGGGCGTACCTTGACCACGCCCTACTTCGGCAAAGCCAGTGCCCCTATGGCGACACACAGACGACAATAAAAATTGACTTAATTTATTTTAATTTAATAGTTTATAGAAATTACATGACGGAGTTACGCCGGTTGGATGTCAAAATCATCTGCCACGCCCGCCTCGATCGTGTGCCGAGGTGTCGTATTGGCAGGAAAAATTCATTGTGATTCCGAAAGCTTCAATTAGGATTTAGATGCTGCCCAATCACGGAGATTTGGATTTCAGAAAAACGGTTGTATGGTTGGAGTTCGGACTCTGGATCAGAATCGTCCGGTCGTTAGCTGCGGCGGCAAGGTTTGGCTGAAATCAGGAGCAACGAATGCTTCGACGACTCCCCGCATGGATCGCCTTTTTCGCCGCACCCCTGACCTCAGCGGGACTCCTCTCCGCTGCGGTCGTTGACATGGGGCCGGGTGACAGTCTCGCCATTGACCAGCCCCGTGCCACGGTTCAACTGGCGCATCCACCCACGACGCCGACCGACTACTTCCCCGCCATCGACTATGGCTTCACCATGATTCTCGACACCGGCGCCAGCGGCTACCTGCTCGCGGCCGGCGCGCACAACGACATTCTCGGCGGCACGACACTCGTTTATCCGATCGCTGGTCAATATCTCGAACAAGGCGTCGGCGGATACCAGCCGGTCGATGTGACCGAGGGAATGGATGCCAACATTTCAGCCTTCCTCGGTGCGTCAGGACTTTTTGATGGCGGGGCTGTACCCGGAAACGTCTCCGCGCTGATCCGACCTAATATCCAGGCCGTCGCTGCACCCGCACTCGATTTGGGTTCGTTCGACGGCATCGCCGGCATGCCCGCGATGAACGACACAGGAGTCGTCGTGGCGCTCTCATCCATGACCGGCAGTGGAACCGTGGACACCGGCCTCGGCTCTGAACCGCTCGACAGCTTCGACTACATCCACGTCGGCTTCACCGATAACGTCGCCGCTCAACTCGCCAGTCATGCGGGGGCGACCATCGACACCTTCAACTTCACCAAATTCCATGTCGATCCGACTACCGGACAGGTCGGTAACGGCCCGCTGCCCACCACCGAAGACCTGCCCGTGCTTGGCGGCGTCGGCGCGGGTGTGGGGGCCAACTTCACGCAAGGCAACTTCCTCTTCGACACCGGCGCGCAGCTCACCATGATCTCTCGTGACATGGCAATTTCGCTGGGTATCGATCCTGATGACCCGAATCACGAAACGATGACCGTCGGCGGCGTAGGCGGTGAAGCCGATGTGCCTCTGGTCACCGTCGATAAACTCACCCTCGACACCGCTGCCGGTGACCGGCTTGAGTTTCACAACATCGCCGTCGGCATCATCGACATCCCCGGCCTGCCCGTGGATGGGATTCTTGGCTTCAATCTCTTCACGACCGGCTATTTCCCCATGATCCTCGAAGCGCTCGGCACCGACGTGCCCGGCGTGAACCCCGGCGATAAAGGCGCGTTCCTCGAAATGGTTCTCGACTTCATTGATGAAACCAACGACGGCAACGACGACCCGTGGCAGCTACACCTCGTGCGCAATCCCAACTATGTACCCGTCGAGGTCGCGATCGACGATCTGAACGATTTCGACTCACTGGGTCTGGTGGCGATGCCGCTCTCACAGGACATGCAGGATCTCATGGCGGTGCTCGGATTCACCGGAAGCACCATGGGTGAACTGGACACTTTCCTGGCCGACCTGCTTGGCCCGGACTACGACGGACTGGGCATCGATCTGGGATTTGAAATGGGAACCGGACTGGAAAATCAGGCACTCTTTGCCTGGCCGGGATTCGCTCTTACCCAGATCCCTGAGCCGACCACGGGCGTGTTGCTGGCGGCGGCAGCGGGTGTCATGGCATTCTCACGCCGTCGTCACTCACGCTGAGTCTTTCCACTCTTTCAACGTCTCGATCACCACATCGAGCATCCGATGCAGAGACTCCTCGCGCATCGCGGGAATCGGCATCAACACCAACACGTCACCCAGCGGACGGATAATCAACCCTCGCGGACGCATCGCAGCGCAGACCGCTGCGCCGACACGCCGCGTTGAGTCGAACGGCTCGCGCGTTCGGCGGTCCTTCGCAAGCTCGATACCCACCATCAGCCCGCGCTGCCTCACGTCCACCACGTGCGGAAACCTCGACTCATCTCGCAGTTCGTTGAGCCGCTCGGTGAGAATCGCGGTGCTACGGACGATGCGATCGAGAAGTCGGGTTGAGTCGAACAGTCGCAATGAAGCCAGCGCCGCGGCGCATCCCAATGCGTTACCTGTGTACGTGTGACCGTGGAAAAATGTCCGTCTCTCTGAAAGTTCGCCGGTGAAAACCTGCTCGATCGCGTCCGTCGTCAGCGTTGCTGCCAGCGGTAGATAACCGCCGGTGATCCCTTTGGCGACGCAGAGGATGTCGGGTGTCACGCCATCGTGTTCGCAGGCGAACATTTTTCCGGTGCGTCCCAGGCCGGTGGCGACCTCGTCGGCGATCAGCAGCACGTCATGCGCGGAGCATAACTCGCGGATGTATCTCACGAATCCCTTGGGTTGCGGAAGCATTCCCGCTGCACCCTGCATCACCGGTTCGAGAACCACCGCAGCGATGCGCTCGTGATGCTGCCGGATGTGTGCTTCCAATTGCGCGAGACATTCACCGCCCTCGACAGCCAGGAATTCTTCACTCGGCCAGCGGCCGCCGGAGACGGGATGCTGTCGCCGCGCGCCCCGCAGCACGTCGGGAGCAGCGGAAAAATCAGCTTCAAACACCATCGAGCGGAACGGCCGGTGAAACGCATCGCTGAAGCCCACCGCCATTGATCCGGTCGTGTCGCCGTGATACGCATTGGTCAGTGCGACGAAGCGGTTTTTCCGCGGGCGGCCAAGGTGAAACCAGTAGCCGACAGCCATCTTCAACGCCGCCTCGACCGCCGTCGCTCCCGCGTCGGAGTAGAACACCTTGTTGAGTTTCCGTCCATCAAACGACGGCGACCGCTTGACCAATTCCGCTGCCAGCTCGATGCTAGGCACCCCCGCCAGCCCCAGTAACGTCGAGTGGGCGACCTTATCCAATTGATCGCGGATGGCCTGGTCGATCTCCGGGACGCGGTGGCCGTGAACATTGCACCAGAGGCTCGAGACGCCATCGATGTACCGCCTGCCGTCGGTGTCGATGAGAAACTCACCCTCGGCACGCTCGATCACCAGAGGTGCGCCCAGCGGACCCGCGGCATCGCGCCACTGGCGCATCGGGGTAAACGGATGCCAGACGTGCAGGCTGTCAAGCTCGATGAGTCGGCGGGTGTCGGCCATATCGATTATCCTACTCGCGCGGTCAGGCAACATGCCCCAGCTCTCCGTTGTCATTCCGGTTTACAACGAAGCCGACACGATCGATCAGATCGTAGCCGCGGTCCGCGCGGTGCCCATCGACAAGGAAGTCATCATTGTCGATGACTGCTCCACCGACAGCACGGCGCACCGGCTCAAGGAGCTTAAGGAACTGCCCGACGTGCGTGTGTTCTATCACGAGGAAAACCAGGGCAAGGGTGCGGCTCTGCGCACCGGCTTTGCGGCTGCGACCGGCCAGATCGTGCTCATCCAGGATGCCGATCTCGAATACGACCCGCAGGAATATCCGAAACTGCTCAAACCCATTCTCGACGGCAAGGCTGATGTCGTCTTCGGGTCGCGTTTCGCCGGCGGCGAGTCGCATCGCGTGCTCTACTTCTGGCATTCGATCGGCAACCGTTTCCTCACGCTCATGTCAAACATGATGACCGACCTCAACCTCACCGACATGGAGACCTGTTACAAGGTTTTCCGTCACGAGGTCATTAAAAAAATCACGATCGAGGAAAATCGATTCGGATTCGAGCCGGAGATCACCGCCAAGGTCGCCAAGATGAACTGCCGCATTTACGAGGTCGGCGTGTCATACTCCGGCCGTACTTTCGCCGAGGGTAAAAAGATTGGTTGGAAGGACGGCTTGCGCGCGGTCTGGTGCATCCTGAAGTACAACCTGTTCCGACGCGGAACATCGTGAGCCTTCCGTGCTCCCCAATGTGCGGCGGGAACGGGAACGAGATGCGACTCTTTCCATCGCCTCGTTACGGTTTTATACTCAGGCTGAACCACACATTTTTTCTGGGAAGGTTTGGCCATGCCCAGCTACACCACTACGGATATTCGCAACATTGCCCTTGTGGGTCACGGCGGCGCGGGAAAAACGACGCTCGCCGAGGCCCTCCTTCTGAAGTCCGGTGCCATTCACGCGCCGGGCAGCGTCGAGCGCGGCACGACGGTCACCGACCATAGCGACGAAGAAAAAACACACGGCCACAGCATCTTCACTTCCATCGCCCACTGCGACTTCCAGGGCAAACACATCAACCTCATCGACACGCCGGGCTATCCCGACTTTATCGGGCAGGCGTTTCTGGCGTTGCCGGCGATCGAGACGGTCGCGGTGGTAATCAACGCCACTGCTGGTGTCGAACCTAACGCGCGCCGTGTCATGGAGCGCGCCGGTGCGCGAAAGCTCTGCCGAATGATCGTCGTCAACAAGATTGATGCGGAGAATCTCGACTTCGCCGAGTTGATCGAGCAGATCCAGAGCGCGTTCGGCAAAGAGTGCATCCCCATCAACCTGCCCACCGCGGACGGTAAAGGCGTGGTCGATTGTTTTTTCCGTGCTGACGGGTCAACGCCGACCGCGCTGGGATCGTCTTCCGAGGCGCATCAGCGCATCGTCGAGCAGGTCGTCGAAGTGGATGAAAAGCTGATGGAGCTTTATCTCGAACAGGGCGATGTGAAGCCCGACCAGCTTCACGAGCCGTTCGAGAAGGCGCTGCGTGAGGGACACCTGATTCCCGTCTGCTTTACCAGCGCGACGCGCGACGTAGGCGTTCAGGAGTTGTTGGAGATCATCGTCAAACTCGCGCCCAATCCGCTGGAGGGAAACCCGCGGCCATTTATCCGCGGCGATGATGTGCTCCACGAACTGCACGCTGAGCCTGACCCGAAGAAGCATGTGATCGCACACGTCTTTCAGGTCACGATCGATCCGTTCGTCGGCAAGCTCGCGGCGTTTCGCGTGCATCAGGGCACGGTGACAATGCAGACACAGCTTTACGTCGGTGACCCCCGAGCCGGCGAAAGCAAAAAACCCTTCAAGGTCGGCCACCTCTTCAAGTTTCAGGGAAAACAGCACGCCGAGGTGGACGCGGCGATACCCGGCGACATTGCTGCCGTCGCCAAGGTGGATGACATCCACCGCGGCGCTGTCCTGCACGACAGCCATGATGAGGATCACATCCGCTACCTTCACAAGGCCTACCCCGAACCGATGTACGGGCTGGCCGTGACCGCCAGGAGTCGCGGCGATGAGCAGAAAATCGGCGATGCCTTGCACAAGCTGCTCGAAGAAGACCCCACGCTCCGGGTTGTGCGCGACAATTCAACGCACGAGACCATCATTTACGGCATGGGAGAAATGCACCTGCGCATCATCCTTGAGCGACTCAAAAAACGCTTCCATGTCGAAGTGGACACCAAGCCGCCCAAGATCGCCTACCGCGAGACGATCACCGCCAAGGCGGAAGGTCACCACCGGCATAAAAAGCAGACCGGCGGCGCGGGACAGTTTGGTGAGGTTTATCTGCGCGTCGAACCGCTGGCACGAGGCAGCGGATTTCAATATGTGGACGACACCTTCGGCGGTTCGATCCCCAGACAATTCATCCCCGCGATTGAAAAAGGCGTCCGACAGGTGATCGAAACCGGCGCGATCGCCGGCTATCCGCTCCAGGACGTGCGCGTCAGCGTTTACGACGGCAAGTATCACGATGTGGACTCCAAAGAAATCGCGTTCATCACGGCTGGACGGCGGGCATTCATTGATGCGGTGCAGAAAGCTCGGCCGGTGGTGCTCGAACCCTGCGTCAATATCGAGGTCACCGTTCCCAGCCGTTACATGGGTGACATCACCGGCGACCTGTCAGGAAAGCGCGGACGAATCCAGGGCACCGACATGCTCGGCGGCGATATGGCGGTGGTGAAGGCGATGGTGCCTTTGAGTGAAGTGACCAACTATCAGAACCAACTCAAAAGCGTCACCGGCGGTCAGGGCAGCTTTTCCATGGAGCTGAGCCATTACGATCCTGTCCCGCCGCAGATTCAGCAGCAGATCGTCTCCGCTTACAAACCTAAAGCGGAGGAAGATTGAGAGGCACTTCGTGTCGCTGTCAGGTCAACGCTTGATCTGCGGTTCCATCGGGGTGAGTCGATTTCCGGCTGCCAGGATCAGCACCCACTGACGATCAACCATGCCGGAATCAGACATACCAACCAGCGGATCGGGGATTGAAATAGCTCCGGGAATATGCGTGCCGCCGGCCGCTTTGCAGTTTTCTTTTGCGCGCAGCTCAGGACCTGGCGGCCAGAATGTGAACAAGCTCGAAACCAAGGCACAGCTCCGCGTGTCGCTGCGGGTGATCGAAAATCGCATCGGCGCACCGGCGACGGCGCGGCTGCTCGCGCTGGCTGGACCTTCGCATTTCTCGACGGACGGCGATCTGTTGATTACCTCTGAGGAGACGCGCTCGCAACGAATGAACAAGGACGCCTGTCTGAAGCGGTTGCGCTCGCTGCTGGTGTCTGCGATACGTGTGCCGCGAACGCGCCGCGCGACTCGACCGACGCGCAGCTCGCGTGAGAGGAGGCTCAAGCAGAAAAGTTGCCGCGCGACAACGAAGCGATCACGATCATCTCCGCGCGACGACGATTGAACGCGAGTCGAGCGCGGTGTATCAAGATCGCGGAAGCTGATAATGCTCAAGTTGAATCGCGTTTGATGCCGATAAAGATTTTTGAACAGAGATCAGATTTTTATTGACTCTGTTTTTGGTTTCGTCTTTAATTGGTTCAAGCTCCGAGGTTGCCCGAAAGGATCAAAGCCATGGCCAAGAAAGCAAAGAAGAAAGCTGCGAAGAAGAAAGTCAAGAAGAAAGCCCGTAAGTAAGTCAATCAGTGATCGAGTGTCGTGTCGCGTGAAAACGTGACGAACGTTTGAATCGTACACCGCGTTCCGCCGCTCCGAATCAGGCGGTCCGCAAAACTTCAAACCGAAAAGCGACCTCGGAGCAGATCACATGGGCGTTCCCTCACGGGAACGCCTTTTTATTTGGTTACTTTTTCAGATCAGACAGACGAGTATGCGGATCATGTATCCGCTGTGAATTTCACAGACCAGCGACCTGGAAAAATCGCTCCGCAGCGCGATCTTTGAATGACACGCTTTCAAATTCGGCGCACACGCGATCTATTGCTGCACGCTGTGTCCGGCGGGCGTCCTGGTTTTTCAGCAGACGGTCCACCTCATCAACCACTACGCGCACATTCCCGAAGTGCGGCACAAGCTCGCGTACCGCACCGCGTTCACCGAGACCTTCGAGAATGAGATTCGGCAGCGAGAAGGTGCGCGTACGCACAATCCACCGCCCCGCCAAGTGCCACGATATTCTCGAAATGTTGTAGAGCACCACCATCGGCTTGCGATGCATGGCCACCTCCAGCGTCGCTGTACCTGACACCACCAGCACCACATCCGCCCATTCCAGAATCTCCGGCGTGCGGCCAAAAACAATCTCCATACCCGACGGCAGGGACAGATCAGGTGAAACAATCCGGCCATCTGACCAACGCAGCGCTGGCGGCGGCGAAGTCAACGTATGACTCACCAACCACTCACCGGCTGGTTGATCCACAGCCGCGACACAACCGGCGAGCGCCTCGTTCTTAGCCGTGAGGAGCTGGTAGGCCTTGAGCATCGTCGGCCAGTTCTTGCGCCACTCGCCGGATCGTGACCCCGGAAGCAACGCCAGCTTTAGTCGGCCGTCCCGCAACCGAGGTGCAGCGGATGAACGTGCGACGGAATCAAACATGGGATGGCCGACGAATGTCGCCGGCACATTACGGGTGCGAAACCATTTTTCCTCGAAGGGCAGCAGACATAACACGTGATCGGTGAGGCGGCGGAGCTTGTTGATGCGCCAGGTCGCCCACGCCCACACCTGCGGCGCAGCCAAGTGCACGATCTTAGCCTCGCGCTGAATCTGCCTGACGAGCTTACAGATCGACCAGTTCGCTGCGGGGCTATCCGTCGGCACGTGGGCAGCGATCGGGTGCTCATGCAGCCAGACCTTTAATCGCTTGAGTCGGGCACGATGTTCCCGCACCTTGCTGATCGCACCGGCGAGCATGACGGCATGCTCAGTGGTCGTCTCGATCAACTCTGCACCGGCGGCAGCCATCCTCGGCCCACCCAGCGCATAAACCTTCATCTGCGGACGACGGGCCTTGATCTGCGCGATCAATCCTGCCGCCAGCGCATCGCCGCTAGGCTCAAAGGCTGTGAAGAGGACAGCATCCGGGCGGGCCATAGGGAAAGTTTACAGGATGAGCCGTACTCCACTTTCCGGGCGTCACCGATTGTTCGCCTCTCGCGGCCAAAATCGTTAACATTTTTTCCTTTCACCCCCAACCCCAGGAAATCATCCCGTGCCACACTTCAAGAAAGCCAGCGATATCAAGGTCGGCGTCATCGGTTACGGCGGCGCATTCAACATGGGCAAGCATCACCTGCTCCAGATGCAGCAGGCGGGCATGACTCCCCGCGCGGTCAGCGAGATCGACGAAAGCCGCCTGGCGGTGGCGACGAAAGATTTTCCCGGCATCCAGACGTTCACCTCGGTGGATGAGATGCTTAAGAAATCCGACGTGAATCTCGTCGTGATTATCACGCCGCACAACACCCACGCGAAGCTGGCGATCCAGTGCCTCAAGGCCGGCCGCCATGTCGTCTGTGAAAAGCCGTTTGCCATCACGACCAAGGAATGCGACGACATGATCGCCGCCGCCAAGGCCGCCAAGGTCGTACTTTCGACCTACCACAACCGCCACTGGGACGGCTGCGTATTGGCAGCGATGCAGGCGATCCACAAGGAAGGCGCGATCGGTGAGGTAATCCGCATCGAGGCGGCAATGGGCGGCTATGCAAAACCCGGCGACTGGTGGCGGTCCAGCAAGTCGATCTCCGGCGGCGTGATGTATGACTGGGGTGTTCACCTGCTGGAGTATTCGCTCCAGATCATCGATTCAAAGATCGATGAAGTCATGGGGGTCGCCAAGCAAGGCTACTGGGCAAACCAGACCAAATGGAAAGCTGACACCAACGAAGACGAAGGCTTCGCCCTCGTGCGTTTCACCAACGCCAAGTGGCTGACGCTGCGCATTTCGTCGATCGACTCCAGACCGCACGACAAGATTCTTGAGATCACCGGAACCAAGGGCACATACTCATTCGATCACAGCACGTGGGAGATCGTGCGCATCGACAACGGCAAAACGACCGTGACAAAGGGTGCCAACCCACCCAGTCAGACGGAGAAGTACTACCAGAACGTGGCTGACCATCTTTCCAAGGGCACCAAGCTCATCATCACCCCTGAATGGGCACGCCGTCCGATTCACATTCTGAATCTGGCGGACCAGAGCGTGAAATCAGGCAAGGCGATTAAAGCTCGGTACCGCTGAGGCGACCTGTACCGCTTGAGCCCCTGTAAAACAAGGGGAAAACACGTCAAATCGAATGACGAGTTTGACAATCGTTAT
This sequence comes from Phycisphaeraceae bacterium, assembly GCA_020851465.1. Lineage (NCBI taxonomy): Bacteria > Pseudomonadati > Planctomycetota > Phycisphaerae > Phycisphaerales > Phycisphaeraceae > Phycisphaeraceae bacterium. The sequence continues at coordinate 92,087 of JADZCR010000005.1, read as the reverse complement.
TCGTTGGTTAATATACGACTCAAATAGTCAACATTAACAGGGTCGGCTCTCTCGCGGGTCACAACAGATGGGCAAGACGTTTCGCCGCTGGTTATCGCTGTCGGTGCTGGGTGTCGCAATTTGGTTGCTCCCTGCGCCTTTGTCGGCTCAGACCGTGCTGCTCAACGCCTCTTACGATCCGACACGCGAGCTTTTTCAGCAGTTCAACGCCGCCTTTGCCGCCAAGTGGAAAGCCGAAGGTCACGGTGAACTGGAAATCGAGCAGTCACACGGCGGGTCGGGCAAGCAGGCGCGTTTCGTCCTCGAAGGGCTTGAGGCTGACGTCGTATCACTGGCGCTGGCTTATGACATCGATGCGATAGCCGACCGAAAACTCATCGCTGCCGACTGGCAAAGCCGTCTGCCTGACAACTCCGCGCCCTACACCTCCACGATCGTGTTCCTCGTCCGTAAGGGGAACCCAAAAGGAATTAAGGATTGGGACGACCTGGCTAAGCCAGGCATCAAGGTGATCACACCCAATCCGCGGACCTCTGGCGGCGCACGGTGGAATTATCTGGCTGCATGGGGTTATGCGATCCGAAAATACAGCCCTGCCAATCTCACCCAACCATCCGGTGCGGGTGATGATGCACAACCTTCTTCCGCCAACACGTCGGACGATCACGCTGCCCTGGAAGAAAAAGCGAAAGAGTTCGTGACTGCGATCTATCGAAATGTGCCCGTACTCGATTCGGGTGCTCGCGGCTCAACGACGACTTTCGCACAGCGCGGTTTGGGTGATGTGCTCATCACTTGGGAAAACGAGGCTTATCTGGCGATCCGCGAGTTTGGCTCGGACAAGCTGGAGGTGGTCAATCCGTCGATCAGCATTCTCGCCGAGCCGCCGGTGACCGTAGTGGATAAGGTCGTCAATCGGCGAGGTACGCGGGCGGCGGCTGAGGCGTACTTGAAATACCTTTACAGCAGGGAAGGTCAGGAAATCGCTGCCCGAAATTATTACCGGCCTCGTGATGCGGAGGTCGCCCAAAAGTACGCGGATCGATTTCCCCGGATCGAGCTGTTCACCATTGACGAAATGTTCGGCGGATGGCGCAAGGCGCAGGCGGTCCACTTTGCCAACAAGGGAATCTACGACCAGATCTCGCGCTCAAAAAAGTGAGAAAATACATCCGCTCCCGTTTGAGGTGACGGCTTGAAAGATGAAAAAGCCGCAATGGATCAGGTTTCGCTTTCGCAGCCGGGAGACAGCCATACGCGAAACCTTCTCCTCGCCTCTCCCATGAATAAATGAGATAGAAGCCGCCCGTCGGTAATCGTGAACCTCACCATGAGCCTTCGACTCAAACATTACAGCGTGCTGCCCGGCTTCGGACTAACGCTGGGGTTCACGATTTTTTACCTGAGCATGGTCGTGCTCATACCGCTTTCAGCACTTTTCTTCAGTGCGTCAGGCACCAGTTGGGCGCAGTTCTGGGAAACCATCAGCGACGAACGGGCAGTCGCCTCGTACAAGCTCACGTTCTCCACCGCATTGATCGGTGCGGTGCTCAACGCGATCTTCGGCTTCATCGTGGCGTGGTCGCTGGTGCGGTATCGGTTTCCCGGAAAAAAGATTCTCGATGCGTTCGTCGATCTGCCTTTCGCCCTGCCCACCGCGGTATCAGGCATCGCGCTGACGCAGATTTATGCGCCGACCGGATGGATCGGCAGGTGGCTCGACAAAGCGGGCATCCAGTCGGCCTACTCTCCGCTGGGTGTCACGATTGCGATGACGTTCATCGGCCTGCCGTTCGTCGTCCGCACGCTTCAACCGGCACTCGAAGATTTCGAGGTGGAGATTGAGGAGGCGTCAGCGAGTTTGGGAGCAAATCGCTGGCAGACATTTGCGCGGGTGATCCTGCCGACGATTCTCCCTGCCCTGCTGACGGGATTTGCGCTGGCGTTCGCACGGGCACTGGGTGAATACGGCTCGATCGTTTTCATTTCCGGAAACATGCCGATGGAAACGGAGATCACTTCGGTCCTGATCCTCGCACGGCTGGAAGACTACGACTATGCCGGAGCTGCGGCATTGGCGGTGGTGATGCTCGTCGCCTCATTCCTGCTGCTGCTGCTCATCAACCTGATCCAGTGGTGGACGAGCCGCCGCTACCGAGGTAACTGATGGCCGGTCCCGCGACATCACGATTGGCACACCGCACCGGCGTGAGCAAACGCATGGTCAGCGAGCCTGCATGGGTACGATGGACCCTGCTGCTGGTCAGTGCCGCTTTTCTGCTGCTCTTTCTTTTCGTGCCGCTGGCGGCAGTCTTCACTGAAGCACTTCGCAAGGGACTGGGAGCCTATTTCGAGGCGATCCGACAACCTGACGCTTGGGATGCCATCAAACTCACACTCCTGACTGCCGCCATCGCTGTACCGATCAATCTCGTCTTCGGGCTGGCAGCTTCGTGGGCGATCGCCAAGTTCAACTTCCTGGGAAAAAATCTGCTCATCACCCTGATCGACCTGCCCTTCGCTGTTTCGCCTGTGATTTCCGGCCTCATCTTCGTGTTGCTCTTTGGTCTTCAGGGCTGGTTCGGTTGGTGGCTCGATGATCCAAGCTATCCCACCCATCTCTCATGGCTGGGATTTTCTCACCGCTGGTGGCCGCTGACGGCCGAGTGGATTTCACTGGGGTGGAGCCCGCTGCGGATCATCTTCGCCGTGCCCGGCATCGTACTGGCGACGATCTTCGTGACTTTCCCATTCGTCGCGCGGGAAGTCATCCCGCTCATGCAGGAACAGGGCACCGAGGAGGAACAAGCCGCACTGGTTCTCGGTGCAAGCGGTTGGCAGACCTTCCGGCGCGTCACGCTGCCAAACGTCAAATGGGCCCTGCTCTACGGCGTGATCCTCTGCAACGCGAGGGCAATGGGCGAGTTCGGGGCCGTGTCAGTGGTCTCGGGACACATCCGCGGCAAGACCAACACCATACCCCTGCACGTCGAGATTCTCTACAACGAATACAACTTCGTCGCGGCCTTTGCCGTCGCTTCATTGCTTGCGCTGCTCGCACTGGTCACGCTGGGGCTTAAGACTCTCGTCGAGTGGACCGTTCATCGACAAGCGGAACAAGACCTCGATCCCCCGGAATCGCTGGATGCCTCGACATCTGCGACCACAGCAAGAGCGACTCCCGCCCGCATTGCCAATCCACCTGATCCGAACTCGCAAGAGGAGCTGGGCCTGTGAGCATCACGGTTCAACACATCACGAAAACCTTCGGTAACTTCCGCGCACTCGATGATGTTTCCGTGGAAGTACCCAGCGGCGAGCTGGTCGCCCTGCTGGGGCCATCGGGTTCCGGCAAGACCACGCTTCTGCGTGTCATCGCTGGACTGGAGACACCCGATCCGGGTGAAGGTGAAATCCGATTCCACGATGAAAACGTCGTGGCGGCTGACATCGGGGCACGCCGCGTGGGTTTTGTCTTTCAACACTACGCGCTATTCCGTCACATGACGGTGTTTGAAAACGTGGCGTTCGGTCTGCGAGTGCGGCCGCGCAAGACACGACCCTCACGGGCGGCGATTCGTGATCGGGTTCACGAATTACTCAAGCTCGTTCAACTGGAAGGACTTGCCGGCCGATACCCGTCGCAACTCTCAGGCGGTCAGCGTCAGCGCGTCGCGCTGGCGCGTGCGCTGGCGGTCGAGCCCAAGGTTCTTCTGCTCGATGAACCTTTCGGCGCACTGGATGCAAAAGTGCGACAGGAACTGCGCCGCTGGCTCCGGCGACTGCATGATGAAATCCACATCACCAGCGTATTCGTCACGCACGATCAGGAAGAAGCCTTGGAGGTCGCCGACAAAATCGTGCTGATGAACAAGGGACACATCGAGCAGGCCGGCACACCGGAGGAAGTGTTCCACAGGCCGGCGACGGAATTCGTGATCAATTTCCTGGGCAACGTAAATCTGTTCCACGCGCGGGTAGTCGACGGTAAGGCGATTTTCGACGGCAAGCCGACGGATGGTACAAGAGCTGCGGATGCGCGAGCGCAGCGAATTTTTGTTCGTCCGCATGACTTCGACATCTTGCACCAGCCGGATGGGCGACCGGCTTTCAAGGCCCGCGTGGACCGCATCAATTCTGCCGGTCCGCATGTCAAAGTGGAGCTTACCAGCGTACAAGGCGAGTACGTTCAGGTGGCCTTGCCGCATGAACGCTATCAGGCCCTCAAGCTCCAGACCGGCGTGGATGTGTTTGTCAGTGCTCGTGATTACAAGGTCTTCGGCGAGGACTACTCGATCTAGCTCATCACGTCCACGTTATTCCCTTTCTGCCTTGACCGGATGCGCTTCGGTATCATTCAGCCATGTCAACCTCCAGCATTCTCGTTCTCGCGGAGCGATCGGATCGATGGTTCAACTCGCCGCAGGCACTGGCGGAATTACTCCACCTTGAGGGCATCAACGATCTTCAGACGGCGTGGCTCGATGAACTGACACCGGCCATGCTCGCGGATCGCTCCCTGATTCTTCTTGGTCCAGCCGACCCGGAACCGACCAGAGCAGCGATGCTCCTGGAGTTCGTCGCTGGCGGCGGCGGACTGGTGGCGGTCATGCCCGGCGAGGCGTTGGCAGCGCAGATGGGCATTCCCATGCGCTTTGAAGGACGCCTGCACGCACGAGTGGGCGCACAGGGTGCAGCTTTCCCTGATAGCGGCCTGCCCACACGAGGCTGGTCTGCGTTTTACTCCCCCGCGCCGGAGACTGAGGTCACGCACCGGACTCCGCTGCTCGAAGCAGACGGCAAGCCTGCCGATGCGTCGGCCATTCTCACGCTCCGCCGAGGCAAGGGCTGCATCGTCGCGCTGGCGTATGACCTGCTGACCACCGTTTACACCCTGAGGCAAGGTGACCCGATGCTGGCTGGAGTACGGAACACCGGCATCGCGCGGATGCGGCCGGCTGATCTGTTCGCCGGCATCTGGAATCCACAGGATGCAGCCTTTCCCGGCGCAGACCTGCACTGCCGCCTCTTGCGTGAACTCGTTCACCGCGCCTGGCCGGGTGACACTGTTTTACCGTGGCTCTGGTATTACCCCAATAACGTGCCGACGATGGTTGTCTTCACCTCGGATGACGACTACTCAACACGCGAACAGTTTGAAGCACTGATCTCGGCTGTGGATGAACACAACGCGGGAATCACGTTCTATCTGGTGCGTGATGCGGGAAAAAGCGACAGTGCCATGGATCCGAAGTGGTTCGAGGAGCTTGCCTCGCGCGGCTACGACTTTTCTATTCACCCCGACCTGCCGCCACCGACCGGATCGACCTGGGACGCGAAGCTGGGAAGCCATGTCGAGCAATTCCGTCGTCGCTATGGCCGTGCGCCGTCCGGCTCAATCCGAAATCATTGCATCGCCTGGACCAGCTATCTTGAAGGTCCGCGCATCGAAGCCCGGCATGGCTTCACCTGGGACTGCAACTACTACTCCCTGCCGCCACGAGCATCGCGATACATGACCGCGTCAGGGCTTCCTCTGCCTTTTGCGTCGCCGCAAGGCGAAGTGCTGCCGGTCACACAACTGGCGTCGCAATTCTCCGACGAGACCACGCTCAATGCCGGATTCAGTGCCAAATTTTCCCTCAACCTCACCGTGGATGCGGGGATCAAATTGGTCACGGAGACACTGGCGGAAAACATTCACCGCTACCACAGCATGCTCTGCTTCAATTCGCATCCGGTTTCGTTTGCCACTTACAGCAGCCCGATGTGGGTGCCGGTGCTTCGCTACGCGAGAGAGCACGGCGTGCCGGTCTGGAACGTGGCGCGATTCAGGAAGTTCTGGGAGAAACGTCGTGCAACCGTACTGCGTCCGGTCAAACGGGGCGCAAGGGAAGTCCGCACCGATGCGGAGCTGGGCGTGAGGTGGCCTGAATAGCCACGATCACACCGCACGGAAATCCGGTAATTCAAGCAACGCACCGCCCCGCCGAGCCGATTCGGCAGCGAGGATCGCCGGTGCTGTGATCTCTGCTGTCAGCACCGCATCCACGGGTGGTGTCGTGTCATTCGCAATGGCGCGCAGGAATGTATCGACCGGCTTGAAGTCCGCACCGCCGTGGCCGGATTTGGATTCTTCCTCTGTCGCGTCCACGGGTGTCGTTGAAAACTCACACGGCTCGTAAGTTTCTCCGCCAATTTTCCACTGCCGGGATTGATCGTCGGGATAGCGAGGCGAGGTCACACTTCCTTTGGTTCCGCGCAGCTCGTACCAGTGTGAATGCAGCGGGCCGCGTTTGACGTGGGGCATGGAAAAACCCGCCCCGACCAAGAGGAGATTGTCATTTTCCGTGTGCATCAGCGCGTACTCGAGATCGCGCAGCTTGTTGGGCTCATCAGGATAGGAATAACTTCCCGGCCGGGTACCCATGCAGGAAACGCGACGGACCCGTGTGCCGAGCATCTTCAACATGGGGCTGAGCGTATGCGGCAGGTAAAGGATCGGATCGCCGAATACTTTTTGCCGCCACGTCGCCTCGAAGTCGCTGTTCGCGGGTTTCGTCACCTGGCGGTGGAACTGGCCTGTTTTCGGATCGACCCAGTAGTTCCAGTCCCGTTCATAGTGAACATATTCACCCTGCGCCAGGCATACGTGGCCAAGCTCACCGCGTTCGACCATGCACCGCCACACATCGACGAATCCCCAATAGCGGGTCTGTTCCATAAGCTGATACTTGCACCGTGTCTTGTTCACGGTTCGGATCAGACGCCAGCACTCGTCGATGGTGAATGCAGCGGGCACTTCCGTACAGGCGTGCCTGCCGGTCTCCATCGCACGACACGCCAGGTCAACCTGCTTAAGCGGGTCCGATGCGATCAGCAGTGCATCCGTCGGCGAGTCTGCCAGGAATCGATCGAAGTCGTGATAGATCTTTGCATCAGCAAGCCCCAGTTTTCTGGCCGATTCCTCGGTACATGCCGGGAATGGATCCATCAATGCAGTCACCTGTGCGAGCGGATGCTGCTGAAAAAGTGACGCGATATAACTTCCCCGCCGACCACAGCCAACAAGTCCGATACGTATGCGTTTAGCCATGAGTTAAATCCGATCGTTTTGCTGCCGATGCAGCACAGGCCGCGAGTTATCACGCGACATCACGCCGTGGTGCAACGAAACCATTTCAATCATCAGGTGTGGAATTGTAACGATGGAACGACGATCAGCGCTTGATGCGTCCTTGCGCACGGCGGCGTGCATCCTGTAATACGTCACTAAGGTCAGCTTGCGGCGCATCTTCGCGGATGGATGAAGCTTCTGACGCAGGAGACTCGGCTGCGGTTGGCATCCGTGGAACACCGGTTGACGTTGTGGATTCTCGAGACCCGGTTGATGATGAGTCACGTGGTGATTTTTCTGCGCGATCGAGACGCAGCCGCATACCGCGCAGCCGGCCCCATTGCACGGATGACAGCACCCCCGTCCGTCGCTCAAGCACCTCCAGCAGCAAGCAGATAACTGCGGCAATCGCCAGCCACGGCGTCAGAAAGATCAATCGCGGCTGTCGCGGCAGATCGCGCCAGACGTCGGCGACGTTGATGATTTCCTGTCCTCCGGTTGAACGTGCTAAAGATCGCAGAGTAACCAGCCCGCGCCGATTATCCGTCGGGCGATATTCCGGTGAATACGGCAGACACACGGGAGCCATGCTGACCAGCCCCGCGCCTTCGACGTTGACGGTCGAAAGGACGGTTTCGTCGCCATAGAGCGGAATCTGTGCAGTCAGCGAGTCGGCTGAGGTCCAGCGCATCATTACACGCTCGGTAGCGGGTTTTGAACCGGGATGACCGCGCAATGTCGTCACCACAGGCAGACTGGAAATGGGATCCGTTTTGCGCTGCGGGTCCAGATGCAGTTCCAACCGACAAATACCGCCTTCGACATCCTGTGTCAGGAGCATGTGTTCGGGTAGATTTCCCTGCGCTCCGCCAGTCCATCGCGCCAGGCTCGTCAGGAAATCGCCCAGCTCTTTCCAACTGCGTACCGGCCCGGTGAACTCGCCATTGACTTCAAGCGTCAGACACGTCGCGCGGCCAATTCCCGCCTGCCATGCGGCTACGACTGGAGCTTTGTATTCGTCCTGCGTTACGACCGCCAATTGAGCACCATCGCGAAGATAGCAGAGGTTATAGCCACCCACCGGCGGCGGGTCGGTGAATGTCTTACCCGTCAGCGACGAGAGAACGCCCGTCGTGCTCACGCCGGTGACTTCATCGACAAACGTACTGCGAGCAACCACGAATGTGTCCTGAGCAAACAGCCGCGGCAGTTCCTCAGGGTCGTTGGTAAAAAAGATTCGTCCTTCGCCGCGCCGGGCGACATCCTTGAGAAGCTCGGCATCACTGTCCTTCTCCGTACCAAGGCCGATCACGCTGATCGTGATGCCCGCTTTGCGGCAGGCATCAATCAGATCCCGGTACTGACCGGGTTCCTCGGCGTCAGCGGCATCGGCGAAAAGAATGATGTGCCTGGTCTGCGGTTCGGAAGCACTGATCATTTTCGCCGCAGCGGCGAGTGCTTCATAGACGAAAATGCCTCCGCCCTGCGAATCGATCGACAGGACGCGCGACCGCGCAGCCTCTTTGTTATCCATCGTGGAAAGCTCGACGATCGTATGCGGCGCACTGTCCACCGCGATACACCCGAACTGATCCATGGGCGACAGCATGTCAATCACCTGCGCGGTCCCCAGGTCTGCCAGATCCATTTTGGTCCGTCCGCCGCCGACCGGCACCGCCATGCTGCCGGAACGATCCAGTGCTACGACGATCGCCAGCGAATGTTTGCGATGTTCCCGGCGAAGCTCCATCGACACGGGCAGAATCGGATCCAGTGCCGACTTGAAATAACCGCCGGGGCCGAATGACTGACGCCCGCCGGTCATCAGCAGTCCGCCGCCGGCATCACTGACCCAGGCAGCCAGTGTTTTGAGGCCATCGCTGCCGAGTTTGCCGGCGGGGATGTTTTCCACGATCACGCCGGTGAAGTTTGAAAGGTCCGCCAGATCCCAACGCATTTCGGCTGGCTTGCGGATCGTGATGTTCAAGCCGCCGGCGCGGAGCAGCGAGGCATATCCCGCATCCGCCGAGTCACTGATACAGAGCATCGGTCGAGGCCCCTCGACGCCGACGAGCAATCGGGCGGTGTTGTTCTCCGGCACCGGATCGTCCGTCTGGCCGGTGACATTCAGCGAGTACTGAAGCGTGCCCGGCTGTTCGGCAATGTCACGAAAAATAAGACGGCTGATTCCCGCATCAACGTGCCGCTTTCCCTGTGAGATGCTCTGATCGCCGCGACGCAGTTCATAGACGATCTCCTGCGAGACCGGCGAACGTACCCACGCAGTCACCATGAACGCTTCCCGTGGAGCCAGCGAAACCGGCGCATCCAGTCGTGTGATAGCGGTGTCAGAAGCGGATGTCCGCCCCATCTCTCGGAAATCGATGGGAATTCCGCGTGTGGCGGCCAAGGCACCAACGGAAACCGGATCGGTACCGGTCCAGCGTCCGTCACTGAGCACCACGACTCGTCCCGGCGTGCCTGGCTCGATCAGGCTCAGCGCCCTCTCCACCGCTTCACTCAGACGCGAACCATTGACGCCGACATCCTGCGTAAAGTCTGTGAATGGCACGGTCTGGGGTGAGTGCTCAATCCTCACGTGTTCACCGAATGTCACCACGCCGACACGGTCCTCACTGACGCGAGCTTTGGAAATCAGCTCGATCAGTTCTTTTTCCGATGCGGCGTGATTACCCGGCATCGATGCGCTGCGATCCGCCACGACGATGATGGTTCCAGCCCGGCTCGGCAACTTCACCATCAACCCGGTCAAGGCGAGGACGATCAACAACAGCGTCAGGCCGCGCAACACCCGCAGGACAGCGGTGGGCTGCGGCCAGTACCACATCATCACGCCTAGCGGCAACAGCAACAGGAGATAGACGGGCCAGAGTAGTGTCATTCGTGAGCCGCCCTTCCTGATCGACTCAGAAAATAGGCGTGAACAGCCAGACACAACATGGCTGAGACCAGCAGCAGCCAAGTCAGATCGTGATATCCCGGCAACATCCGGCCGCGCGTCTCCCAAGCACCGGCTGCGCTGGTCGCGGCACGACTCAGGTCGGATTCATCGCGATTCATCGGAGCAGCGGAAAAGGCGTACTCGGCTGTGCCGACCCGGACTTGATAGACGCCGGTTTCCTCTGCGCGCATCGTGACACGGCCATCGTCTGCGGCAAAGCGCCGCACTGCCCCGCTGGGAGTCGTCAGTTCGATCTGTTCCACGTCCGAACGCACCGCCAGCCCGACTTCACCGCCGACGTGGACTGTCGCGTCATCCAGTCCCGGAAGTGTTGTGGCACGCCAGTGCACGAGATTCCACCAGAGGATCGGCCACGCGGGTGCCTGAGTAAGCGTGGACAGTTCGCTGCGCAGACTGAGCCAAAGGTCGTGATCACGACCGGCACGCTCCGCGTCGGTCAGCAGCGGCGTGTTGCCGGCGGAGATGATCGGCCAGGCTGTGTTATGCGGCTGAGTGGCGGCAGCGTCGGTAAGCGGGGGCTGGCCGCTCCAGACGATTCCATCGAGAGTCAAACCCCGTGCGACTGGATGTGCGCGGTTGACGACGAACGGCCCGACATACGGCGTGGCTGAGTCACCGACAGGATTTTCAATCATCACCTGCCAGGTTCCACGGACAGGAGCAGCGTAGGCGTCGCTGATCATCACATCCGCACGCGACGGTACGAGGATAGCTTCATCGGTTGATTTAATGGCGAGTTCGACCAGCGGACGGAGCTTCGGATCGGTGATCGCCACCTGAACTCGTACTTTTTTATCAGGAGGCGGAACAAGAACTACTTCGTTATCGAGCGACAGCGCATCATCCGCCAGCCTGCCGCATACCTGAGCGACCCTTGAATCCACCTCCAACACCGCACGACTGGTTGCTCCCGGTGCGATATCCATCTCCACGCGGCTCATTTGCGGGGCGGGACTGCCTTCGCCGACCGCGAATCGTTGCTCGATGATGAGCGAAACCTTGCGCGGATTCTGATCAAGATTCGCAACCTCAAACAAACAGCGGTCGCGCTTGTCGAACCTTGTGCGGGCAGCGGTCACGATCGCCACGTTCGGCTCCCGCGTTCCGAACGCCAGCCAGCGGACGCGGCCATCCTCGATTTGACTCGAAGGCGGCACATCAGTGACGACCAGAATCCGCGCGTCAGGCCCGCCCAACTCCCCCGCCAACGCCAGAGCGCGATCAAGGTCTGCTTTGACCGCATCACATTTCCATTCCTCCCATCGTGACGCGGCTTCAGCGCGTGTCCGTCCCGCATCGACCAGCACGCGAGGTTCCTCGCCAGCGAGAATAATCCGCATCCCACGGGCACTCTCGCGATCGATCTCCCGCTCCACAGCCTGACGCGCGCGATCCCGCACAGTCCGGGCATCCGTGCCGGCCTTCGCCCGCATGGAATAAGAGTTATCCAGCACGATGACCAGCGGTCGAGGGTTAAAACCCCAGAGAATCTGCGGAGCCGTCGCCGCTATCGCGAGGAGAATCAGAGCCGCCATCTCCAGAAAAAAGAGGAGCGGCGTCTGAATACGTTTGACGCGCAGGCCGCCCTCACGGGCTTGATGCTGGTCCATCCAGAGCATCAGACTTGAGACGGGTTGTTGGCGGAAACGGTTGCGCAGCCAATAAATCGCGGCCAGTGTCGGCACCGCGGCAAGGGTGAACAAAGCCAGTGGAAACGTAAGAAAAGGCACGGGAATTCTAAGAAGGCGTTGCGAACTGGAGATTCGCGGTCGGGAGTATCGGGGTTATCTGGCCCGTGGGTCGGACTTCCGGGAGTTAGTTGACCGACAGCACCTGGGCCGCGACGAGCGGCTCAAGACTCCAATCCTTGAGAACATTTTCAGCAATGAGACAAACGAAAATCGCACCGGTCTGACGACAGGCCAGATGCCAATTCTGTTGATGGCGAGTGAAGTTGGCGCGATAGGTTGCCTGGGCAGCGGCATCGACAAATACTTCACGCATCACCTGCGTCTCAGAGTCCACCAGTCGGACATTTCCATGCGCGGGCGGCTCGATATCAGCCGCGGCGAGACACTGCACCACTACACAGGCGGCTGATCCATGCGAAATTTGCGAGAGGGTGACCAGCGGATCGGCGGGGAAAAGCAGATCAGAGATCAGAATGCGCACGCCACGGGGACGCCATCGCGGCGGAGTCCTCATAAGAGAGGACGTAAGGGATCCGCGATGGTCAAAGTCGATCCGATCCCACGACCCAGGGCGCTCCGCACCGTTGGCGACCGCTTCACAGCCGGCTGAAGCGAGCCAGGCGCGATGAGTAAACCCGCCGTTGCCGGCTGCACCGGCGAACATCGCTGCCAGCGAGAGGACGAAGCGTGACTTGGCGGGAGTGACGGCCATGGACCGTGAACCATCCATGAGCAGGTCAACATGCGGGCTGACCTCCTGCCGATAGAGCTTGACGATCAATCGATCGGTGCGGGCGTAGGCGGACCAGTCGATGCGCCGCAGATCGTCACCAGGCTGGTACTCGCGGTGGTCCATGAACTCCAGCGAGCTACCCGCGGCACGACCGAGCTGTGATCCGGCGACCCCCAATGGGGCGGTACGCGGTGCGGCAAGCGCGTAGCGCGCACCGACAAGCTCTCCTTCCGCCAATGATTTTCGGTAGTCCTCGTCCATCCGATCGGTTTCCCGGTTCACGGCGTCGGCGTTACCTGATCCGGCCTGCGGAATTCGCGCATCTGTCGTCTCATCCACGGCAGCGACAGAACCGCAGCTACGATCGCCCAGGGGATCGCCACCCACGCTGCCACATAGAGGTACTCCATAGATCTTTCAAATTTAATGAGCGGTGCCAGGGGATTACCCAGCATGATGAGGTCCTGTTGGTCAAACGGATCGAAGCTGAAGATAAAGGCAATAATGATCGGCACCACTGTGAAGATCGCCATCAATGCGGCGGCGATGACTGGTGTCGTGATTGGCTTGAACCACCGATGGAGCAGATACGAGCGAATGAGGACCGCGGTTAAGGCATAGGCCACCAGATAAAACGCTGTGACCGCGGCGGCCCAGTTTGCTTTCAACACCCATTCGGGGAAACCACCGATTCCACTGGCATTTTTTAGAAATAGACCGAAATACAACGGGAAAGCCAGCAAGGTGAAGGCGGCCAGGATGAGGGTCCAGAGAATGCCGCCAGCCGCACCGCTGAAGAACAGGAACGCCACGGCACGTCCCAGCGCGCTGCGCGGGATTTGCCTCCGCACGCGCATGCCCCATGTATTACGTTCCGCGGTGGCGACGAACAGGTTCAACCCCAAGGGTATGAGACAGATACATGACCAGATCCATATCGGTACCCCCTCCATATCTGAAATGGTGAAATTGATTACTCCTATCACAAGATAGCCCAGCAGCCAGAGAATCGTCATCAGCACACGAACGGGTAAGGCGCGATTAGCTGATACCGGCTTGATGACGGCGATTGCCAGAAACGCCAGGAGCAGGACCACCGCGACAAACCCGCTGAACCACAGTCCCGCGATCAGCAGGAATCCATCTGCGCCGAGCCACGCCCCGACGCCAAAGCGCAGCAGATCATCGCTGAATTCCATCATTGCGATGTAGGCACCCAGTAATCCAAACATCACCACCAGCCCCAGTATCAGCTTGACGATGAGGTTGAGCCCTAAGCAGCCGATCAAGATGGCCAGCATGATCGACGCCATGATCACGCCGCAATCCGCCGCCACGAGGACGACCATCGTGATCAAATCGACACCTCGGAGCAGATAGGTCAGTGTCATGAAAGGCAGACAAGAGCTGTAAATCAGGCCTGCCAGCAGCGTGCTGGACCAGAATTTTCCCCACACGATCGAGCGGGGACGGATCGTGGTGATAAAGAGCAGATCGACATTGGTGTCTGACCGCTCCGCCGAGATGCGAATGCCGGTATAAGCCGGCACAAAAAGCAGGCAGGTCGCCAGTACGATTGCATGAAGCACCATCAACACATCGCGCCCCGCCCAGGGATCGAGCATTCTCTGGGAGCTTGACAGCAGAACCGTACCAACGATCAGCACTGCCAGCAGCAGAAACAGAGACAGCACAATCGTCACAAACCGTGATCGCACCGCTTGCCGCAGTTCCTTGATGACGATCGGATTCAGAGCATCGTCAAACCAATTGATGATCGTGCTGGCACTCATTGCACTTCTCCCTTGGTCACGTCCATGAAGATTTTTTCAAGGTTGTCGCGCTGTTGCCGGAACTCGGCGATACGGAATCCCTGACCAACCAGAGCGTGCAGCAATTCGCCGCATTGCTCGTCGCCGCCGGTCAGATCGACCTCGACGACATTCATGTTGATTGTCGCGGACTCCACACCGGGGATCTGAAGCACCGCCTTGTGCAGCCGGCCGACTTCACCCAGCGGTCGGATGATGATCGTCCGCCGTGATGACTGACCGGTATCGTTCTGCATCAGAATGTCGTGGAGCATTCCCGCGCGGAGCATCCGTCCCTGCTCGATGATGACCGCTCCGTCGCATATTTCCGAAAGCTCGGTCAGGATGTGTGAACTGATGAGAATCGCTTTTCCCCGGCCGGCCAGGATCTTCAGCAGCTCGCGCAACTCGATGCGCGCCCGGGGATCAAGACCAGCCGCAGGCTCGTCCATAATCAACAGCGGAGGATCGTGGATCAGTGCCCGCGCCAGACTCACGCGCTGTTTCATGCCTTTCGACAGTGCCTTGAGCGTCTTGTCACGAATACCGACGAGATTGGTGAACTCCTCGATGCTCTGAACCGTTCGATGTCGCGCTGCGCCGCGCATCGCATAGGCGCGAGCAAAAAAATCGAGGTAGTCGTGAACCGAGATATCACGGTGCGTCGGCAGAAGGTCCGGCATGTATCCGATCAGGTGACGGGCTTTTTCCGGTTCCTGAAGCACGGACATGCCGTCGATGGAGCAGTCGCCATCACTCGGCTCGTCGAGTGTCGCGAGGATGCGCATGGTCGTGGTCTTACCCGATCCATTCGGCCCTACAAAGCCGAAAATCTGTCCGGAGGTGAAGCTGAAGCTTACGCCGTCCACCGCCTTTGTGGTGCCAAAATATTTTTTGAGCTGATTGATCTTGACTTCCATGAGCGAAATACCCTGTGAAAGGGAACTCAGTCCTCAAGCACCCCAATGACAGCAGATCGGGAGATATTTTCGGCGGCATCCGGCATAGGCTGCTCCATAAAAGGCGTGCCCTCCAATAGTGCCACATAGGAATTGGGCCGGTGCAACCGTGGTCTCGCCTGCATCGTTGATGAAATCGCGCTGCGCCAATCCTGAGCGATAAGCTCGCTGAGTATTTCCGCTTTCCAGATGCTTTCCTGATCCGGTATTGGTGTCAGCTTCACTCGATCGCCGGCACGAATGTTCGATGCGGAGTATCCCCGGCCGTCTTTGTCGGTCAGGTGCAGTTCAATCAATGTCGCACCCAGGCCGTTAGTCACGAAAAGAGAACCGTCAGGCTCGCGATCCGTCACCAGGCGCTGACGGCACGCTTCTGACTTGCGCACCTTGAAATACGCGGGTACCCGCGCAGAGACCCAGCTGGCTTTGAAATGTTGATCCTGTGATAAATCAATCGTCCGCTGGCTCATACGGGGGTCATCATGCTCGGATTGGAGATCCGCCCAGACTTCGGTTTCCTGTGAAAAATGTAACCCGTCACTCGGTGTGAACGTGGAATAGACCCCCAGGTATCCGTAGGTCGCCGCTTCGTGGCTGCGCTGATCGAGATAGGTCACTGTCTCACAGCGAACCTTGGTGGTCCAACCCTCGGACAAAGCGGCATAGATGAAAATACCAAGCGACGCCACCAGCGAAATTGCCGGAACGGTCCAGAGCAGCCACATGCGGCGTTTCTTGATCGCAAGGACGACAAAGTTAAGCGGCCCGATGACCAACGCGAACAGCACCAGCAGCGCCAATATGCTCCGCGCGGGTATTCCATACTGTTTGATCACTGGAAATACCGAGTGTGACTCCTCAATCGTAAAGTTACACCACATGCTCCGGTTACGTGATTCTGTCGCCTCGCAGACCGACAACCAGTTGGAAATATCGTTTGGCTGCCCTCGAAGTATCAGACCAAAACCATACGGCAAGGATTTATCTGACGATGTCTCCTCCCCAAAGTAAGGCCAGCGACCTGGATCGAGCATCAGCAGCACCCCGCCCGCCAGAACATACCGCCTCACTGCTGTGCGCACTGATTCCGGCATGCGTTCCCACTCTCGGCCGGTCAGTGCAACGGCTGTATAGCTCGTATAGCCCAGCCAGTTTGAGCTCCACTGCGGCACGTCGTCAGGGTTTTGCACGAGTGTGAGCAGCGAAGTCGAACTCATCCGTGACGCCAGCGGTGTCATGATCTCGCGTGACGCCAGCACAATCCCCAGATTTGCTGGGGACCAGTAGTAACTTATCCGATTTCGTCCATGAGATGTGTTGCTGATGGTGATCGGATTTATCTGCTGTTGCCCGTCTATTTGGACATTAACTTGCTCGATACCCAGCGGGAGGAAGGGCTGAAAAAGCGACACGGAGGCGGTCGATTGTGCCGGCACTGCCGTCGTTTTCGACAGCTTTTCAATCATTCCATTGCCGTATCGACCATCAAAGGAGATAGCAATCTCATGCGACTTCGTGGAATGGTTGGTGATCGTCGCGCGATATTCGGCGTAACCATATTCCGTTTCCGCCTTTGGCGGCGCGGCGACTTTAACCGAGATCTCTCCGAACTTGTCAGCTTGCGCCGAAAGGGGAATGACCAGCGCAATTACAACGAACAACCCGTAAAAGACCGGCTGAAATAAACGAGCGGGATTTTTAGGCATAAAACGGGTTCCAACGGTCGCTTCGAGTCGGTTTTTTGCGATTCAACCGCACCGCAGACACCGCGCGCTAACGTGGAGCTGCGGCAAGCTCGACTTCTCCGTGAAGTTGCAGACCCGCCTCGTCAAGCTGTTTGAGAAGACCTTCAACCACAGCCGAAGATGTCACTCGGTCAAAGCGGGCCTGGTAATTGAGAATGATGCGGTGATTCAGCACATGCGGAGCGATGGCGCGCACATCCTCAAATCCCACCGTCGGCCGTCCGGCGATGAGAGCGTACGCGCGGGAGGCCTCTGCCATGGCGATGGCTGCGCGGGGTGAACCGCCATAGGAAACATATTTTGTGACCTGTTCGGTTGCCTCAGCCGTGCCCGGATGCGTTGCCGTCACCAGCCGCGAAATGTATCGAGAGACGGCTCGCGGCAGGAACACACGATCCATGACGGAGAAAAGCCGCTGCAGGTCACCGGGTGTCAGGGCAGCGTGGGTTTCGGGCAGTTCGCCGCGCCTTCGAGTCGAGATGATCTGCTCCAGAACATCTACCCCTACGTCAGTAACGATGAGCTTGAAAAGAAACCGATCCAGTTGCGCTTCGGGCAGCGGATAGGTTCCTTCAAGTTCGATCGGGTTTTGCGAGGCGAGTACGAAAAACGGCTCGGGCAGACGACGTGTCGTCCCCATCAGAGTGACGGACTGTTCCTGCATTGCTTCGAGCAGAGCGGATTGCGTCTTGGGGCTGGCGCGGTTGATTTCATCAGCCAGGAGGATGTTGGTGAAGATCGGGCCGGGTTGAAAGACCAGTTGCCGACTGCCTGCACCACCGCTGCCTGCCGCGGTTTCCTGAAGGATGTGTGTACCCAGGATGTCGCTGGGCATGAGATCGGGGGTGAACTGCACCCGGCTGAAGTTCAGCGACAACATACCGCTGAGCGCCTTGACCAGCGCGGTCTTGCCCACGCCGGGCAACCCTTCGAGAAGAATGTGGCCACGGCTGAGAATTCCTGTGAGCACCAGCCGGTGTAATTCCGGCCGGCCGAGCAGCGCGTGATTGAGCTGGATGAGAATCTGTTGCGCCAGTTTGGCCACAGGCTCGACATCAGCCGGTTGCAGCAGTCCGTTTTCCATCGTTATCCATCCTCATCAAAACGAGTGGTCGAGTGGTAGTTGCGGGCAAATTATCACTTCTTCGCGTCCTTTTCCTCACGCTCGAAGTATTTTTTCACCGCGGCCTGATGTCGCGGCAGGACGGTATGGGTAAATGCTGCACCGCCTCCTGCTGAGGCATCCTTTAACGCTCCGCCGCTTGATCCAGCAGCCTTTTCGTCAACCTTCGGTGCGGCCATGCTGATAGCCGAGAGCTTGGAATCTTTCAATGCGTTGAGTTTCGCCGGGGGAAGTTCCTGCTCCTTGAACTTCACCCCCTCTTCCGATGACGGATCCTTCCATGTCATTTCCGCATCACCGCGACCACGGTCAATGCCGCCCCGACCCGGTTGACGGATGATTACGATTGCCTCATCGATGGGAATACCGGGATTTTGGCTGAGGAATTCGCGCAGCTCCAGCGCAGCATCGGCGGATGATTCGCTTTCGCTGTCAGTTCCAGAACTGCTGTCAGCCGGCCGCAGACGTTGGGCAAGGTCCGCATCAATGAGTCCCAGTGCTTCGAGTTTTTGGGCCATCTCACTGAGCCGCTCACTCGATTGATTCAGCAGATCGCGCACCTCGTCAAGCTGGGCGTCGCTCAATTCACTGTTCTGGATCGCTTCGGCCAACTCAGGGGAGATGTTGCGCAACAGGTCTTCATTTTCCTCGGCTGCGCGCTCCGTGATGTCTTTGAGTTCATCAAACATTTCCTTGAGCGTCTCCGGATTGAGAACCGGATCGCTTTTCTCCAAAGCTTCGGCCAGCAACTGCCCCTCCGCCAGTGAACCGGCTTTCTCCGTGGCTTTTTCAGCGGCTTCTGCGGCAGCGCGCGCCAGCGTGTCCTGCACATGGTCCAGGGCTTCCCAGGTCTTGACGGGATCACGCCCCGAAGCCTCACCCGCAATCTGTTCAAGCTTTTCCTGAAGCGCACGTGCCTGCTGCGTTTCAAGGATTTTGACCTCCGCCAGCGTCTCGATCTGGGTGGTCAACCGAGCAACATCCCGCGATACATCGAGTCGTCGCGAGGTGGTCGATTCGACGAGCCGCTGAGGAATGATGAACCCAACCGCGAGAAAGGCGACACCCGCCAGCATGACAATCGCCGGTCGGCGGGCGTTCCACCGCAAAGATGGCACCGCTAGCGCGGGAAGTCGTCGCTGCCATTCGCCGATCGCGGTTTCATCTGCCGCCATCAGCAGCCCGCCGCAGCTATTGACACGATCCAGCGTCGCCCGCACAGCAAAGGCGCTTGGTCGCCGCCGCCACGCGATCCCTCCTGCCGCCAGCAGCACCGGCAGGATGCCGAGAGCGCCCCAAGCCATCGTCGTTCGAGGCCATCCGCCGGTCGCACGCAGGAGCAGAACCAGAGATCCCCAGAGTAAACACCAGCCACCCACAAGCGTCATCGCCCAACTGCTGAAAATCAGCAGTGTGATTCTCAGCCGGAGGTCCGCGATGGCGGGTTCGTCACGATTCATGGATTGATCGTTGGAAGAACCGATGAATTGCCCCTGTCAGAACGATGAAAGATGAGCCGCATCCTACCTTCTTCAGACGAATATCGCGGCATAAAGTTCACAGGATAACCAGCCCGTCAGCGGTACGCGAGAAAGGAACCTGAAATGCACGGTTAAACAAGCCAACCACCGTAAGCGGTGAGGCTAAATAAGGTTTTAGGCTGCCAGAATCTGATCCAACTTTGCTATTTCCTCAGCGGTGAAATTCATATTGCTGAGGCTGCCTACATTTTCCCTGATCTGTGCCGGCCGACTGGCTCCGATCAGGGCACTGGTCACTCCCGGCAAACGGAGCGTCCAGGCCAATGCCATCTGTGCCAGAGTCTGACCGCGCTCTTTGGCGTGGTCGTTGAGTCGGCGAACTTTTGCGAGCGTCTGCTCCGTGATGTTGCGCGGTTTGAGGAAACCGGTCTTGGAACCAGCGCGGGAGTCTGTCGGAATGCCGCTGAGGTAGCGATCGGTCAACTGCCCCTGCGCCAGCGGACAGAATGCGATGATGCCCAAGCCGTGCTTCTGCGTGTGCGGCATCAGATCGCTCTCGATGCTGCGACTGAGCATGTTGTAGTAAGCCTGATGAATCAGCAGCGGCGCGAACCGATTTTCCTTTACCACACGGATCGCATCGAGTGTCTGAGCACCCGAATAATTACTGATACCCGCATACAGAGCCTTGCCCTGTTTGACGGCCGTATCCAGAGCGCCGAGTGTCTCCTCAAGCGGGGTGTCTGTATCGGGGCGGTGGTGATAAAAAAGATCAACGTACTCCACACCCAACCGCTTGAGCGACTGGTCAAGGCTCGCCAGCAATTGCTTGCGCGAACCCCACTCACCAAACGGCCCCGGCCACATGAGATAACCGGACTTGGTGGAGATAAAAAGCTCATCGCGCGGTAATTCCCGGATGATCCGTCCGGTGCGTAACTCCGCACTGCCCGGCGGCGGACCATAGTTATTCGCCAGGTCGAAATGGTTGATACCCAGATCAAACGCGGTAAAACACAACCGTCTTGCGTTCTCATGAAACTCCGACTCATCCGCAATCCCTGCGACTCCGGGTGCGCCGAAGTTATGCCACATGCCCAGGCTGATCGACGGCAACAGCACACCGGATCGACCACAGCGGCGATAAGTAATTTTGCCGGTCGTGTAAGGCGGCGGGTGCGCAGGATCGCTACCGTGAAAGTTGACGTAGCGATCCGACGCGGGCTGGTAGGGACTGGTCATGAGTCTGTGAATCCCCGGTAAAGTTCGCACGCCGCAAGCGGCGCGATCATCTCGCGTATTCGACCGTGCGCATCTCGCGGAGCACCGTGATGCGGATTTCGCCGGGGAATGTCATCTCCTCGCTGACTCGCTTGGCGATGTCGCGGGCGATCACATTGCAGTTGGCGTCGTCCACACTTTCCGGGTCCACGATCACACGCACCTCACGGCCGGCTTGAATCGCAAACGCCTGTCGCACGCCTTTCATGCTGGTGGCGATCGATTCAAGCTGTTCGAGTCGCTTGATGTATTTCTCCAACGTCTCGCGCCGTGCGCCAGGACGGGCGCCGCTGATCGCATCGGCCGCCATCACGATTGGCGTGTAAGGACTGGTAGAGGGAATGTCATTATGGTGTCCGCCGATGGCGTTGAGCACTTCCTCGCGCTCGCCGTATTTCTTGGCAAACTCCATGCCGATCGCCGGGTGACCGCCTTCGACTTCATGATCCATCGCCTTACCGATATCGTGCAGATAACCGCACCGCCGCGCCAGTTCACCATTGAGACCCAATTCGTCGGCGATCACCTGACAGAGATACGCGACTTCGATCGAGTGACGCAGAATGTTCTGACCGTAGCTGGTCCGGTAGTGCAGACGACCCATCATCTCGCTGATCTTCGGATGCAATCCGGGCAGGTTGACCTCGATCGCAGCGTCTTTGCCGAACTTCACCAGCCGCTGCGCCATGTCTTTGTTGACCTGCTCGGTAATTTCCTCGATGCGGGTCGGATGGATGCGGCCATCCTCAAGTAATTTCTGCAACACCTCGGCCGCCACCGCGCGGCGAACCGGATCGAAACAGGAAACCACGATCACGCCCGGCGTGTCGTCCACAATCACGTCCACGCCGGTCGCCTTCTCAAACGCACGGATGTTGCGGCCCTCACGACCGATCACGCGACCTTTCATGTCGTCGCTGGGAATGGCGACGGCATTGACTGTCGATGTTGCCGTATGCTCAGATGCGTAACGCTGGATCGCCTGGAGCGTGATTTTCAGCGCGTTATCGCGTGCCTCCTCCTCGGCGCGGGCCATGCGTGCCTTGACGATCACATCCGCGTCGTGCTGAACGTCCTGTTCAATGAGGCGTAAAGCCTCACGACGGGCTTCTTCCGGGTTGAGATTCGCAATGCGGAGCAGTACCTGCTTCTGCTCCTGTGTCGCTTTATCGAGGGCTTCTCGCCGCTGGGCGACGAGTTGGTCGATTTCAGCCTCCTTGCCGGCAAGCACCTTATCGCGAGCCTTGATCTTGCTATCCAGATCGTCGAGAAATTTTTCCTTGGTCGTGAGGGTGTCGAGTTTGCGGTCGAGGTTGTCCTCGCGCTTGCTCAGACGCCGCTCGTGTTCCTTCATTTCGTTACGGGCTTGATCTGTTTCTTTTTCAAAGTCCTCTCGTCGTTTCGCCAGTTCGTTACGGAAGTCGAGTTCGAGCTGTTTCTTGAGAATCTCCGCATCATTGCGGGCGGTTTTGAGAAGATTTTCGGATTCAGTTTTAGCGGCTCCCAGTGCTTTGTTGCCGGTGATTTTGAGAATCAGGACGGTAATGATGGCACCGACCACGAGGCCGGCCGCGCCCAATCCCAGGGCCATGGGCGGGATATCCGCCAGAATGAGGAAGGATGGCAAGCAAGACGCCCCTTTCTGCCCGGCCACCGGCAGGGTCACCAAACGGCGACACATCCGCTGACACGAGCGATTAAGGGCACGAAAACGGGCGGGGAAAACGGGCTCGTCAACGAAGGACAAACCCGGTGAGGCGCAAGCCGATCAAAGATGATCTGACCGATGCAGCAATCCAGACGAGCGCAAGTCGCGTGCTGCGCCTTCAGGGCGCACGATCCACGCAGACCATCCGTGGTGCTTTCGAGTCTGTTCCCGGTGGTGCGGGCGGGGTTTCCGCCGGACACGTTGAGGGACTCGATTCACACGACAAGAGAATCGACAAGCGCGTTTTGAGGCCGAGACATTGATGCATCGTCAATCTATCCAGTCGCTCAGGCGACCGTCCAAGGGCTCGAAATCCGGGCCCTACGGTTTGATCGGTCACGGCCACAGGCGGCCATCCGCCCGGCTCGTGCCGGTTGTTCCACGACAGCGAATGTTCCGCGAGATCACGAAGACCTCAGCAGGACGCAGCGTACACCTAACGGTCCCACGTAAACATTTTAACCATGTGTTTCCGGTTTGGTCAATCTGGGCTTAGCGGTCGGGACGCACTGACTGGAAGGGCTGGATTCAGTATGGGCGGGCCGCTTTTTTCGTCAGATATAGCGAAATTAGCGAACTTCAGTTGACGCATGCCGATCCAGACAAATGTCTCGAAAAACACGACGGCTACTCCGCCAACCAGAGGATAAATCCAAAGGTCACGGATGAGGTAATAGTGATGGAATCGTCCCCAATGGTCGGGTAGATAATTCCACAGCCTGCCGTAGGGATAGTGCCAAAGGTGAAATCGAAGGTAAAAGGCAGCCGCGATGACCCATGCGGGGGAGGCATAGCAGATTGCTCGCTCCGCAAGACGCCAAGGCACGCGCCATCTACGACGCCTTGCGATATAGGTGACCCCCAGCGTTTCGATGTAGCTCAACAGGAGAATGGTCAACGTAACCCCTGTACCGTATTCCCACGGCACGGGAGTTCGTTTAGTCGCCCACTTCCAGATGATGCCCCACACCAAACCAATACCAATCGCCACCAGCAGCAGAAATACTCGATCATGCGCATTCGATCCGCCGACACGTAACGATCGAAATGACTTTCGCGGCTGGAAAATAACCTGAAAGATCGTGAAGAAGAATGAGGACAGCGACGCCTGTTTTTGCCACGCAAGTCCCGGACGACGAGCGAAATCTGAATCGGCCACCGGCATGCCGCACTCCGGGCAAACTTGCTCAACCGTAAGACCGCGCAACGGATAACCGCACGACTCACACAGCGAAGCATCATCGGGAAACGATGAAGGCATTGGACCATTTTAGAGACGGTTGAAAAAGTACGGCGGGCAATGGACTCGGGTTGCACTCACTTGACGGGGCGGCACGACTTCGCGAAGTTCATACACCATCGGCATCCCAAACTGCCACGGAGACTCCTGTGCCCTATCGCGCTCGTCCTTACATTCTGCACGAAGCGAGCTACCGCCAGCTCCTCGATCTGAAGCCGAACGTAGCCGTCCTGCCCTGGGGCGCGACTGAAGCACACAACTACCACCTGCCTTATGGCACAGACACCATTGAAGCCACCGCGATGGGTGAACTGGCTGTCGAACGAGCCAACGCTCAAGGCGCACGGTGTGTGCTGCTGCCGACCCTGCCATTTGGAAACAACAATCAGCAACTCACGCAGGTCGCCACGATCACCATGCGCACCGCGACACAAATACAGGTCGTCCGCGATGTGGCGGAAAGCCTGGTCAAACAGGGCATCAACCGGCTGGTGATCCTGAACTTTCACGGCGGAAACGAATTCAAGCAGATCATGCGCGATGTGATGCTCGACGTGCCGATCTTCATCGTGCAGGTGCATGGCTACCTGACCGTGCCGAACCTGTACGAAAAAATGGGTCTTGCTGCGGGAACGCATGCGGATGAATTTGAGACGAGCCTGATCATGCACTTGACCCCGGAATGGGTGGACCTGCCCTCGGCGGACAAGGGTGAAGTCACGCCTTATCAACTCACAAAGATTCTTTCCACACCAGGGCTGAATATTCTGTTCGAGTGGGCAAGCATCGCGCCTTCGTCAGGTGTCGGCGATCCGTCAAATGCGACGCCGGAAAAAGGTCGGCAGATCATGGATTTGCTTGTCAATGCGCTGGTGCCTGCACTGGTTGAGCTTTCGCAGGCAAAGGAAGGCGAGTCGCCGTTTTTCATTCGTCGCTGGAAGTGATGATGACATCCGTCAAGTGATCTGTCGCTTTGTCCAGAGAACTGATTATTCTCGGTGCTTCCACCCGTGCCGCGGCCCAGTCCGCGATTCGTGCCGGCTTTCATCCGTGGTGCATTGATCTGTTTGCTGATCGTGATCTTCAGTCGATCGCGCCGGTTGTGCGCTGTCCGCCTGACCAGTACCCCGCGGGTATGTTGCCTCTCCTCGAATCCGCGCCGCAGGCACCCGTGCTTTGCACCGGAGCGATGGAAAACTACCCGGAGATCATCGACGCCATCGCGCGACATCGCCCTCTCATGGGTTGTTCGGCGGATGTCATCACTGCTGTCCGTGATCCCCATGCGCTGGCGTCACTACCCGCGCTGGAAGGAATCAGGTTTTGCAGTGTGTTCGATGCGACCACCCCGAAACCGCCAGTGAAAAATACTCCGCGAGGACAGCCGGGAGAACCGCAATATCTGCTCAAGCCGCACAAGAGTGCTGGCGGTGTGAACATCAAGCCGTGGTTGCCGACGGAGAGCATCCCCGTGGGGTATTTCGTACAGGAATACGTCCAGGGCAAACCGATGAGCGCGATTTATCATGCAGACAACCGCGGAACAGTTCTGCTGGGCGTGACGGAGCAATTCATCGGTGATGCAGATTTCGGCGGACGCGGATTTCATTACTGCGGCGGTATCGGCCCGCTGCAACTTTCCGCTGACGCCATGACAGCTCTGGACAGGCTGGGCACTCTGCTTACCGAGCACTTCCGATTGCGCGGCATCGTGGGTGTGGACCTGGTGATGGATGTTCAGGGATTGATCCGGCCTGTGGAAATCAATCCCCGCTATACCGCCAGCGTCGAACTACTGGAGCGGGCAACAGGAATGACGGCTCTATCCGATCATCCAAACTCTCCCCCCGCCGACGATACGCACACTCTCTGCGCCAAGGCGATTATCTTTGCGAAGAGCGACTCGGTCATTCCTGATCTCTACAAAATTTTCCCACGAGATACGGTCGCGGATGTTTCGATGCCCGGTGAAAAAGTGCAGGCAGGCAGGCCAATCTGCACACTTTTTGCGGCCGGCGAGACACGATGGGAGTGCGTGACAAAGTTGCGGCAGGAGGCGGCCAAACTCTACACTCAGCTGGAAACACAGTCGTGACGGACGCTGACTCTCCGAAGTCGGCGGCGACCCGGCTGCATCCATGAAGTCGGCTGGGTGTGAAGCATCTTCCGGCTGATGACTGGTTTTGTTGAACATCACTGCACACGCGAATCCATGAGTCCTTCGCCGTCCAACCCGATGATCAGTGAGACGCTGCGCAACGATCTTTCTATTGTGCTGCCCAGCCTCACAGCGCGTGCGCCGCTGGATATCGCGTCGGATATTCTGGACAAGGCTGTCGATCTGCTGAGTCACAGCCGAGCACCTGCTATCGTCGGCCTGAGCAATTTATCCATCGAAGCATTGCGCGAAGTCATCCCGCTAGCGGAGCGGATCAGGGGGCGACTGCTGCCCTTGCCGACCATCGGCAACCGCATCAGCACCACGCAACCCGTAACAGAGTCTGCCACTCTCGGCCACCTCTTTGCCTGCGACATGATCGTCTGGGTCGGCTGCGACGGCGGGAGCGGACCGGTTGCACAACGCATCGCGGAGCGACAACTGCTGGGCGCATTCGTCGATTCATCTCTCGATGTGGTACTGCGGTTGCGTGATGATCTGACACGGAATCCCACAGCAGGCCCCTTCGGTGCCTGCAAGCGTGTCGCGGTGGTTCTAAAGCCCGATTGCGATCCTCGCGTGATAAGTCAATGGCATAAGTTGGCGGCACAGATTCAGAGCCGTACACGGCTGTGTGTCTTCTCCTTGCCGGCCAACTCTATGGGAGGCAATGAACGCGGTGTCATCGAAACGATCACCTGGCAGACCGGCGTTTCACCGATCGGGGGAGGCATCGACTTTTCCGACGGCAACCCTCGATGGTGTCCGCCTGCAGACGTGCTCCTCAAACGCGGCGCGATTGACCTGATTCTGGATACCTCGACCGAAAGTCGCAATCAAACCGATATCTCCCGGACTATCCCCCGGATCGCCATTAACGGTAACGCCATTCCCGGCACGGCGGCGCAAGTCATGCGGTGCGACGGCATCGTGCTCTGGTTGTGCGACGATCCCGCAACGGCGGCACCTGATCCGGCGGTAACTTTTTTCGCAACTCTCATGCGAAGAATCGGAACACGGACATGAGCGATTCTCTCCGCATCACCGGCGGAAAAGTCTATGACCCCGCCAACGGCATCGACGGCGTCATCCGTGATGTTCTCGTGGCGGATGGTCGCGTGGTTTCTTCTCTGCCTCAAAACGCTCTGCCACGCACCATCGACGCGAGGGGAATGGTCATTATGCCCGGCGGGGTGGATATTCATTGCCACATCGCCTCATCCGTCGTCAACCGAGCACGCATGATGCAGGGCGAGGAGCACGCAACCCATGTCCATGCAGCCGAGTGCAGACATGGGTGTGAGTTCCGTGGCGGTTCCGGTGTGCTCACGCCGAGTACGTTTACCACTGGTTATCGCTATGCCGCATTGGGCTACACAACCGCACTCGAAGCAGCGGTGTCACCCAGCGGTGCAAGACAGACCCATCTGGAATTGGCGGATACGCCGAATCTCGATGCGGGCTTTCTCCTGCTGCTGGCGAATCATCAAGCTGTCATCGAAATGCTCGATCGCAACGACAGGACGGGGGTCAGCTCATTGATCGCCCACATGCTGCGTAAAACCGGCGCACATGGCATCAAGGTCGTCAATCCCGGCGGAGTGGCGGACTGGCGACATGATCCGGCACACCTGACGGTCGAGGGGATCGATCAAGCTGTGGCCGGCACCAGAGTGACGCCGCGAAAAATTCTGGAAGCAATGGCTGATGCGGCTGAGGCCCTGAAGCTTCCGCACGCACCGCATGTGCATTGCAATCGGCTCGGACTGCCGGGGAATGTCGCCACGACGCTCGACACACTCCGCGCACTGGACGGCCGGCGCGTACACCTGACCCACCTGCAATTTCATGCGTATGGCAAGACCGCCAAGGGTGATTTCACCAGTGCCGCCGGTGAACTGATGGATTATTTCAACACCCACGCTCACATCAGCGCTGACACCGGCCAGGTGATGTTCGGAGATGCCTTCACGCTGACCGGTGATACACCGCTCGAATACCTCCTCTGGAAACTGACCGGTAAGCGGTACGTCTCGATCGAAAGTGAACTCGAAAGCGGCTGCGGACTCATGCCGATCCGCTATGACGATAAGCATTACCTTCACAGCCTCCAGTGGGCAATCGGCCTGGAACTGATGCTCATGGCCGGCGACCCGTGGCGGATGCTTCTGTCCACCGACCATCCCAACGGCGGGAGCTTTCTCACCTATCCCACGATCATCGCTGCATTGATGAGCAAGGCCCGCCGCGATGAACTCATCGCCAGAGCGCACCCACGCGCGATGCGAAACAGCAAACTCCGCGATCTGACCCGTGAGTATTCGCTAAATGAAATCGCGATCATCACCCGTGCCGGCCCGGCGCGAGTGCTTGGCCTCAAACACAAAGGCCATCTCGCACCCGGCGCGGATGCAGACCTGACCCTCTATCACGACAGACCTGATAACGCACAGACGATGTTTGAATCACCTCGCTACGTCATCAAAGCTGGTCGTGTACTCGTCGAAGACGGTGAGTTGCGAGCGAGCGTCCCAGGCGGAAAGTTCTGTGCTGCTCTGCAACCTGATGAGCGCGGCGCTGCAGAATTAGGTCGCTGGTTTGACCACCACGGAAGTTACAGCGTCAACCAATTCGGCCTGCATGACCACGAGCGGAACGCGATACGCCAAGTGTAAAAAACACTCCGCGTAACCAAAACCGCGGCATCTGCGGTCAGATGTTTCTGCTGACAAAGCCGGCTGATTTATGATTGAGGAATGGAACCGCGAAACGAACCACTGGCTTCACAGCCTTCGGAAGCCCGTGATTTCGCGGAATTGGTACGAAACGCAGTCGCCACTTCACGTGAGTCCGAGGCAAATGTTGATGCCATTGCTGCTCAGCAACCCCCGCCGGGTGTCGAACTCTGCGCCGCTTCGGGTGATGAAACGGGATTTCCCGTTATCCGTATTCATCCCGGCCCCATGCACCCTTCACACTTGATCACGGCTGCTCTGGTAGCCGCACTCGCCGTCGCGGCACTGTCCGCCACGATCGCCACAGCCACGGTATTTCGAGGATCGGTATGGATCGCCTTTGCAGCCGTCCTGGGCTGGTTTGGTTTCGCCATTGCACTTCATCAACTCATCCTGCTGCGCTCAACCGCACTGATTGCCGTGGATGAACGATTCGTCACCGTCACACGGCACGGACTCGGCGGTGTCCAATCCGCCCGTTACGAGCGAAGGACCATCATTTCGGTACACACCGTCATCAGCGGGCTGGCGACGACAGATGAAGCAACGGTCTTTGATCTGGTTTTTCTGCTGCGGCAACCCTCCGAGCCATCACGCCTCGACGCACCGATTTCCCCGCCGATGACGGTGCGCCGAACCGTACTGGATGGCCGGGACAAGGCGCAGCTCGACTGGGTCGCCGCCACGCTACGACAAAAACTCGGCGTAACAGAACCTCCTCCTGCATGGCCCGCACTCCAAGGCATGCCGCGCTGGCCGATGTCAGTGATCCGTAAAATGAAACGACGTCGGTTTGGAGATACGTGACGCCTGATCAGATAGCTTTAATTCACCACATCCGTTCCGCACTGCGATGGCTTTTCTGAAAATATGATTGACCAATACGGCTGAAGGCTGCTTTTTTACACTCGATCAAACGCGCTTTGCGCCAGTTTTTCCGCACCGCAATAGATGCACTTGGTGTGCCGAGGGGACATGGCGCGGTTACACGACTGGCACTTGACGACGGTGCGTGTAACCTTGCCGTCTTCGTTGCCGTCGCGGAGATCTATTTCGAGGACTTTGAGTAACAGCTCCTCCTCGGTGAGCTTGGTCTTTTCGCGCAGGATTTCCCACATCGCCATGTTGACGAGG
Organism: Phycisphaeraceae bacterium; assembly: GCA_020851465.1. Taxonomy (NCBI): domain Bacteria; kingdom Pseudomonadati; phylum Planctomycetota; class Phycisphaerae; order Phycisphaerales; family Phycisphaeraceae; species Phycisphaeraceae bacterium. Next base: position 62,188 of record JADZCR010000005.1, on the reverse strand, counting down.
GCGAGTCTTTCCAGCCGTTCTTCAAGCAATGCCACTGCGGTGGCGGACGCCTGCGAAGCCTGCATCACAGGGCGGCTGGCGGTCGCATCCGCGCGGGCGATGTCTTTGAGTCCGCCAGTGATGATGCTGGAAAACATACGGCTCATGGTTGCGTCTCACTTATGAAAAGCCACACCAATCAGCCTGTTCTGCCGCCTGACCCGTGGTTTGTCAAAGCAATAGTTCTGCGATCTGCACCGCGTTGAGTGCTGCACCCTTGCGCAACTGGTCGCCGCACACGAAAATCGCCAGACCATGATCACCGTGACCATTCAGGCTGATGTCCTGACGGATACGGCCGACATACACGTCATCTTTGTGCGACGCATCAAGCGGCGTAGGGAAGCGATTATTCGCACGATCGTTGATGATCGAAACACCCTTCGATGACCGCAGGATTTCCTCCGCATCTTTTTCTGAAAGCGGCTTTTCAAAGGTAAGGTTGATACTCTCGGCATGGGCACGCATCACGGGCACGCGCACACAGGTTGCACAAATCGGAACGCTTTGTCCCCAGATCTTTCTGGTCTCGTTGACCATCTTCATCTCTTCCTGGTTGTACCCATTCTCATACATATCCGAGTTATGGGAGAAGAGATTGAATGCGTACGGCTGCTTGAAGAACTTCGGCACCGCAGGCTTGCCGGCAAGCACATCACGGGTCTGTTCCTCAAGCTCAGTCATGCCCTGATAGCCCGCGCCGCTGGCAGCCTGATAGGTACTCACAACCATCCGCTTTACTTTTGCGGCCCGGTGGAGCGGCGTAACAGGTACGAGCATGATGATCGTTGAGCAGTTCGGGTTGGCGATGATTCCGCCCTTACCCAGCGAAATACCCTTGACCGATTCGGGATTCACCTCAGGGACGCACAGCGGGACGTTGTCCGTCATGCGAAAAGCTGAAGAATTGTCCACGACGGTCGCCCCGGCCTGTGAAGAGATCGGGCCGAACTTTTTGCTGATCGATCCACCCGCGGAAAAGAGGGCGAGATCCACACCCTTGAAGCTCTCTTCCGTGAGTTCCTCAACCTTGTAGGTTTTACCTTTGAACTCCATCGGCTTGCCGGCACTGCGGGCACTGGCGAGGAGTTTGAGATTACTCATGGGGAAGTTGCGTTGAGCCAGGACGGCAAGGAACTCCTGACCCACCGCGCCGGTGGCGCCAACAACGGCGACGGACGGGGCGCTGCTACGGGGCGTGCTCACGGTAAAACCTTGAAAAAGAGGCGAACCGCCCCACCAGACCGGGTGGGGCGCAGCGCGATATTATACCGTAATCTTTCACCCTCGCGAAGTCCCTGGCACCGGGTCGTCGAGTCAAGCAGGCTTCCGTTCCGCGATTCTTACACATACGTATTAGGTTGGCTCTCCGTTACAATGATTTCTGCGTTGCCTGCATTTTGCTGGAATTTCTGCACCTTCTTTTGAAAAAGGACTCTTTGATGTCAACCACAAGCAAAGTCTCCTGCCAAGGGTGTGGGCGAACGTACCGCTGGCAACCCAATCTTGCGGGTAAGAAGGTCCGCTGCAAATGCAACGCGATGTTTGTAATGCCCAGCTCTGACCCTGCCGCCAAATCCACCGCAACGGATTTAGCTCTCGACGATATGGATCTCAAACTCGATCTCTCCTCCGTAATGGAGTCAGAGAAAAAAGCGAATGTTGATCCAACTTCCGGAACCAGCGAAATCGACAGCGCATACGATCTGGCTGGCTCAGAACCTGCGACGCCGGTCAATAAAACCTCGCCCGGCGTAACGGCTGGGGCGGGGTCGCCTACCAAATGTCCGTCATGCAATGCAAAAGTCGGAACTGGGGCTGTCATCTGTATTGCCTGCGGCTACAACCTCAAGGAAGGCAGAAAACTCTCAACTGAAACAGGCGGAGTCGTCCGCGAAATATCCGCTCCCAGCGGAAAACGTCGATCGGTCGATACCGCACCGCGTGGTGGATTTTTCTTTCGTCTATCGCGCGGCTGGGAGTTTGCCAAAATCAGCTATGGCATCATCTGGGACTTCAAGCAACTCATCGTTTTTCCGATTTTGTCAACTCTTTCCGCGATCTTGATCATTCTCAGCTTCGTGCTACCGCTCTGGGCAACCGGCTCCTATCATCGGTTCACCGAGTTTCTGGACAATGCGGGAAATAACCATGACCCCGTGGTTTATCTCACCGCGTTTGCGTTTTACTACGTCAATTTTTTCATCATTGTCTTTTTCAATACCGCGCTGACAGCTTGCGCGATGAAGGTAACGCAAGGTGAAGTCCCTACGGTGAAGTATGGCCTGTCTGTCGCGGTAAAACGACTGCCCCAGATAGCTGCATGGGCGCTGCTGTCTGCGATTGTTGGCGTGGTCCTAAAGATCATCGAGAACACGCATGAAAAAATTGGAAAGATCGTCGCTGCCCTGCTGGGTTCAGCCTGGACGATCTTGACCTATTTCGTCGTGCCCGTATTGGCGGTGGAAGGCGTAGGCCCCTTCAAGGCACTGAAGTTGTCGATGACCACGCTCAAAGAGACCTGGGGCGAGGGGTTGAGCGGTAATTTCGCTCTTGGTCTGCTGAGCTTCCTGTTTGCTCTGCCGATCTACCTGCTCCTGTTCCTGGGTATCTACCTGAGTGCAAGCAGTGGTAACACTGTGGTGGCTGTCGCGATCATCGGTGTGGCCCTTTTGGTGTTTCTCATTCATGCAGCGGCTGACAGTGCTGCCTCCGGCGTGTTCCGGGCACTTCTGTACAACTACGCAACAGGACGATCAATGCCTGCGGATCTTGATGAAGATTTATTTGCGACGGCATTCGGCAGTCGTTGATGAACGAGATGATGCGTCCGTCCGACGTACCCGTGGAGTTACCCTTTCACCAGACACTACGCAACGATCTGTCTTTGTTCCGCGGGCAGCCTTTTATCTTTTGACCATTTCCAGAATGCTCTCGGGTAACTTCGGTGTCGCTCCGCTCTGGCTCGCGACGTAGGCACCGACATGATTTGCTAATGCAAGCGTGCGCTCCAGCGGCCAACGAAGGATCATTCCTACGAGCAACCCCGCACTGCACGCATCACCTGCGCCAACCGCGTCCGCATCGTTGGCGGGTTGATAGCTGACCTTTTCGCCCTCAAGACGCTGACCAGAGGGTGTGTAGAGAACCGTGCCGAGTTTCCCGCGGGTCAGCGCGACCAGTTTCAGCATTGGATATCGCTTGAAAAGCAGACCGATGGTGTGATCAGAACCCTCAGCACCAACCAGTCCCAGCTCACGCGCGACCACCGGCAACTCATCCGTGTTGAGCTTCACCACCGAAGCTGCTTCACAGCTTCGATGAAGTATTTGCCGATCATAAAAGTTCTGTCGCAGGTTCACGTCGAAGATCCGTACCGCCCGCCGAGCAGTATCGAGAAACCGGTAAATCGCGTGTCGTGCCTGACCGTTACGCTGCGCAAGTGTGCCAAAGCAGACAGCATCGCACTTCTGCGCCAAGTCCTCGGTATCAGGGTCGAAGTTCAACCAATCCCACGCCACCTCGCGTACGATTTCGTATTCCGGCTGGCCTTGATTGTCGAGACCTACATAAACTCGGCCGGTATCACGATCAGGGTCGAATTGCAGAAATGATGTGTTCACTCCACGGCTGGCAAGCTGTTTCACCACTTCCTGACCAAGCTCATCCTGTCCAACCCGGCTGACCACGACACCTTCGCCGCCGCGCTGAGCGGTCAGTTGGTGTGCGTGGACTGCGACATTCAGCGGTGCTCCTCCGAGCACCTGCTTGTCAGGGAAGATATCGAAGAGTGCTTCACCAATGCCGACTATGGAAAAACGGCTAGCCATGGACTGCTAAGGTAAGCGCGTAACGAATCGGATGCCAGTGAATCGGTTTCGGGATCCGAACCTCGATTTTCAATACAGATCCCTCACGCTCACGGAAGCAGCCCTCTATCGCCTAAAATCCTTCACATGCGGACACTTTGCCCCCTGGCTTTCTTAAGCGTGGTCTTTTGCGTTCTGCTCTCTGCTGCGGTTGCAGATGCGCAGGTCAAGATGCCGCAGCTCGCGGTGTACGTGGAAGACTCACAGGCAGCTCAGGATCTGCTCGACCAAGCTAAATCACTCATTGAGCAAAAGCGTATCAGCGAGGCTGCTGCTGTATATCGCAAAGTCATGGAGGAGTATCCGACCAAGCTCGCACGGACGAGTGAGAAAATGTACGCGGATGTTCGACGGCGGGTGTTGACGGACGTTGTCGGTAACCCTGAGTTACTCGAAGCCTATCGCAGGCTTGAAGAACCCGGTGCGCAGCGCGCCCTTGCCGCTGCCTCGCTGCCTGCACCCAATCGTGCTGCGTTAGAGGCCGTCATTGGCAGGTATCTCCCCTGTCCAAGCGGTCTGGAAGCAGGACTTCGCCTGGCCGCACTCTACCTTGAGGCAGCCAACCCTGACGACGCTGCCGGTGTGCTTGATGAACTGGCCTCGCACCCCGACCTCAAATCGCAGCAGTCCCGGTGGGAAATGCTCCAGGCTGCCGTCGGCATTTTTTCCGGCGATCAAGCTCGGTATGAGAAGCACCTCGCCTCACTTCGCAAACTAAATGACACCGTAGCGATCGCTGCGGTTGAACGCTGGTCGAAATCCGTACACCGTCCCGATCGAGATCATGCGATCAATCCTGCGTTGCAACAGGTGGATGCGATCGTCCCTGAAAACCTCCCCACCGCCTTGTGGACCATCAAGCTTCCCGATCCCTTCGGTGAAGGAGTTCGTGAGGCGATCATCCGTAACAACGGCATCAACGATCCTAATGCCTCGCCGGCGATGCACCCTGTACCTGTCGTTCATGGCGAGCGAATTCTCATCAATAACGGTGCAGCTGTGCTGGCGCTCGATCAAAACTCCGGCCGGCTGCTCTGGTCATACACCCGACCGGATACGTCCGGGGCGCAACTCAACCCGCTGATACAAATGACTGGGCCGTTGGCCGATCAGCGATCCGTCCTCATTGATGACGATCGTGTCGTTACCGTCATGGGGTTTGCGGTTCCGGTGAATATGAACTGGCAGGTCCGCAGCAGCGGCACGTCACTGGTCTGCCTGCGGGAGTCTGACGGTCAACCGCTCTGGCGGGTTGAGCCCGGCGACGCTGATCCGGCACTCACTAACGCCTATTTCCATGGAACGCCTCTTGCCGACCACAATCGCGTCCTTGTAATGGCGAGGCGAAACCAGGGATCAGGGTTTCAAGACGCCTATGTCGTCGCGCTCGACTCACAGACAGGGCGACCTATCTGGACCCGCTACCTCTCCAGCGCGATCGCAACCAGTCGAAATTCGTCCAGTCCCCTGTCACAGATGGTGCTCTCAAGCGGCAGGCTCTACATCTCAGATAATCTCGGCTCGGTCAGTTGTCTCGAAAGTCGAAACGGCGCGGTGGTCTGGCTCCACGTCATGCCTGCGCAGGCGACCGAACTGGATATGGCGTTTGGTCGCCCTCGACGAGGCTCCGCATGGAACACGCCTGCACCGCTCCTGGTCGAAGCCGGATTGATCGTAGCGAGTCTCGACGTTAACCGGCCTGCTCAATTACTCAATCCAAATACCGGCGAACTCATTCGAGAGCTTGACGGCGATGCGTGGCTTGGGGCCAACGCTTTTTTCCGCGTGAAACAGGGAATTCTCTGTGTGGGTACGACGGTCTATCTACTCGATGACAGGACCCTTGAAGAAAAATGGAATAACCGCGTTACCGGTGCCGAGCGGAGTGAGAGCTTTCGCGGCCGCGCTGCTGTGACCACCGACCGCATACTGCTTCCGCAGCGAGACCGAATCGTCGTCCTGAATCTCAATGACGGGAAAACCATCGCACAATTCCCCACTGATTCACCTGGCAGCCTGCTGGCCATTGATGGCCAGATCGTTGTCTCCGACAGCGATTCTCTGCAAAACCATCTCGATTGGACCATCGCGCTGGACCGGCTGCGACGAGAGATAAAAAACAACCTCAGTGATCCTGAACCGGGACTGTCACTCGCAGCAGTGGCGATCACCAATAAGCAAGCGGAAGCCGCAACGGAGGGCGCGGACGCGGCACTGGCAGCATTGCGACGCCACCATTCCGGCGTGGATGGCGATGCCCCCCAACTCTCCGATGCACGATTTCAACATGCGTTTGATCAACTGCTCACCTTCGCCATGATGCCGACCGATGCTGCGCTGCGGCAGGCGATGTACGACCGCGTTGGCAGTATCGCCTCGACGCCGCAACAGGAGGTCGCTTATCAGATCGGCGTTGCCGGTTTCCTCGCCGATTCGAGTAAACCTGAAGCAGCGGTCGATCACTACCAGGCGGTTCTCGCCGACACCACCCTCTCGTCACAGCTTTACCATCGCGGATCGGTGACGCGCGAAGCCGGCATGGAAGCGCGTCTTCGTATTGCTGATCTCATCCAAGCCAACGGCATCAAGGTTTACGCCAAGTACGAAGCACAAGCCGCCGATCGGCTGCACGAACTTCAGAACACCGCCGACGCCATACAACTTCTTGAAGTGGCGCGGCAATACCCGCTCTCCGGATCAGCACCGTCCGCGTTGCTCGCGGCGGCCAACGTCCTTGCCGCCGCTGGTGACACGAATAGTGCGATTGTGCAGTTGCGTCGGGTGTACAACTATGGCCCGGAAACCAATGTCTATGCGCAGGCGATTGGAAGGCTCGTTGAAATTTACGAATCAACCGGCCGCACGCGGGAGGCACGTTTCTGGCTTGAGCAGACCCGCCGCCTGAATCCGAAACTCCAGCCCATTCGTGCTGGCACACCGATCGACACCGCAACGTGGCTGGAGGAACTGGCTGCAAAACCATCCCTCGAATCTCCCCTGCCCGTCATTACGACCCCGCTTGCTCAACCTCGTGTCCTCACCGGACGATTGCTCATTCCCACCGCACAACTCGAAGAAACCTGGCCTCGCGATCAAATGCTCATCCAGACCGGAGGCAAACTTGCGCTTTTGGCCGGCCCTCATTTAGCGGTCAAGTGGGAAACCGATGTACCCATCGCTCCGCTCACGCTGATCTCGATGAGCGATGGTCAAGCCATCCTCTGGAACGGTGGAGACGGCCGACTCACCGTAATTGATCTCGCTGCCGGTAAACCGCTCTGGCCGGAAAGGCTCGCTCGACCGTTGCTCGACGAGGTCGGCACGGATGCACAACGACTCGCGCAAGCCAGCGTCGAGGAACGCCGCATTATCGAGTTGGCTAACAACGGCCCGCTGATTATTCCCGGACGAAACGTACCACAGCCGGCGGATGACACTTTTTTCCTGCGCGTCAATGATTCGGTGATATGCCTCGGTGACCGTGCCGGCAGGCTTGTAGGAATTGAACGAGCTACCGGCCGTGTTCTGTGGAAACTGCTCTGCCCCATGAATCAACTCGAAAGTCTGGAGATCAGTGAAGACTCGCTCGTGGTTTCAGGCATCACCGCATCAGGCACTGATGCTGCGGGCGGCTCGGTGATCGTTCTCGATGCGTTAACCGGGGAGCAGCGCGGACCAACGCTGGATGACAAACTCCCCGCCATGTGGGCGGGAATGAGCGCGGAAGGTCTGGTATTGCGAGTAACGATTGGCGAGGTCGTGGCAAACAACGTCAAAGATGCCAACGTCGCGTGGCGACTCAAAAGCCCTGAACCAATGGGGATCGTCGTACCTCGCAGCGGAACGACGGTTCTTTTTATGGCTGAGCCCAGCGGCGGGGTTTCGGCGATCCAAACTGCCACGGGCGCTGTCATCGCGAGGTTGAGCATGGCACAGATTTCGATCTCAGCCCGCAGAGCCAATGGTGATATGCGCATCTGGAGCGACGGATCACTGTGGCATCTGATGACGCGCGGGGCCGCCTTAACGCTGGACAAAAATGGAAAGACACAATGGCGCGACGCTGTGGCGCAACCGCAGAAGCAGTTCCTGCGGCAATTGGTCGGCCAGAATCAAGTGGTGCTGGTCAGCCTGGTCGATGGACCGGCCGGAGCGCTGGCGGCTGCACCGCAGGGTCGCCGCTTTATTCAAGTGGGAAATAACGGACCGGTCCTGATCGAACAACAGAATCCGGCGAATGGCGGACCCGTTCAACCAGCCGGAGAAGCTAATGGCCAGAAGGGTTGGACATACAAGCTGTATTTTCTCAACCGGCAGACAGGAATTATCACTCACGAACAGACCCTTGGACCGTTACGAGACGCTTTGGATCCAGCGCGCTCCGTTTTCCTGGACAATGCCTTGATACTCGGCACACGAACCGCAGTGATAATCTTTTCCGGCGAACAGAAAAAATGAACGAGGGACAAATCTGTTGCGTGAAATGCTACTTAACGTGTCACTGAGCACTTGACCCAGTCAGAGGCATCGCGGGCAAGCCATCTGAAGCATGGATCAGGCGACTTTTTGTGCCGGGGTAGGCGCGTGTGGTTTATCCGACTTTGGGGTAAAAACGCGGACGCAATTACGACCGGACTTTTTAGCAGCGTACACCCCCTGATCCGCAGCTTTCACGAGTTGCTCTGCACGGGTGAAGAACGAGCCATCGTAGGTCGCCACGCCGATGCTTGCGGTGATGGAGAGAGTTTGTCCGTCGTCAGACTGGACCGTTTGAGATTGGATGAGCTTGCGAACCGTTTCGGCGAACTTGGCAGCGGTAAGTCGATCGGTCTTGGGCAAGACAACAGCGAACTCCTCGCCGCCATACCGGGCCACCAGTGCCGTCTTGGGCGCAGACTTCTTGAGGACACCTGCAAGCTCAATGAGCACACGGTCTCCGGTCTGATGCCCATAGGTGTCGTTGAACTTCTTGAAATGATCCGTATCGAGGAAGAGCACGCTCAGCGGCCCCGCGCCGGTGCGGACCTCAGCAAAACGATCAGCCATGAAGTCCGCAAACAGACGGCGATTGGCGGCGCCTGTGAGCGAATCGGTTGTGGCCTGCTCCACCAGTTGCTTATTCTGCTGCTCCAACTGCGAGGTCTGCTGCGCTGTCTGGAGGCTGATCTGCAACAGGGCTTCCGTCGCACGGGCTAAAATCTGGTCGGGATTGACCAGCTCACCCGTAGGCAGATCAAACAGCCGACGCATCTCGACTGTGTTTTCATGGATACCCTTGAGCAGTGACTCTGCCATCTCTTTGTTGAGATTGAACCACTGCTGCGCCAACTGGTGGTAGCCCTCAAGAGCGGGGCCGGGGTTGGAACTGGTGAAAACATCCGCCAGGCGACCGCCTAACACAACGCAACGGATCAGCGGCAGAAGTTCTTCCGGCGCACCAGTCGGATCCTCGTGATAACGAATCGGCTGAACCAGCAGCGGCGGAAGATTCCATGTCTCCGCCAAGGCAGCGCCAATCTCCGCGTGATCAGTCTGGAGCTTGAGTTGCTCAGCTTCACGAAGTTTTCGGTGCTCCAGACCAACCTGCTTCAAGATGGCGGCGTAGTCACTGCCCAGGGTCTGGTTCATGGCGAGCATGCCCAGATCCTGAAGCAACCCGCCGAGGAATGCCTCCTCCTGCTGAACGAGGTTGATATGTTTCGCCAGGGAACGGGCAGCAACTGCGGAGTAGAGACTGCGCTTCCAGAAGTCCACGTGATCAAACTCATCTCCGCCGGACTCGCGGAGGTTTGGGACCAGGCTGAAACCCAGTGCCAGCGTCTTGACACTATTGAGTCCCAGAATGACCAGCGCATGACTGATGGTGCTGATCGAATGAGCCTGACCGTAAAAGGATGAGTTGACTGTTTTCAGAATCTTCGAAGAAAGGGCAGGATCGTGTGAGATCGTGTGCGCGATCTGCTTGATATTCACGTCTTTTTGTTGAACCAGATCGATCACCTCAATGGCGATCGTTGGAAGGCTCGGAAGCCTGGGGGACTTGAGTACACGTTCCAGCAAAGCCTGATTCATCGACGAACACCCCTTCCGAAATCCACCGGCTTACTCTGAAACGACATCCATCATCAGGCGGAACGATGTGCCGTTTGAAATTGACGCTAGTGTTTCATCGACTCGGACCCTACAGCACTTGAACCTTCAACACGTTGATTTTTTGACCGATTCCAGAAATCAGGACGTCTTCCGTCCGAGAAAATCTGCGGTCTTTATAGTCTGTCGCGGGTGGAATCGTTGAAGTGTCACGGATAGGAGGCATCCTGCCTTGAAACTGCTGCGATCCCGGTGATAAAAGAACCCCACCGTTTCCGGTGAGGTTCCTTGAAATCTCGAAAAAAGTGTTGGCGAATTACGTACTCTCCGCGGCAGCCTTCACCGGCTCGGCATCCTTATCCTTGCCGGGTTCTCCACCCGTTGCGGAGAGCTTGAGAGCTTCAGCACCGTCTTCACGGGTGACGTGAATGGCCTGGCCCTCGCGGAACTCACCACGCAGGATCGATTCGCTCAACGGATCTTCCACGTGCTGCTCAATCGCGCGACGCAGCGGTCGAGCACCAAAGTCAGGGTTGTAGCCCTTCTCAATCAGGAAGTCCTTGGCTTTCTCATCAAGCTCCAGCGTCATGCCGCGGTCCTTCAGACGGCCGCGAACTTTCTTAAGCTCGTACTCGACAATACCCACAAGGTCGTTGCGATTCAGCGGTCGGAATACGATCACGTCATCCAGACGGTTGATGAACTCCGGACGGAAGTAACGCTCAATTTCGCTATTGAGCGTCTTCTTCATCTTCTGATAATCCGCCTCTTCGGAAGGCTTGGTGAAACCGAAGCCGCCTTTGTTTTTGATGAGGTCCGCACCGATATTGCTGGTCATAATGAGCACGACGTTACGGAAGTCCACATGCCTGCCGAACGAATCGGTGAGCTGCCCCTCTTCCATGATCTGAAGCAGCATGTTGAACACATCAGGGTGTGCTTTTTCAATCTCATCGAGGAGCACCACGCTGTATGGCCGACGACGGATCCGCTCGGTGAGTTGTCCGCCCTCTTCGTAACCGACGTAGCCGGGAGGCGCACCGATGAGACGGCTGACGTTGTGCTTCTCCATGTATTCGCTCATGTCGATGCGAATCAGGGCTTCCTCGTCACCGAACATGAACTCCGCAAGACTCTTGGAGAGCAACGTCTTACCCACACCGGAAGGCCCGATGAAAATGAACGATCCCATCGGCCGCCTTGGATCCTTCAAACCCGAACGCGCCCGGCGAATCGCCTTGGAGATCGACTTGACCGCCTCTTCCTGGCTGACCACGCGCTTATGCAGCTCATCTTCGAGCTTGAGCAGACGCTCGGTCTCCTTCTTTTCCAGCCGGGTGAGCGGAATACCGGTCATCTTGCTGACAACTTCCGCGACGACTTCCTCGTCAACCACGCCGTCCACTTCCTTCGCCCGGTTGCGCCAATCCAATTGGATCTGTTCTTTTTTACGACGAAGGTTTTCCGCTTCATCGCGGAGCTGGGCGGCCCGTTCGTAGTCGGCAGCTCTGACCGCTTCGTCTTTTTCGATCGACAACCGCTCGATCTGCTCCTCAAGCTCAGCCATATTCGGCGGCTTGCTCATGCTCTTGAGCCGGATGCGGGCACCGCCTTCGTCGATCACGTCAATCGACTTGTCCGGCTGCACGCGCGAGGAGATGTACCGCTCCGACAACTCGACCGCGGAGCGGATCGCACCGTCTGTGATCTGCACGCGATGGTGAGCTTCGTAACGATCGCGCAAACCCTTGAGAATGGCGATCGTGTCTTCCTTGTTCGGCGGTTCGACCACGATGGTCTGGAACCGGCGTTCCAGCGCGCCGTCCTTTTCAATGTACTTGCGATACTCGTCAAGGGTCGTCGCGCCGATGCACTGGATTTCACCGCGGGAAAGAGCGGGCTTGAGAACATTGGATGCGTCGATCGCACCCTCAGCCCCACCAGCACCGACAAGCGTGTGCAGTTCATCGATGAAAAGCAATACGTTCTTGGCGCGGCGGACTTCGTTCATGACCGCCTTGATGCGCTCCTCAAACTGGCCGCGATATTTAGTTCCCGCAACCATCATCGCCAGGTCAAGCACGACGATGCGACGATCCGCGAGGATCTCCGGTACATCCTTGCTGACGATTTTCTGAGCCAGCCCCTCGACAATGGCCGTCTTGCCGACACCGGCTTCACCCAGCAACACGGGATTGTTCTTGGTACGACGGCAAAGGATCTGAATCAGCCGTTCGATTTCATTCGCGCGGCCGATCACCGGGTCGAGCGTACCTTCCTCCGCCAATTGCGTCAGGTCACGGCCAAAGCTGTCGAGGGCCGGAGTCTTGCTCTTGGAGGCTTTGGGATTTCCACCTTCGCCGGGAGAAGCGGGCGTCCCGCCTTTGGCGGCAGACTCTTCCGAATCCGCCCCGGCTCCGAGGAGGTTGAGCACTTCCTCGCGGACCTCTTCGAGCTTCAATCCCAGATTCATGAGCACCTGGGCCGCCACACCTTCATGTTCGCGCAGCAAACCTAACAACAGGTGTTCCGTACCGACATAGTTATGGTTGAGATTACGCGCTTCTTCGATGGCGTACTCAATGACCTTCTTAGCGCGCGGGGTCTGCGGGAGCTTGCCCATGGTGACCATGTCGGGACCGCTCTTGACGAGTTTCTCAACTTCAAGGCGAACTTTGCGGAGGTCCACTTCGAGGTTCTTGAGAACATTAGCACCAACACCGGAGCCTTCTTTAACGAGACCGAGCAGGATGTGTTCGGTACCGATGTACTCATGGTTGAAGCGTTGGGCTTCCTGATTGGCCAAGGCCATCACTTTTCGGGCGCGATCTGTAAACCGCTCAAACATGGTATTGCCTCTTTCTTTCCCGCTGCCGGGCACAGTAAACCGGAGAATCGGTCTCTGCTGTCCCAGTGAACGACACCACATTGTAGCGCCGCCGTCAAATGACGCAGCCGATAAAACCCAACCAATGCAAACCGCAAGCCAACTCTATATCGGTTGGTTTGGCATCTGGCTGTTATTTGACGGAATCAAGCTGTCAAAAGTTACATCTGAACACTCGAACTGCCGAAACGGCGCATCGCATAACTCTCCGTCGCTGGTCAACCGCCGATATCAGGATTTCTAATAGAGATCAGAGGTTGGCGTCGTCATCAATACGTGAAGTCGCAAGAGTTACATTGAAATTTTCACAAATTTAGTTTCATCAGCCCCAATCGACAGCGGCATCCACGGTGAACCAAGATCCATCTCAGCTAAAAAGTTCCATCTGCCCGCCCGGGTTTGGCCGCCGAAATGCAGCATGGTTCAAGGGCTGATGTGGTTGATCGAGACCGTATCGCTTGCGAAACATCCGGAACATGCTCCCGATCTGGTCCGCGATTGGTCCTTCACCTTTCATGCGCACACCGGGAGTCGCATCGTAAAGTTTGCCGCGGCGAGCACCACGAATCAGACCTTCGACGTGTCCCGCCCGGTCGGGAAAGCAGCGATGAAGCCACTCGATAAAAAGGGCCTTGACCTGCCATGGCAGTCGGAGCAATGTATAACCCGCATGGGTCGCGCCGGCGTCCTTCGCCGCTTCGAGAATGTTGGGTATCTCACGATCCGTCAACGCGGGAATGATCGGTGCGACCATCACCGTCACCGGCACACCGATCCGGGAGAGTTCGCGCACCGCATGCAACCGATCAGCAGGAGAGCTGGCCCGTGGCTCCATCTTCGCCGCGAGTTTCGAGTCCAGTGTCGTAATGCTGACCGCTGCTCGATACGCATTGAAACCGGCCAGCTCTTCGATCAAATCAAGATCACGAAGGATGAGCCGGCTTTTCGTTACTGTCGATACCGGCTGTCGACACCTGGTCATCACTTCCAGACATCGTCGAGTGATTCGCAATTTGGCTTCGACCGGCTGATACGCATCGGTTACGACTGACATCACAAGCGGGTCGCCCTTCCATTTTCGATCCGCCAATTCCTTCTCCAGTATTTCCGGCGCATCGGGCTTGCAGAGAATCCGGGTTTCGAAATCAATACCAACGGAAAACCCCAGGTACTCATGGTACGGCCGTGCAAAACAATAAATACATCCGTGCTCGCAACCGCGATACGGATTAACCGTCCACTCAAATCCCACGTCCGGGCTGACTTTGGGATCTACGTGATTGATGATTGATTTGGTCGTGTCGTACAGAACTTGTGTGACCAACTGCTGTCCAGCATGATGCGGATCTTGCGTGACGATCTCGTCCAGATGCTCACCAAGCACATGCAGGCGCACCGTCTCGAACCGATTGCCGGGATTGAGAGCGGCACCGCGGCCGCGGACCGGTCCAGTGGGTAATGCGTCACGATATTCGCCGACCTCTTGCCTGCCCTCCGGATTGTCGTACCACTTCTTCGCCATTACCAAACATTAACCAAACATTCGTCGATTTGCCAGCAAATCTTCGTCAGGTTTTCATGCAAAACAAATGAGATGGATTTCCCGCCAGTAAGTGCAGGATTGCGCACTGGACCCGTGGCTGTAAAGTCGATACCAGCTCACGTCATCAACGAGCTGTTATCCGCCTTTTTTCTGTTCCTTCGCCCACGAATCGCGAAGTGTCACCGTGCGATTGAATACGGGCTTTCCGGGGCTTGAATCCTGTGTATCCACACAGAAATAGGCGATCCTCTCGAATTGATACCGCTCACCGGGTTTGGCATCCGCCAGGCTGCGCTCGCCCTTGGCTGTAACAATTTCAAGAGATTTGGCGTTGACATTTGAGCGCCAATCCGCACCGGCGGGCAGGCCCGTCAAATCGTTGGGGTCTTCTCGGACAAAGAGCTGTTCGTATAGCCGTGCCTCTACATCTACCGCATGCCTGGCACTGACCCAGTGGATCGTGGATTTCACTTTTCGTCCGTCAGGAGCGTTGCCGCCTCGAGTCGCAGGATCGTAAGTGCAATGCACCTCCGTCACCTGGCCGGAGGCATCCTTCACCACGCTCACGCACCGGATCAGGTACGCGTAGCGAAGGCGAATCTCATTGCCGGGAAATAAACGATAAAACTTCGGCGGAGGAACCTCCTCGAAGTCTTCTCGTTCAATGTAGATCTCCCGGCCAAACGGAACCTTCCGGGTACCGGCAGATACATCCTCCGGGTTATTGACCGCTTCCAACTCCTCATCCTGACCTTGAGGGTAATTATCGATCACGACCTTCAAGGGCTTCATCACGGCCATGGCACGAAGAGCGTGCTTGTTGAGATCATCGCGCAGGCAGTGCTCCAGAAGCGCGATCTCCACCATATTTTCACGCTTGGCGACACCAATCCTCTGACAGAATTCCTTCAGCGCATCGGCTGTAAAGCCGCGCCTCCTCAGACCACCCAGCGTCGGCATACGGGGATCGTCCCAGCCGCTAACCACGCCATTCTGCACCAGAGTGAGCAGATTGCGCTTGCTCATCATCATGTACTGGATGTTGAGTCGGGCGAACTCATATTGTCGCGGCCTGTAAGTCGCGTTGGGGGACTTGGCACCCAGGGCGATCAGGGTGTCGAGAAACCAGTCGTAGAGCGGTCGATGTTCTTCGTAACCGGTATCACAAAGTGAGTGTGTGACACCTTCAATCCAGTCGGATTGGCCGTGAGCCCAGTCGTACATGGGATAGATCGACCACTTGCGGCCAGTGCGGGGGTGCTCCGCTCTCAGGATGCGATACATCACTGGATCACGCATGGTGATATTGGGCGAGGCCATATCGATCTTCGCCCTCAGCGTGCGCGTACCTTCGGGGAACTCCCCCACTTTCATGCGAGCGAAAAGATCAAGGTTTTCTTCCACGCTGCGATCACGGAATGGGCCGTTCTGTCCGGGCTGAGTCAGCGTGCCGCGTGTTCGCGTCATGTCTTCAGGAGACAGATCGCAGATGTACGCCTTTCCGTTTTTGATCAACAGCACCGCCCAGTCGTATAGCTGATCGAAGTAGTCCGATGCGTGATACTCATGATCACCCCAGGAAAAACCTAACCAGCGCACATCGTTCTTGATGCCGTCGATGTATTCCTGCTCCTCCTTCGCCGGGTTGGTGTCATCCATTCGGAGATGGCAGCGACCGCCATATTTCAATGCTGTGCCAAAGTCGAGGCACAGAGCCTTGGCGTGCCCGATATGCAGGTAGCCGTTGGGTTCCGGAGGAAAACGAGTGATGATGTGACCGGGTTTGACACGGCCTGCCTGAATGTCCGCTTCGATCACTTCATGGATGAAATTACCCGCAGCCTGAGGTGCGGGAGATGGCGGAGGATTGGATTTAAGCGTCGTCATGCCAAGCAATCCCTGTCAAAACGGAGATTGTAGCCGCGAAATTCCACGGCGCGCGGAACCATCAATGCGCGATACACATCGGAGAATTTCCCCGGTTGCAGAATCCGATGATTAACCCGGATTCGCGCTGAACCGCCACTCATTCACAATCATTTGCATCGCTCACGGATATCCTGAAGATATCCAGCTGCAATAATCGCTGAGACATCAGTCCTACCTCTTATCCCGGAATCCACTCATGGCCAAGATCGTTATCGCCGGCGTCGCACATCCACACATTTTCGGTATGACCGAATCCGCCAAGCAGGCCAAAAGTCACGAGGTTGTCGGCGTGTTCGACACCGACCCTGCGTTGCGCAAGGAAGCGGCCAAACAAATGGGAATTCCCGAATTGGAGTCGCTCAAAAGCGCCTTGGCACTCAAGCCATCGCTGGTGATCACTGCCGCCGTTCCCGGCGAACGTGCCGCACTGACCGAACAGTGTCTCGCCGCCGGAGTGGCTGTGCTCGTGGATAAGCCTCTGGTGTTCTCACACGCCGGCCTTGAGCGCATCATTGCTGCAGTCCGACAACACAAAAAACCTGTGATCACCTATTACCCATACCGGGGCTATCCGGATGTACGCGCCGCCAAAACTCTGCTTGACAGCGGTGCCATTGGCAAACTCGTCCGTGTAATGGCTTGCGGGCCGCACAAGCTTAATCCCTCAATACGACCAGCCTGGCACTGGACCGCGGCGGGTAACGGCGGCGCGATCCTCGACATCGGATCACACCACGCCGATCTCTGCTGCTTTTTTGCCGGCGAGTCTCCGTCATGGGTTTCCGCCATTCATGGCAATTTTGACCAACCGACACACAAAGAGTTTCAGGACTTTGCGCAGGCACAGTTCCGCTTCCCCAGCGGCACATTCGGACACTTTGAAGTGGATTGGCTCAATCCAACCTCAATGAAAACCTTCGGCGACAGCCGAATCTGGCTCCAGGGCACCAAAGGTAAAATCGAGATCCGTCACGGTGATGAGCCAAGTGCGTTGTATTGGAACGACAAAGTATCCGGTGCGGCACTTGACCAAGCCGGCCTGCCAAATGTCGATCAATGGACGACGCAGCTGATCGAAAATATGGCTGGCGGCGGTACGGGCTTGATCCCTCAGGATGAAATCTGGCGTGCCTCGCGGGCGACACTGTGGGCCTTTGAATCAGCTCAAGCAGGCGGTAAGCCCGTCTCTCCTGGAAGGTAATAACGCCTCATCCGTCAAGGCTGCATTCCTCCGTCGCCCGAAACAAATCGGTGGCCTCTCCGCAGACCGTAAATTTATTTCGGCGTGCGATATCGCCATCTCTGAACTACGTTACAATTCCTCCACTTAAATAGACGACGACCTCACGACCACGGAATCCTGCATGTTCAACTTACTGCCCAAGGACACTATTTTTTTTGATTTATTTGAGAAGATTGCTGCACACGGCGTATCCGCATCGAATTACCTCCAACGCCTTGTGAAGGAATTTCCCGCCATTGACGGTCCGCTTCAGGTCATCCGCAACGAAGAACACGCCGCGGATGAGCTGTCACATCAGGCACTCGATCGGCTGGATCGCACGTTCATCACACCCTTTGATCGTGAGGATATTCACGAACTGGTCGGCGGACTCGACGACATCATCGACGAGATCGATGCTCTGGCGAAACGGATCAAGCTCTACCACGTCAAGTCCATCGAGGTTGAGTTTATCCGACAGATCGACATCCTCGTGCAGTCAACGGTCAACCTGCACGAAGCGGTTCTCCTGCTTCGCAAAAGCAGAAAATTCTCCGACCTCAAACTCAAGCTCATCGAAATCCACCGACTCGAGAGCGTAGGTGACGACAACAATCACGCAGCAGTTTCACGGCTTTACGAGGGTAACACGCCGCCACTTGAAGTCATGAAGTGGAAGGAGTTTTACGACCGCATCGAAAAAGCCATCGATAAATGCGAGGACGTGGGAAACACACTGGAACGGATCGTTCTAAAGAATGGATGAGCCAGAACCACCAATGGCGGGGATTCATGGATCGAATGACTACTTGAAATCCGCACCTGCGCCGTCCTCACCACGACTTCCCAGACCTGTGACCCTCATTAAAAGTCTGCACCCTAACCGCTGAGTCCCGAACACTCACCCCATGCTTTCTCTACTTGCTCAAACTTCCGCTCCAGCCGCCCCCGTCGCGGTCGGCGCTACGCTCTACCTGATTTTTTTTATCATCTTTATCGCGCTGGTTTTCGACTTCCTTAATGGATTTCACGATGCGGCAAACTCCATCGCGACCGTAGTCTCAACGCGCGTCCTGACGCCTACACAGGCGGTCACATGGGCGGCTTTCTTTAATTTCGTCGCGGCATTCGCCTTCGGCACCGGCGTAGCCAAGACAATCGGCAAGGGTCTGGTTGATATCAGTCAAGTCGATATCTACGTCATCTTCGCAGGCCTGCTGGGCGCGATCATCTGGAACATCATCACCTGGCTGCTCGCACTGCCAACGAGTTCCTCACATGCTTTAATCAGCGGTTACGCCGGGGCCGCCATCGCCAAGGCGGGTGTCTCGGCGATCATACCCAGCGGGTGGGTTCCGGTACTGCTCTACATCATCCTCTCACCGACAATCGGCTTCCTGCTGGGCGTTGTGATGATGGTGGCGGTTTCATGGATTTTCCGTCGATCCACTCCCAACGGAGTGGACAGCCTCTTCCGCAGACTTCAGTTGTGTTCGGCAGGTATTTACAGCCTCGCGCACGGAACCAACGACGCCCAGAAAACCATGGGCATCATCGTCGCCTTGCTCGTTGCCGGCGGACGCGAATCATGGACCCGCTGGGGGCACGTTCATTGGGAGCATGTCGGCTTCCATGTTGGAAGCTGGCATGTAAACCTCGGATTTATGCCCAGCCATGAGTACGGCCTGCCGATCATCCTCGCTTGTCATGCCGCGATCGCGCTGGGCACAATGTTCGGCGGATGGCGCATCGTTAAAACGATGGGTTCAGGAATCACACGGCTACAACCCGTCGGCGGCTTCTGTGCCGAAACGGCTGCGGCGGTGACGATCATCGGGGCCACCGTCAGTCACGTACCGATCTCAACCACACATGCGATCACCGGTGCCATCCTTGGCGTCGGCACCACCAAGGGCGTTCGCAGCGTCCGCTGGATCTGGGGGCAGCGCATCGTCGTGGCGTGGATCCTGACGCTTCCCTGCTCCGCCTTCATCGCTGCGGTGGCGTACTTGTTAATACACGGACTGGTCCAACCGTTCTTCCAATAGCCGTCCGCACACTTCAACTCATCGATTCCAACAAAGTCGCCATCTCCTCGCGGGCGTGGCTATCACCTACCTTGGTCGCGACTTCCATACCGACGCGCAGGATCTGACAGGCTGCGTCATCGTCACCCTTTTCCGAAAGCATCTTTGCCTTTTGGAAAAAGGCGTAGCAATAGTGCGGGTCGATTTCGAGCGTCTTATCCAGCCACGTGATCGCGTCGGCAAAACGCTGCACCTTGGCGTGCTCAAGTGCAATGCCATAAGTGAGAAAAGCGTCCTTGGGATCAGCGTGATGGAGCTTCTGGAGTTGATCGAGACGAGACATCGTTGCTTTTCTTCCTTTATCCGCGCCGCTTGATCGGAGCGAGACTACCATTGAACGTAAATCAAGATTAACTCAACAGGCCAAATCGGGTGTTGAGATCATTCAGCATTTTTCTTTATCACAATCATGTGTCGTGTACGAGCGATCTTGACGGCATGTCATGCGCGACTCCAAACACCGTCGTCCGATTCGCTTTATTTACGAAATCTTCTGATTTTTCTGACGTTGGCAAAGGCGGCGGTTGAAGTAAAAAAAGTAGCCGAGCATCGCTGCTCCGACGATCACTGACACCACGAGCATGATGTAGTACGGACCGCGAGCGCCATCGGTCTCAATCTTCAAGCGATGAATTGCAAAATATCCAAAGCCTATGGCGAAGGCGACAAAGGCCAGGATCAACACGCGGTGAAAGTTGTATAAGGCCATGAGTCACTCCGTCGAAACATCTTAGGCGGAGCGATGCTGATAAAAAACACCCATCCATAAATAGCTGGGTGTTTGATGTCGTAGCGGTCGAGTGTCGGTCAGTAGGTTCGGGACTGCGCGGAGTCGTTGGCGCGGAAGTCCCCGATGGACGGGTCGAAGTACCACGCACTGGAACCCGCAGCACCGTTTCCTATATCGCGGGTTGAGGTCCAGGGATTCAACGGCATCTGCTGAATGTACGGGCCGTGCGGGTACCCTGCGGTTCCCGGAGCAGCGGTATCGCCTGCGGTATTAGACGCCTGCGTCATCTGGGCCACAAAATCCGCCACTGTCGGGTAATTCCCGTTGTGCTGCTGCTGGTAAAGAATCAACTGCGTGCGGATACGATGCAGGTCCATTTTGAGCGTGTTTTCGCGGCTGCTGTCAGTCGCGCTGGTGAACTGAGGAATGACGATCGAAGCAAGCACACCGAGAATCACAACAACAATCAAAATCTCAATGAGTGTGAAGCCGCGTTTGGAAGACTTGGTATGTGCCATTGAGTTCCCCTCTCACGAGAAACATGATCCAGCAGACAACATGCGGGCTGTCCGTCTGGCTTTTATCGGCAATCGACGGCGCAACTTGAGGTAACCTTGGCAAGAACACGCTCCATGTTCTCTTTCAAGTCGTTTTGCCGCGAAAAATGCAGTGGTTGCAGTGGGCTGTGGCTGTTTATGACGACTGGGTAATCATTCTCGGAACTGATCCGACTTCAAGTCTCTTTCCATCAACAATTGCTAGGAGCGAACCGGGGAGAGCCACCTTCAATAACGGGGGTTATCATGCTGCCATGCTTGAAGCAGGGATGCTCAAACGCTGGCGGATGCGAACGGGGGCGGAGAGTCCGAACCCTGCGGCGAGTATCGAGACAGGTCAAAAAAATGATGCCGTGCGGAACCTCGCCCAATCCCTGCGTGTACATCCGCTGATCGTCCAACTGCTGCTTCTTCGAGGGATCAAAACCGCTGAACAAGCTGTTCCATTCCTTGCTCCGAAACTGACGCAACTCCACGACCCCGCCCAGATTCCCGGCCTGGATCGAGCCGCCTGCCGTATCGCACAGGCGGTGCGAGACGGTCAGCGCATCGTGATCTACGGCGACTATGACGTAGATGGCATTACCGCCAGCTCGATCCTCTGGCACACACTCCACACCGTCGGCGCTGCGGTCACGACCTACGTGCCGCATCGTGTTGAAGAAGGCTACGGGATCCACGCCGACGCCATCCGACAAATCGTCGAAAGCGAATCCCGCCCTCTCATCATTTCCGTGGATTGCGGCATCACTGCCGTTGAGCCGGCACGAGTCGCCCGCGAATTGGGTGTGGATCTGATCATCACCGATCATCATGAGTTCCACGTTGATCACCTGCCCGATGCCTATGCGCTGGTGCATCCCCGGCTGCCGGGCTCGGAATATCCCTTCCCCCACCTCTGCGGCGCGGGGGTTGCATTCAAACTCGCATGGCAGTTCTGCAAGGTTTACTGCAACAGCGAAAAAGTACCGGAGCACCTCCGTGAACTGCTGGTTGATCTGCTCAGCCTGGCTGCGTTAGGCACCATCACCGACGTGGTGCCACTCGTGGGTGAAAATCGCGTCATCACAACTTTTGGTCTGGGACAGATCAAGCACACACGCTTCGTCGGCCTCAACGCGCTGATCGACGCCTCCCGTTTGCGGGAGGAAAAAATCGATGCCTATCACGTAGGCTTCGGGCTTGGACCGCGTTTGAACGCATGCGGTCGAATGGGGCACGCCAGACAGGCGGTCCACATGCTGACCGCGGCAGGCCAGGACGAGGCGATATCCATTGCCAAGTTTCTGACGCAGGAAAACGACCGTCGCCGCGCCACCGAGCGCGTGATTTTTCAGGAAGCAAAGGAGATGGTCATCGCGCAGGGATTTGACCATGCTGATTGCCGCGCCATCGTGCTGGGAAAAGAGGGCTGGCACCCCGGTGTAGTCGGTATCGTTGCCAGCCGGCTTGTCGAGACTTTCAGCAGGCCGGTCGTGCTCCTGAGCTATCCGGGCGGCGACGACGGCGAAGCGCACGGATCGGCACGCAGCGTCAACGGTATTTCCATTCACGAGGCTTTTTCTCACTGCGCCACACATCTTTCGACCTATGGCGGCCACGCGATGGCTGCCGGGCTGCGCCTCGCGGTCAATCGCGTCGAGGAATTTCGTAAAAGTCTGGTGGCCTACGTCAACAATCGCCTCGATACGAGCGACTTGATCGCCGTTCTCGAGATCGACGCCGAGTGCGAACTCGAAGACATCACCCTCGATCTTGTCACTCAGTTAAACAAACTGGCACCGTTTGGCGCATCGAATCCCAGCCCGGTACTTTGTGCTCGTGGCGTCATACTCGAACAAAACGCCTATCGCATGGGGGCTAACGGCAGTCACCTGAGCCTGATGCTGCGGCAAGATTCCCGAGTCGTGCGCGCTGTCGCGTGGAATCAAGGCGAACTTGCGCCGCGACTTCCCGCCGGCGTGAAGATCGATATCGCATTCGAGCCGAAAATTTCTCAATGGCAGGGAGTCAGCAAATCCGAATTGCACATCAAAGACCTGCGAATTGTCCCCAGACAGTGACAGCTGTCGCTTATTCCCCGTCGTCACTCACGGGTTCAAACTTCATAATCCGCCCGCCAAGCGAAACGACATAAACCTCGCCGTCGCGGTCTTCACCGAAACTTGCGATCGCAGGCACCTCACCGAGATACGCAGGGCTCACCTCTCGTCCAGCTTCCGCATCCGCAGCATTAAGTGCCCAGATCAGCCCTGATCCGAAATCCCCATAGATGTACTGTCCTGAAAGCGCCGGAATCTTTTTGCCTCGATACACATATCCGCCAGTAATGCTGATGGCTTCACGGTGATGATGCTCGACCACCGGCTCGACCAGTTTCAACCCGGCGGGTTTTACTCCCGACGGCACGTTATAGTCGTGCATCCCTTCGCGAATGCGCCAGCCGTAGTTGCCGCCGCGCCTGATGATGTCTATCTCCTCCCACAAGTTTTGCCCTACGTCGCCGGCCCAAAGCGTGCCGTTTTTTCGATCAAAGGAAAAACGCCACACATTGCGCAAACCGTAAGCGTAGATTTCCGGGGTTGCGCCATCGGGAAACGGGTTGTCCTTTGGAATTGTGTATTTCTTCGTACCATCGCTTGACGGGTGATCGATGTCGATGCGGAGAATTTTTCCCAGCATCGTGTCGAGCTTCTGTCCGTTGTTATGAGGATCACCGCCTGAGCCGCCGTCTCCGAGGGAAAGGTAGAGAAATCCATCCGGGCCAAACGCTGTCATTCCGCCGTTGTGGTTAGCCCAGGGCTGCCGGACCTCCAGCAAAATTTCTTCGCTGGCGGGATCGATGGTTTCATTTTTCGGATCCATTTTGAATCGAGAGATGACATTACGCCGCGGCATATCGTGGGCCGTGTAGTGCAGCACCACCTGATGGTTTTCCTTGAACTTCGGGTGAAATGCGAAGCCCAGTAATCCTTCCTCGCCGCCGGCTCGTACCTTGTCGCGAAAGTCGATGGCGACATGGGATTCCGTCACATCGGGCCTGTTTTCAAACCAGAGAATCCGCCCGCCTTGCTCAACTACGAAAATCCGATCCGTCCCATCAGGCGGGTAGGTCAGAAATAGCGGCCCATGAAGCCGCAGCTTCGGGAAAGCATTGATGACGTGAACCGGCGACTTCGCCGCAATGACACTCGGAACAGCTAGCAAAAGCTGCAACAGCATCATCGCGGCCACGGTGACTGATTTGGATTTCATGACGGGATTGTAGGGCAAGGTCCTATGTGAGCGGTTTACCCTTGACGAGTTGATCCAGAGTCACCGCTTGAAAAAACTCCGGATTGAATCTCGTGCGCCTCGACCCGGGCGTCACCTGACGTGCCAGCTTTTTCAGTCGCCAATGCACACCCATGCGCTTCCTGGGATCAGACGGCACAGCGGCAGATCCCGACCACTCCGCAACATAATCGCTCTGTTGCGGCGTCCGCATCAATGACCTGGAAACATCCACCCGACGAGCCTGTACCATCAGGTAAGTCGGAAACGCATTGGTCAGCGTGACACGCTTCTTCACAACAGCGGGATCGCGCACCGCCATCCACGACGCATCCGGGGCATACTCAACGACGTACATCCGCTCCACTGCAAAGCCAGCTTCCGCGGAGAATACTCGATAAAAAAGCTCCGGGCTAAACTGATAAAAACCGTGGCCAAACAGGTTGTTCGCCGGCGTGATACCCAGGAAATGCCCCCCCGGCGCAATCATCGTCATGCAATTACGTATCGCCTGCGGGAAGTTGAAAACGTGTTCCAGTGAACCGCCGTCGATCACCACGGAGTACTGATCGTGATGTTCGTGCGCGATCGGCTGGTTCATGTCATGAACAACAGAGGCCCCCTCATACGACGATGCATCAACCGAGGTGACACTTTCAGCTCCGATCAGCTTGAGCAAAGGCTCTGAGTAACCCTGTTCCGCAGTCAGCAGAGTCTTAGCATCCGGGGTCTTGGTAATACCAAAACGTCGCAGCCGGTCATTGAGATGAGTGGCTGTGATGTGCAGGCTCTGCCTGCCGATCATCGCAGTGCGTGCGAATCGCACACCTGCAGCGCGAGCGGCAAGCAGAAACGTGATGCCGTTGATATCGAACCCCATGCGGCACGTCCCGTGACGGCCGCATGATACAACAGGCGGACAGTTCCACGATCAGTCCACTGCAACCCTCACCGCGACGAGGTTCCCATCCGCACGCCTGCTGCAAGGTTTACGCAGCCGCGGTGTAGTTGAAGTTAGCCATCAGTTGCGTGAAGTTCAGAGCCGGAGGCTGATTCGTTCCCCAGGGGTTGTAAAGCGAGAAGGTTTTTGTGGTCGAGTCGTAGCCGGTGATGATGTAGGCGTGGTTGGCGATGACGCCATTGGTTGTACCTGATGACTTCGAGCCGGCGGTGATCATCTTGCCGGAGGAGAGCATCGTAGTCAGGGCACTTTCGGTGCTGAACATCTGAGTCGAGGAAGGCCTGTTGAGCATCTGGGTGTAAACCGTTCCCATCCAGCCGCCGGAAATGCCTTGATACGAGTTGGTCCCGTCCTGACCGAGCCACTTCATCTCGTTGGCTTGGGCGTAGGCTTTTTCGATGAGCGGCACCCAAAGCTCGTTACCCGCGTTGGTGTAAGCCGCCCCCATGTTGGCAAAAATGAGGCGACCGCCGCTATCCACAGGCAGGTAGCGGTCCACCGTCACGAAATCCGCCACGCTGTTGTTGTAAAAGCGAATGGTGTAGGTTTGATCGCCGTTGTCGATGATCATGTTCTGGATCGATGACGGCGAGTTCAGCGCGATCGAACCCATCGTAGCCAGCAGGTAGCAGTCTCCGACGGTTCCCTGACGGATGTCGGTATAAGCGATGCCATTTTGAAAGAGTGACCCGGCCACGTACTGATAGGTGTAGGTCGCACCGCCGGGTGATTTAGCGACCGGATGATCAGCACCGAGGAACCACTTATCGACGAGTTTGCCGAGCTGCCCCGCGCTGCTCCCCGACGCCAGATTTCCCAGAGACGAGCCGAGGTAGGTCGCATTCGCGACCGAGCCATTGACGATCTTGCCGGCAAGAACTTTCACGTAGTCAGCCATGCCGAAAGTCGAAGCACTCGCCACGATCTTGCGCAGGTCCGCCAACTCGTTGGCGTCCACGACGCCGTCATCGCTGCCCGCGGTGGCGAGGATGTTAATCATGTCGCCGCGATTGAAGGAGCCATCGGTAAACAGGCTGCGGGCGACCGTCACGATGCCGCTATCAAAGAGATTGCTGCTGAACCAATCCGTGCCAGGCTCAGGTGCAGGAGTCGGAGTTGGAGTCGGGGTCGGCGTGGGTTCTGGAGCTGGTGTCGGGGCAGGAGCCGGCGCGGTTAGCGAAAGGCTCAGCGCATAACCGGTATTCGAACCGCTGTTGTACACCCGCACGTAATAGGTGCCCGCAGTCAGCGACTTCTGCATCGTCTCCGTGCCCGTACCCGTCAGTGCGCTTGATGCCAGAACTTCACCCGGGTCGGCCACGCCGTTACCGTTGGCGTCAGCGATGAACTGGAGATCAGCATTGGAGCTTAGACCCGAAAGGTTGATCGTGGCGTTCATCGCCGAGGTGACGGAAAACTTGAAGAAATCGTCATGGTCCGATGTGTTGAGTGCTTCGCTGAGCGTGTAGCCGCTGCTGATCGTGCCCAGGTTGCGGGCGTCAGCAAGGGTATTGCCAGCGGTATCCGTTGGACCGTCAACCTTGCTGAGCGTGAGTTTGTAGGTTCCTTTGCCTTTACCCGATACGTCACCCAGACCGGTGATGGCTGAATAGCCTGTGTTACCTGATGCGGAGACCGCGACGTAGTACCGTCCTCCGGTCGAGAAGGTATAGGTCAGGTATGAATCTTTACCGGCAGCTTCACCTGGAGCAGCTGCGTTGTCATTAAACGCGATCTGTTCACCCAGTGAATTGAAAAGCCGCAAGTACGAATCAATGGTGCCGGACCTGCGATCGACATCCATCGAGATCGTCTGTCCAGTGGATACGTCAAATGAAATCATGTCCACATCGGTGGTGGCATCCATGGTGCCTGAAATAACCCGTGTGGTGGACATGACGCCCGCAACGACCGCTTCACGGATCTGGTCATTGGCGTCGATCGGCGTTGCCGCCATCATTACGCGCGGCTCAAGCGGTTCCAACTCGCTCCCGGCGACTGGCGCGAACGCATTCAGCAGCCGGCGCGTGGATGGCCGTTTCATTACACCCACGCGCGGCCACTGGGATTGATTTTCATAGCTCATCCAGCTTCGTAGTGATTCGTTCACGCGAATACCCTTTCAGCCCTCGACCGGTATCTCTCCGGCCCTGACCCGGAACGCGCCACAGGCACGCGAGCGAAAGGATTCAATTCGTGTGCAACTTCTGCAATGCAGATAACCCTGCAAAGTTTGGAACTTGAGCGAAACTTTTCCGGCTCGCCGGTGTGTAACGGTTATGCCGCCAGCCGATCCAGCCGCAATCCTGTTACTTTCCCAAACACGGACAGAAATGAATGATGAGCTACTGAGCAGCCGGCTTCGTCGTCGGCTCATCCACCGGCGTCAATCGAAGCGTGACTTTCGTTCCGACCGGCGGAATCTTTTCAGTGCGCGTGCCCCAGGTGGAATTATCATCATCGTTGGTCATCGTCGTATCACGCGAGAGCAGGTCGTCACCAAAATTCACCAGCGAAACCACCGTGCCATTAAGGTCCGCGTAATAAACTTTTTCGCCTTCGACCTCGCCGATCGCTGAGCCGGCAAAGAGCCAGATGTTGCCCTTCATCGGCTCATGAGTGTTCTGATTGATAATCCATTCATTGGCGGGCACCTCGACCCGCTTTCCGCTCTCCTCATAAAGAATGGTGATACGAACTTTCGGGCCATGCGGCGGAGACCACTTGGCCTCATCACCTTCAAGCCAACTGCGCATCGGGGAGCCGGCCTCAAGACCCAGCATCAGCAGCGCAACATGGATGTGGCTGGGACGGGCTGGCACCGTGAGAATGGACTCGTGTTCTCGTGATTTGGGTGAACAGGCCAGCAGTTCGAGCCATTTCGCCTCGCGAAGCACGACCGTCGCCTCAAGATCTATCGTGCGATGCTGTCGATCAATGCTGATGTGCGGTAAGCCCTGTGCCGGCAGGGTCGCGGGAGTCGTTGCGGGCGATGTCGCGGCAGGCGGCGGAGCAGCAGGCGACTGCCCCCACAACAACAGCACACACCAACCCATCAGGCCGGCAACGCCACAAACACCGAAACGCCAGCTTTGAAACAAAGTTCTCATTGACTCAATCTTAGATCATGTCTGACGGGTTTAGCACACGTGATTGCTAGAATCTCGATGAGTTTCTCTGGATGCTGCCTGCATTCTCGATCAACGCATCCGTCTTCTCCAGCATAAACT
Source organism: Phycisphaeraceae bacterium (assembly GCA_020851465.1). Lineage (NCBI taxonomy): Bacteria > Pseudomonadati > Planctomycetota > Phycisphaerae > Phycisphaerales > Phycisphaeraceae > Phycisphaeraceae bacterium. The sequence continues at coordinate 33,771 of JADZCR010000005.1, read as the reverse complement.
TTTCGGGCATGACTACTCCAACCATCCGTATCGGATTTATCGGTGCCGGCAGCATCGCCCGGGCGCGTCACCTGCCTAACCTGCAAAAACTCGCGGGCGTGAAAATCGTCGCTGTCAGCAATCGTGGTCGCGCCAGCGCTCAGGCTGTCGCCAGAGATTTTGGTATCCCCAGGGTTATTGATGATTGGCGCGAGCTTCTCAAGCAGTCTGACCTCGATGCCGTATTCATCGGTACCTGGCCGTACACGCATTGTGAGATGTCCATCGCCGCACTAGAAGCAGGCAAGCACGTTTTCTGTCAGGCGCGGATGGCTATGAACCTCGCGGAAGCAAGAGCGATGCTCGCCGCCGCCAAAGCACACCCAACCCTTGTAAGTCAGATTTGCCCGCCGCCGTCACGCATGCCATTCGAGCCGTTTGTGCGCAACCTGCTTTCACGCGGCGAAATGGGTGACATCTACTCCGTTGAGCTTCTGAGCCACAGCGGAGCGAATCTCCAGACCGATGCCGTCCATTGGCGGGAACTCCGCGAATTCAGCGGAAATCAAGTCATGGCTGTGGGCATCTACGCCGAGACGCTCAACGCCTGGGTGGGGCCATACGAACGGCTCACCGCCTGCACAGCCACACCTGTCGCCATCAAACACTCCGCCGGCCAGAGTGTGTCCATTGATGTCCCTCAAGTCGTGACGATCTGCGGGCAACTCGAAAATGGCGCGGTCGCGGTTGAGCATCATCTTGGCCTCGCATCCGACAGGACGACACTGGGTGACTCACTCACCATCTGGGGGCGTCAAGGCACGCTCAGGTACACGTTCGGCCAGACCATCGAATGGGCAGCCGCAGGCCAACCTCTCAAACCTGTGATTGTGCCCGACTCGCTCCAACGCGGTTGGCGGGTCGAAGAAGATTTCATCGCCAGTATCCACAGCTCACAATCAGGCGGGACATCCCGCATCGGGATGAATCCCGACTTTTCCGAGGGTTTGGCGTATATGAAAAAAGTCGAAGCTGTCCACGTCTCAGCATCAACCGGTCGCGAAGCTAAGCTTGCATCACTGTGACCTCTCCCTCGTCATCCTCTGAACCAGCGCCTCTCCACCCGGAGCGATTGACCTGGGCGGCTCTGCTGGGCCGTTGGGTGGACTTTGCGCGATCGTCACTCGCATTACCGGAAGACGAATCAGGAGAACGACTGCGCCGCAGTGTGCCGGACATCATCATGCTTCAGGCGGTATGGTTCGCGCTGGCAAACCTGCAGGAACTTGACGCCTCCGAGCGCGCACTGGGGCTGGACCGCGCAGCGGTGTTGATCGAAAAACATACAAAAACATTGGAAGCGGTCTGGCGTGGCTCGGAGTTACCCGAGGCATTGCGCGACGTGATGCGCGAAGCTCGCGAGGAACTTTCCAAAGCTACCGGGTAACGCCCCGTCGCTGCAACGATTATTTCGCTGTCAGCCTTCACTCGCTTCCGGTCGGAATCACCACATGGGCAGCCCTCGCCAAACGAAACCCAAAACAGCGCGTGCTGGCAGGGAAAAGCATCTCATGCGGTGGGCGATCAAAGGGCACAGTGTGATTGATCGCACCTGGTACCGTCACGAGCGCGGCTTGCCGCGGAGAACGTCGGCGGGCGGAGTGGTCGTCCGGCTGCGCGGAACTTGCATCGAGGTAGCCTTGGCGCGAGAAGGCGACTTCCCTCAATACATTTTGCCCAAAGGCGGCGTCGATCCAGGTGAAACGATCGAACAGGCTGCCCAGCGTGAGATAGCTGAAGAAGCCGGACTCACACAGCTCACCCGTCTGGGCAAACTCGGCACGCGATCACGGCTGACGTTTACGAAACGCAAGTGGGTAACCGTCCACTACTACCTCTACACGACCACCGCTCAGGCACAGCAACCCACGGACATCAAACATTTCCACAAAGCGAAATGGTTTCCGCTGAGCCGGCTCCCGGAGATGCTCTGGCCGGAACAGCGCGAGATGCTTGAATCGATGCGTCCCGTGATCACGGAACGGTTGCGGAAGTACCGGTCAAACGCACAACTTTGAGCAGCCTGCGCATCTTTGCTGCATCTTGTCGTAAAGAAGCCCATCAAACCGTGACCTGCTGAGGCAGCAATGCAAATCAGGATTGATCTGCCTGCGTGATTGCGATCACGGTCTGCAGCACACGATTGGCGTTCCCGTTATCGATTGCCTCGGCTGCGAGTTGTATCCCTGACGCCAGGTCGCGCGCCAGATCGGCGACGACCAGCGCAGCAGCGGCGTTAAGCAACACCACATCACGGGCCGGCCCAGCTTGCCCGGTGATGACGTGGAGAAGCATCTCCGCACTTTTCTGCGGGCTGTCCACGATTAAATCCGACAACTCCGCGCGGTAAAGCATGAGTTGTTCCGGTTCAATCTCATAGGTTTCGATCACGCCGCCACGCAGGTGGCTGATCCTGGTCGGGCCTGTGGTCATCAACTCACCGGCTGTTCCACCCGATCGACCGCCAGCCGCGGGAAGCGTGCTGTTGACGACCATCGCGTGCTCGGCACCGAGGCGATTGAGCACGCCGGCAATTTTTTCCGTCAGGTCAGCACGGGGCACGCCCATGACCTGCGCGGTTGCGCGGGCGGGATTGGTCAGCGGGCCGAGCAGATTGAAGATGGTTCGGAAACCCAATTCCTGCCTTACGGGACCGGCGAACTTCATAGCCGGGTGATGGGCCGGGGCGAAACAAAAGCAAAAGCCCGATTCATCGAGACATCGCGTCAGGGTCTGCGGTGATACCGCAAGCTTCACACCCAGCACCTCCAACACCTGACTGGAACCGGACACGCTGGTCACCGAGCGGTTGCCATGTTTGGCGACCACGATGTTATGCGGTCGGCCCGCACCGGCTGCCACCAACGCAGCAGCCGTTGAAATGTTGAACGTCTTTGATTCCGTTCCGCCTGCGCCGCAGGTGTCGATAACCTTCACACCTTCCGGCACCTGAACCTCGGTGACCTTCGAGCGCATGACGGTGGCTGCGCCAACGAGTTCATCGAGCGTCGCCCCGCCGTGTGCTTCGATCAGCGCGAGCACCGCACTGATCTGAACCGGGGTGGCCCGGCCGGTCATTATTTTTTCAAACGCATCCTGAGCCTGAGCCGTACTGAGCGGTCGGCCGGACGCGAGCTGGGCAAGGTGTTCTTTCATGCGAAGAAGGTCTGGGATTCAGGAATGTGAGTCTCGAATAAGGCCCGTTTGATTTTGCAGAAACGTCCGGCTGCGCGGGTTATTTACACCATCTCAGTCACCAGCCAGAGAGCAGCGGCGGCCAGAATCATAAATGCGATGATCTGGCCGGTGAGAAACAACGCTTGACGGGGAAGCTGCGAAAGATCATCGAGCTTGATCGCCTTGTACACGACGGAGATCGCCAGCACGAGCGGGGGAAGCAGCAGCATCCAGTACGTGTCGAGCGGCAGCGGCTCAAAGAACGGACGCCACGCCAGCGTGATGAACTCCATCATGCGGCACCTCCCGGCATGGCGGAGGCATCGTGCCGCACGCGGCCAGGTTCACGGTAGAGAACATCAATGACCGCCAGCAGGTTAAGCAGTCCCGCAAGTGCCGTGTAAAGAATGCCCTGTTCGTCCACACGACCGTAGCTAGGCTCATACGACGGGTTGAGCTTCGGGTGCGGCGGCTGGAGAGGCAAAGTCCCGCGTCCCTGTTCGGGAAGATAAACCGGCTCTACTCGTGGCAGCGAATGACTGCGCCACGGTGCGTCAGCCGCACGCCGCATCCGTCCCTCCACCACACCCGCGACCACAGAAGGAGCCATCAGCGATTGGCCGACGGACCATGCAGGATGTTCAACCCAGTCGAAAACGCCGATGCCGCCGATGATGAAGCCGGCAATCCAGAGTACGCCGATGGTTGCGGCAAGAATGCCCGCTCGCTGTTTCTCCCCCAGGAGCAGATGACCCAGACCGGGAAAGAGCCAGGCGGCGACGGCTGCGGTAAAGTTCCAGCGTGACACGCCGGATATCGGGGAACTCAAATGAATCTCCAGTTCAGTTTGTCGGCTTCATTGGCCGCAAGGCACCCCGGGATTTTCAAAATGGAAACGAAATCCATTGACAAACCCCGATCCGTCGATAGTGTAACCGCCAGTTTAAAGCCGTCACCCTTGAGGAACTTACGCATCATCGCTCCGCCAAATGTTCAATGGGGTGCTTCTTTGGGAGGTTCTGTCATGTTTGAGCTTATCGATCCGGTGGTTGAAATCACGCTTGGGACGCCAACGTCCGATACCTCTGGCCTTGCGGCCTCGTCGGAATGGGAACGGCCCTGGGACTTCGTCATGGCTGAGGACGAAGACCTTGAGGACGACGACTTTTTTGACGATGAAGATGACGACGAGGAGTTCGAAGACGAAGAAGACGACGATTTCCTCGAAGACGACGAGGAAGATGACGACGACGACTTCTTCGACGATGACGACGACGAAGAAGACGACGACGACACGGAATAACGGCCCGCGCTCCCCACGGACGCTGGCTGTGGGGAGAAATACATGGATTCGCCTAAAGTTTCGACCGACCAGCCCAATACGTCTGATCCGCAGCGCCGCATACCAGGTCCGGACCGCCGCCAGTCGGTCGTCGATCTGCGTCCGCCCGGCACAGGGCTGGAGCGCCGTCGCGGGCCGGGGCGTCGCCGAACCGACTTCATGAAAGCAGCTGAAGAGGGTGAGATGACCAACGAACAGTTTCTGTTCGTCCGCGCCATCGATGCCTACAAGCGCGTCAACCAGAAGCCCTATCCGACGTGGACGGAAGTACTCGAAGTCATCCGCAAGCTCGGCTACCGCAAGACGGCGAAGATGGGCCTCGATCTGGCGGGCTGTGAGGACTGGACCGAAGCCGCCGACGCCCCCGCCTTCGCTCCTAAAAGTAAGTTCAACGGCCCATCGCTGGCGGGAATCCGCGACGAGTAACGCTCAGCCTCCACTTGCCTGAGTCGCATTCCATCCCTTTTACGCCAGCACCCGCGGCTCCAAAGCCCCCGCACATGGAACCGAGGGACACTGTCATTTTTTGAGGGTCTGTTGGTACGTACTCCGGTCGTTGACCTCCGACCGTTCGGGCACGACACTGCGTTGATGCAGGGATCCCCGCCTTACAAAATCGCAGTGCTCTGTTATCTCTTCGACCACCAAGGCCGCGTCTTGCTGCTTCACCGACGCAAACCACCTAATCGTGATCTTTATTCCCCGATCGGCGGCAAACTGGATCAAGCTGTGGGTGAAAGTCCCACCGCCTGCGCTGCTAGAGAAATCGCTGAGGAGACCGGCGTCGAGGTCCAGCCAGCCGATCTTCACCTGACCGGTATCGTCTCCGAGTCAGGCTACGATCAAACGCACTGGCTGATGTTTCTTTACGAGGTCAACCGACCAGTACACGTCGAACGCACCACCTTCGATGAAGGTCGCCTCGAATGGCACTCACCCGCAGCCATAGGGACACTCCCCATACCACCCACGGATCGCTCGGTCATCTGGCCGCTCTTCTGGCGCTACCGCGGACGGTTTTTTGCCGTCCACATCCACTGCGATGGAGGTGAGCTTCGCTGGCGGCTGGAACAACCCGTCCTTGATGCCGGCACCTTGGCAACAAATCTCCCGCTGGTTTAGAGCCTTCCCGCTGAACCACAACTGAGCTGATGACCCAGATGGTCACCCGTTGGCGGAGAGGGGAATACCAGACTTAGCATGCCAATCTGCGACTATGACAGTCGCAGCATAGCGTTGGATGGGTCACGCACTCTGCTCGATGAGAGATCATGGCTGACAGCAGTACTAGCCAAGCAAATTCATAGCACCTCGGCGGCTGGGGTTGGGGGATGATGACGCCGCGGCTCGCAATAATCAGCGTGCCGTCAGCCGGGACTTGATGCCGCCACATTATTCTCGAATTGAAATACAAAATTTTGTGATTTCAAGGTTGATTTATGCCGGTCCATGACTAGAGTTATCTCGGATGTAAATCGTTTCAACGTGTATTTTCACCCCGGTTCTGTCTCAACGAAAGAGTTCAAGAAACATCATGTTCGGAGACCTCGCTTCGAGGATTCTTGGCGTCGCATCGCCTTGGGATCCTGACCCTCACCGTTTCATCGCTTCCGCCCGCGAACAAGTACCTTTTGATGGATTGGTACTTGCAGTTTTCAGCGGCAGAAATCCTCAGCCGGACGAAGTGCTTGCGCATTCCGGGATCTCGCATGAAATCGTCAACCAGTGGTGCCGCGCCGGGCTGGAGTCGCTGGGATTATTCCGCCAGGCGTGCAGAAGTGGAATCGCCCTCGCGTCGGAAGCTCAGGGTGCTGCCGACATGGGCATCTCAGCCGATGGCGACGTGATGCTCCACGTATTGCCGGAGTCATTGGTGGATCAAAGCTGGTGGTTTCTGCTGCTGACGAACAATCACCGGCCGTTTACGCTGCTCGAACAGCGAATCGCCAGCTTGCTGCTGCGTCACTGGCAGGTGGGTTTCAACCAGGTGCAGAAGCCGTTAACCGGTCGATTGCTCATTGGTCACGACAACCGTCTCATCCACGCGGACCCGTGGACCCAGCTCATGCTGCTGGAGCACCCTGAGGTATTGGGTCAGTTGACCGACACGCTTCACAAGGTCGTGGAACAGCGATGGGAAAAAATCACTGATCACCTGATCTATGACTTTGCGGTCGAACTGGCAGCTCGTCCGTTCTGGGTGCGCTTCCACCGCGACAGCACGACGAATATTCCGTTGAGTCAGCATTGGTTCCTCGAATTGCATCCACTCGAAAAAGGCGAGTTGCCGTTGATCAACAACGTGGATGACGTGCGCATCGCGCGGGCATTGGGATACATCCACCAGAACTTCAACCATGCGCCGGACCTGTCAACCATCGCCGAGGCGGTGCAGGTAAGCCCGTTCCATTTCCACCGGTTGTTCAGCCGCAGCGTGGGGATCAGCCCCAAGCACTACCTTCAGGCAAAACAGCTTCAATACGCCAAGTGGCTGTTGCGCGGCTCACGCGAGCCGGTAAGCTCCATCGCCGCTAAAGCCGGCTTCGCCAGCCACGGCCACTTTTCCTCGACATTCCAGAAAGTCGTGGGGATGAGCCCGACGCAATATCGGGATAAACACACTTGAGATGCCGGGTTGTCGGGACATCCGTTAAGGGTGTTCTGTCAGACAATCGCGCTCCGGGCTTCCCTGATCCGCGTCATTCGTCTCGAGGTGTCTGAGCTATCGCGGTTCGACCCAGATGCTCGCTGGCTCCGTCGGGCAGGAACGTTCGCAGACACCGCAACCGACGCAACCCTCGCGCACTTCCACAATGCCTTGTGATGTCAGGCTCAGGGCCGACTCGCCCACCGGGCAGGATGTCACACACAGTCGGCAGTCCTCGCGCTGACCGGATTCTCCGCGCAGGCATCGGGTCATATCGACCACCGCCACACCCATTTCAATCTGAGAGACGGACTCCACCAGTTTCAGGGCACCGGTCGGGCAGGCCTTCATGCAGCTCAAGTCCGAGCAGATCACGCAGGGCGACTCGCGAGCGATGATGTGCGGCAAGCCGCCGGCACGCGCCGGCACCAGATCGATACACTGCGCGGGGCAAACTCGGACGCAATCTCCGCAACGGCTGCATGTCTGGGCGAATGCCTCCTCCGGCAAGGCTCCCGGCGGACGGAGAAAGCGGATGTGCTGCACGGGCGGCGCGTGCGCCGATGCCGCCTGGGATGGTTCCGACTGCTTTGGCGCGGGAGGCGGGGGTGAGACCGCTCGCTGAATGGCTTCCCGGATACCGCGTGTCCGGTCTTCGGCTGCATCAAAGCCACGCAGGAAGATTTGACGAAAAAAAGACCGCCGATCGGTCGATGATCTAGGGGGGACATTGTTGGGATCGGCAGCCACAGCTTGTCTCCACAGACGGAACATCCTTATCGTATGCTTTGACGGGCCGGTTCGGACCATCCGATAAAGAACATTTACGAAAGATCAGCAGGAAGGATTGATCGATGCGACGAATGACCCTGGGAATGATTGTGCTGGCGGCCTTTGTGGGGCTGACGGGTTGTAGTGCCAGTCGAAACGAACACTCGTTCAAGAGCGAACCGCACCTGCCGACGACGCTCCAACTCACCGACGCCCTCAGCGGGAACGTGATCTGGGCGATGAACATTCCCGTGGGTGACCGGCTCACGGTGGACTTTGACCGACCCAATGATGTCGAGTTCATCAAGAACGCACACGAGCCGCCTTCTCTGATGAAATGGAAGCTCTACCACATCGCTACCGGCTGGCAGAGTCACCCCTACAAGACAGGCGAGATCGACCTGAACTCGCGCGTGGTGATGAAGGTGAGTTACCGCCCCACCCCGGAATACCCGCCGGGCTACAAGGTGGCAGGCGTGCCGGAGTCAGAGATCGCCAGCGTGACGCAGGACACGACCCCGCCGGCCAAAGCCGAGATTCCCAAGCATGACACGCTGAATCCCAACCAGCAGGGAGAAAACATCTCCCCCGCTGTCGCTGACGTACCAACGACCGCCGCGACTGGTGAAGCAGCGCCAGTGGCGGAACCCACTGACAATGCCGCTACTCCTGCCGCCGAAAAACCGACGTCTGCGACGGAGACAACTCCGGGCGTCATTGAGACTACCCCCTCAACCACGACGCCTCCGCCCGCTGATACGGTGGCGCCTGCTGCACCAGAGCCGGCCCAACCCGCGCCGCCAGCCGATCCGAAACTGGACCTGTGAACATGAAGCTCCTGCCCCTGCTGATCCTCATAGCCATGACGCCATCTGTAATGGCGGGGCCGCGCGAAGGATTAAAGCCTGTCGATCAGACTGTGGCTGACCTTGATCCGCTGGCGCGAAGTTACCGACAGATGGAAGCGGGATTACGCTACGAAGGTGAACACAACAGCCGCCTGTACACGACCATCTCAGGCGATCAATACAGTGCCTTTGCCATGAGCGGCGCGCTGGGTACGCCGGTGAAACAACAGTATTACCGGATCGGCAAGGGTTTCATCGCCCGCGTGGACCGCATCAACTACCTGATGTACGCTCGCGATGGTGAGCTGTCGATGAATGTCACGCCACGCGAGGACGGGCAATACATCGAGATGATCGGCCCCAACACGGTCTTTGAGCTTCAGCCGCTCCAGACCAACCCTGCGCCTGCGCCGCAGCTCTACGATGCCCGAATCAACGCCCGGATCGAGCCTCGCCGCGTCGAGCTGCGCAGACTCGACAACCGCATCAGCCAATGATCGCTGCTATCCAGCGTTTCGCCCTACCACCATGTTGTCGATGAGTCGCACGGAGCCGAGTCTGCCCGCGACCAGTACCACCACACCGCCGGTCAGCGCGGGATTGATCGAGTCAAGCGGCGCCAGAGTCTGCGGGTGGCGCACCACCGCGTAATCAGGCGTGACCTGATGCGACTCGATGATTTGTTTCATGGCTGACTCGATGTTGGCTGGTTCCGTCTCACCGTCTGATTCGATAAGCAACCGCGCTGCCTGGAGGGCCTTGTAAAGTGCCCCCGCGTGTCGTCGCTGCTCGGGATCGAGGTACACATTCCGGCTCGACAGAGCCAGGCCGTCGCTTTCACGCACCGTGGCGAGTTCCGCGATCGTCACCGGCATGTTCAGGTCATCAACCATCGCCTGAATCACGCGAACCTGCTGGTAATCCTTCTGCCCGAAACACGCGACATCCGGTTGGATGATGTTGAACAATTTGGCGACCACCCGGCAGACGCCGGCAAAGTGAGTCGGCCTGACCGCGCCTTCGAGGATCGACGCCAACTGCGGAATGTTCACTTCGCTGGTGAGTTGATTGGCCGGGTACATTTCCAGAGGATCGGGGTGGAAGACACCCGAAACCCCTGCGGTTTCACATGCGGCGAGGTCCGCTTCGATAGGCCGGGGGTATTTCGCAAAGTCCTCATGCGGCGCAAACTGCGTCGGATTTACAAAAATGCTCACAACCACATGATCCGCGAGCCTGCGGGCCGACTCCATCAGCGACACATGTCCGCGGTGAAGCGCACCCATCGTTGGCACAAACGCAACACGTCCCGCAAGATCACGGCGGAGCTTTCGCGCATCAAGAACGGTACGGGCGACCCACATGCTGCGGGAGTGTACGCGATTGATACAGGCTCGGAAATGCGGCACCGACCCGCGTGGTCGCTTTGCTGCCCGTTCGCATCCGTCAAGACACGATCTAAAATCCACGCATGACCGTAAACGCAGCCCGGTGGACAACGCGGCGATTGCTCGCCTGGACGGCTGAGCATCTCGAAAAAAAAGGCGTGGATTCACCGCGTCTTTCCGCGGAGATGCTGCTGGCTCACGTGCTGGGGGTCGCGAGGATCAAGCTCTACATGGATGCCGACCGGCCCGCCAGTGAACTGGAACGGGCCGCGTACCGCGATTTGGTCGAGCGGGCTGCGAAGCACGAGCCGGTCGATTACCTCGTCGGTAACGCCCCCTTTTTTTCGATGATGCTCAAAGTCAGCCCCGCGGTGCTCATCCCCCGACCCAGCACGGAAACTCTCGTTGAACACGTGATTCAACATTGCCGCCGCACTCCGGGGTTTCACGCGCCGCTCATCGCTGACATCGGCACCGGATCGGGAGCCATCGCCATCGCACTGGCGAAACACATTCCCAACAGCCGAGTGATCGCCATCGACATTTCAGAAGACGCACTGGCGATCGCAAAGGAAAATGCCCGGTCGCAGGGAGTGGCGGTTCGAATCGACTTTCACTCTGGAAATCTGCTGGAGCCGCTCACCAGTCAGCGCGTGCGGTATCTCGTGAGCAATCCGCCCTACATCAGCGATGCCGAGTGGGAGGAAGTCCTGCCGAATGTGAAGGACTACGAGCCGGTGACCGCGTTGCGTGGCGGCACGGACGGGCTGCAATTCATCCGTGCTATCCTCGAACAAGCTCATCGCGTCATGGATACGCCTGCCCAGATCGCCATCGAAATCGCCGCTTCACAGAAAAATGCCGCCTTGGAACTGGCGCGAGTCTCGCCGCGACTGTCTAATCCGCAAGTGCTCGCGGATCACGAGGGGTTGCCCAGAGTACTGGTCGCAGACGCTGTGTAACGCAAAATTGCGCAGCGATCAACGCTACGGACTGCCTGAACCGCGAGTTAAAAATCGAAAGGTGAGGCGATTAACGCATAACCCACGTTTCGCCGTGAGGCACTACCGCCTGTTCCTGCAACCGACCGCCTGTACCGGGCAGGTTGTAGCTGGCCATCAGGGTCTTGACGACGGTAACGTTATCGCCGGTGAGCGGGTGTTTGATAACTTCCGTCTCACCATCGATGCCGGAGATGAAAATGCTCATTTCATCAATGTCATGATCGAAAGCTGGCCAGATCGCGACGCTCTCACGGGCGTTGTCCTCACCCTGAAGGAGACGACCGACGACGCGCACCGGACTCTCGAGGAGCTTGTTACCCAAACTCTGCTTGATTGCGTCAAACACGCCGGCAGGGACATTCTTTCCCGCGACAGCGATATCGCCTTGATCGGTGGACATGACGATCTCAGGGATGAACAGCCGATCCTCGCCGGTGTTGTTCTCGACCTTGTAGGTGATGTACCAGAACCACTTGACGCCATCGATGGTCTTGACCGCGATCACGGCGGGCTTGCTGTAAGTAAAGTCGAACTGCCACGACTCCGGTGCGGATGATGGCTCAGGAAAACCATACGCCCTCGGTGTCATCGGCAGCGTCATCACGGCTGCGACCGTCAGGGCAAGCACAACGGACATCATCAGCAAAGTTTTCTTAGGCATGGAAAGTTTTCCGGGGCAGGCAGGTGTAATACTTTGCCAAGCGAGATCTTGCGGCTATCGTGAGCCATTGTACGCGCGGCATGAGGACGGTCAAAACGCCGTTTCAAGCCCCGCCTCGCCAACACCCCACCCATGTCCACGATTCAGGACAAGTTTCCCCCCGCTGGTATGGACGACCCATCGGTTGTGGTCCGACGTGCCAGCCTCGAACAACGCCGCGTCGCGCTGTCGCTGTTGATCCTGGGAATGGCCCGGCCGAGTCACGCCGCCGTCGATCAATTCCTCGACTACACCCAGAAGCAGCGGATGTCACTCGAAGACCTCTGGCTCGCTTTGGAACACGACCAACCCGTTGCTGCCGGCCTGCTCGTTCCCTCGCCGGGGCGGACAGCCATCCTTTTCATTTCGCCGACCATCGTCACCGACGGCATGGTGGAGTCACGCCTCGCCCAGACGATCTGCCAATCACAGAATCCCCAGCGAGTGCGACTCGTGCAGGCGATTCTCGATCCGGGACAGGACGCCGAATCCAAAGCCTTACGGGCAGCCGGTTTCCGAAATCTCGCAACTCTCATCTACATGCAGCGGGTGACGGAACGTAGTGAGATCAAGCCAAATTTCGCTCCGGCATTTGAGCTTTGTACCTGGTCCGGCACGAATCGCGCCCTGTTTGAGCACGCCATCGAGCGAAGCTACGAAAACACGCTCGACTGCCCCGGACTACTGGGTTTGCGTCAGATCAGCGATGTCCTGGACGGCCACATGTCCAGCGGACGATTTACGCCTGATTTATGGTCCGTGATCCATCGAGACGGAAAACCGGCTGGTGTCATGCTCATCAACCTCGCTGCGACGCACCAAGGTGCGGAACTGGTTTATCTGGGTCTCAGCCCTGAAGCGAGAAACAAGGGATTAGCGCGAAAGCTGCTGGAATATGGCTTATCGCTGGCGCACCGACACGGGGCGTCGAGCCTCACGCTCGCAGTGGACGATCAAAACACGCCGGCACTCAAGCTCTACCAATCGATGCGTTTCCATGCGTATGCTCGCAAACACGCGATGATCTTTCCGATTCCGTGATCCGCTCCAATCACTCCAATGTCATCGCTGACAAAACTTTTCACGTTCGACGCGATTTTTTTTGATCGTCGAGCGTCGCAGCTTCAGTTTTCTTACGTGAAATATGCTGTTGCGCAACAGCATCAAAAAGTTATCGGCGCTTATCCACAAATTTTCCCAACATCGCGCAGAGTGAGGTGGATAAAAAAATCTTTCGTCTTCAACTTCTGATTTTTCCATCCACTTCTGTGCGAAGGAGGTGTTTTGATGATTTTCTCCCATTGCCGCGGCGCTCGAACGTCTTTATCTTTGCCTTCGTGATCATGGACGGTCGCCTCGCGGGCACCGGCCGCGAGCCGAGGACGACACCTGAAACTCGTGTCGGAGCTTGGCTGGCGTTCGGAGGCAAGGGCGGGACTGGGGACGGAACCATTTCCATCAGAGCGCGGCGAGCGCTGTAAAACCAATCTGGCGGTTACTGATCGATCAGGTCCGTCTTCCGCCGGTACCTTCCCAGAGGAGGAGAGATCGTGACTACGACCTCTTCAGATGTATCCCTCTGCCCGCCTTCGGCCATCCGCAACACCACAGAACACCTCTGTGAGCGCATCGCTCAACGCCTTTCCAGTGCGATCGGCCAACGACGTTACAGCATGTGGTTCGACCGCACCGCCAGGATCGGCCTGAGCGATGATGAGCACCGCCTCGAGGTCGCGGTGCCCAACAAGTTTGTCGCCGACTGGATCGGGCGAAACTTCGAAGGCGACCTTCGCCACGCCGCTCATCAGGAGCTTGGACGCGATATCGACGTTCGCATCGAGGTCATGCCCGCACTTTTTGCCGATTTTCGTCAGCCTGCGGCTGCCACACCGCCCGATACGGCTGCACTGACGGAAATCACCCAGCCCACACGTGTGCGTCCGCCGTTCACCACGGCTGCGCCCCTGCCTACACCCAATGCCGCCTTCCGCCACCGCCTCGAAACTTTCATCGTCGGTCCGAGCAATGAGCTGGCCTTCGCCGCCGCCCAGCGTCTGCTCGATGACGATCACTCCTCGCACCCGCTCTTTCTTCACGGCGGTTGCGGTCTGGGTAAGACCCATCTGCTTCAGGGGGTCTGCTGCCGCCTGCTCGATCGCAACCCGCAGGCCAAGGTGCTTTACACCACTGGGGAACAGTTCACCAACGAGTTTCTTGCCGCCATGCGTGCCAACAAGCTCGAAGCGTTCCGCAGGAAAATACGCCAGCTCGATCTGCTGGCGGTGGATGATGTCCATTTCCTCGCCAACAAAGCTGCAACACAGCAGGAGTTTCTGCACAGCTTCGACGCCATCGAGATGGGCGGGGCGCGGGTCATGCTCGCCAGCGACAGCCATCCCAAGTTGATCCGCCAGTTCAGCGATGCCCTCGTCAACCGGTGCGTTCGCGGCATGGTGGTGGAGATCAAGCCTCCTGACACGACAACCCGTGCCCGCATCGTCCGGGCGCTGGTGCAGCGACGGGGGCTGTGCCTCCTCGAAACCGTCATTGATGTGCTCGCCAGCCGATGCGTAGGCTCCGTGCGCGAGATCGAGGGCACTCTCGCCAAACTCCACGCCCTGGCGAGCCTCGCCCAGCAGCGTGAGGGCGGAGTAGCGGAGCCTATCGGTCACACCATCGTGAATCACCTCTTTGACGCTGATCTCCAGACGCCGCGACGAATCATTCGCTTTGATAACGTCCTGGGTGTCGTCGCGCAGGAAACAGGAGTCAGCAAGGCACAGATTCTGGCCAACGGGCGACAGGCTTCCGCGGTCCTTGCGCGATCACTGGTGATCTATCTCACCCGTCAGATGACGACCATGAGCTACCCGGAAATCGCTTCTGCCATGGGCCGAAAAAATCACTCCACGGTCATCACCGCTGCGCAGCGCGTGGAAAAACAGGTATCCGAGGGCGTGCGTGTCACGGTGCCGGCAACCATGGAGCAGGCAGAACTGTCCGACTTGGTGCAACGTCTCCGTCACGCGGTGATGCGGGCGTAACAGCAGACGCCTCGCCGTGGTACGAATCCTCCGCGCACCGTCTGATGACGAACGAAAATACGGTCGAGTATCCCGCGAGGATGGCTTGCGATATTCTTTCGCGCATGAGTGATAACAAACCTCCAACGGACAAACGCAAAATCCTCATCCAGTTCGACAGCGATCGGCACGCCAGCGTGTTCGACCGTGTGGTTGCGATTGATGCCGGAGCGGATGAGGTTTTTTCCTATGGCGGCGTCACCCTGGCGCAACTCCCCGGCCTTGTCCACGGTGCTATCTTCACACGCGGCGTACCCGACCTGAAACGAACCGCCATCTTTATCGGCGGGGCGAGCGTCGAGACAGGTGAACAACTGCTCGCGCGGACGGTGGAGACCTTCTTCGGCCCGCTGCGCGTTTCCGTGATGATGGACGCCAACGGTTCCAACACGACGGCTGCAGGTGCTGTCATCTCCGCGCGGAAACACCTCGACCTTTCCAATACCTCCGCCCTGGTACTGGGCACCGGCCCGGTCGGCATCCGTGCTGCAAGGCTACTGGCTCGTGAGAAATCCACGGTGTATCTAAGCAGCCGCAACATCCAACGGGCGCGGCAGGCAGCAGACGCGATCCATCAACAGGTCGGCGGGGCGAATCTTATCGCCTGCTCGCCTGAACAGCCGGATTCATTTGCCCAGGCTCTCGCAGCGGCGGAGTTGCTCATTGCAGCGGGACCAGCTGGGGTGCGGATGATGGACAAAGCCACGCAGACCGGCATGAAGAAACTCCGGCTCGCCATTGATCTCAATGCCGTTCCGCCGCTGGGGCTTGAAGGCATCGACATGACGGACAAAGCCAAAGATCGCAATGGCGTCTTCGCATTTGGGGCGTTAGGCGTGGGTGGAACCAAAATGAAAATCCACCGCGCCTCTATCGCCAGGCTGTTCGAGTCCAACGATCAGGTTCTCGACGCCGAAGCGATCTACGAAATCGCCAAAGGAATCTGATCTCGCTCCGATTGGAGTACCCGCCTGTGAAATGACAGCGAGTTACTTATCCGGCGGCAGCGCGTGCGCACCGACACTTTTGGCCGGGCTTTCTGCTGACACATTCAGGTCACCGCTTTTCGCATTGACAAACAGCGGGTCTTTGCCGATGACGCCGTTGGTCTCCGTCGTCGGCAAGGTCGGTGCGCTCATCCCCGGCGCGGTATCGCAGTACCACCAGTTATCAGAAAACTTGAACGTCTCTGGTGCAGTGAGCTTGCCGACGTTGACTGTCGAGTTGAGGCTGTCCGAGGTTACCACCAGATTGTGATGGAAATTGCCGTTACGACAGGTGATGAAATCTTCGCCGCGAGATTCCTGGAGGATTCGCATCACCCACCTGCCGGGGTGATAGAACGTGTTGTACCGCACCTCCGCGCCGTCAACGCCCACGAACGCCAGCGGCGCTTCGGAGCCGATGAACGTGCAGCCTTCGACCGTCATGTTCCTGGCTTCAAACATCTTCTCCTCGTTGGGCGGCATACGAAAAGCGGAATCCGAAGTGCGTCCACCGAGGTTCAACGCCCGCAGTCCCGCCGTTTCAAACCGGCAACGGCGAAAGGTGATGTTCTGACTCCCTCCCTTGGCTTGCGGCCCGGTGGCGGTTTTCCCGGTCGGATCGGTGAACTTGCAGTTTTCAATCAGGCCGTCCCGGCATCCAACCATGTCGATGGCGGACCCATCCTTACCCCATCCATCGATCGTGCAATCTCGAACCAGAAACCGGTGAACTCCTGAGAGTTTGATTCCATCGTGATTGCCTTTACGCAGATTGCTGCGCACCTCGATGCCTGTAATCACGATGTCCACTGAAGGCTTGTCGTGGTTCGCACCGTCGTCGATATTCAGCGCGTTGTCGCGTGGATTGACGAAAACCAGATTACGCAACTCGACATGCGATGCGTTGGAGAGCTTGAAGCATTCACGGCCGCCCTCAAACACCGGCTTGCGCCCGGGATCCTGCGCCGCGATGATCACGGGCACGCCTTCCGCACCGGTGACGCCTTTGATCCAGACTTCCGGTTCGTAGTTTCCGGGAGCGACGAGGATTACCGTGCCCGGCGTAGCGCGGCTGGCGGCCAGTTTCAAGCTACCGCTGTTACGGACCACCACAGGTGGTCGTCGCTGAAGCGGGCGCGATTCCGCCAAAGCAAAATCCCCCAGAACACAGGCCAGAACCCATGCCAAGACGACGATAGTTCGTGACATAAAACATTCCTGTGGTTTGGCGGTCGGCTGCGGAGACTAATACAACCAGATGCTTAGTCGAATTTTCCCAGCACGATTTCCTCCACGCCACGGCCGGCGGGAATCATCGGGTACACGTGCTCATGCTTTTCCACCAGCGCCTCCATCACCGCTGGCCCGTCGTAGCTGAGGAACTCATCCATCACCCGCGGCAGGTCGGCAATCTTTGTGCAGCGATATCCCTTGCAGTTCAGTGCGTCGGTCAACTTCACGAAGTCCGGGTTGTGCATCTCGGTGTGGCTGTAACGCTCCTGATAAAACAGGTCCTGCCACTGCTTGACCATGCCCTGAAAGTCATTGTTGAGGATAATGGTCTTGGCGTTGATCTTGTATTCCGCCGCCGTCGCCATCTCCATGCAGGTCATGCAGAAGCTGCCGTCGCCGTCGATATTGACGACGGTCTTGCCCGGCTGCGCCAGCTTTACCCCGATGGAAGCCGGCACGCCATAGCCCATCGTGCCCAGTCCGCCGCTGGTGATCATCTGCCTTGGCTGGCTGAATTTGTAGAACTGCGCCGCCCACATCTGATGCTGACCCACGCCGGTGGTCAGAATCGCTTCACCCTTGGTCTGACGGTACAGCTCCTCGATGATGGCCTGCGGCTTCATGTGGAACTCGCGCTCGTCGGGCTTGTAGCGGAACGGATGTTTGGTCTTCCACTCATTCACCTGCGCGTGCCACTCAGAGCGATCGCGTGACTCGATCATGGGCAGGACCAGCTCAAGGTTTTTCCGCGCATCACCTTCGACGCCGATGGTCACAGGCACCGCCTTGTTGATCTGTTCAGGCGAAATATCAAAGTGAATGAACCCGCCGCGGCCTTCACGCTCCGCCGCCCGCGCCGCGGGAGCGAACAGTTTCACGTTGCCGGTCACGCGATCGTCAAACCGCGCACCGACCGCGATGATGCAATCCGCGTGGTGCATCGCCCAGTTCGCATATGCCGAGCCGTGCATCCCCAGCATGTCCAGTGACAGCGGCGACCTCTGGTCAAAGGCACCTAATCCCTGGAGCGTTGTCGTCACAGGGATGCGACCTTTTTCCGCCACCTTGCGCAACACTTCGGTCGCGCCGGACAGGATCGTGCCCTGGCCAACGTAAAGCACCGGACGTTTGGCGCGATTGATCATCTCCGCAGCTCGCTCGATCTCCGCTGAGGTTCCCAGCTCACGCACGTGATAGCCCGGCAGATTCACCTCGGCGCACACGGATTCCTTGAGCACCGCCGCGGTCACGTCCTTGGGTAAGTCCACCAGCACCGGCCCCGGACGACCAGTGGTCGCTACGTGAAAGGCTTCGTTGATCCGGCGAGGCAGCTCGCGCACATCCTTAACAAGCACATTCCACTTGGTACACGGCCGAGTGATGCCGGTCACGTCGGCTTCCTGGAAGGCATCTGTGCCGATCGCGGTTGTGGACACCTGGCCGGAAAACACGATCAGGGGCGTGCCGTCCATCAGCGCGTCCTGGAGCGGCGTGACGGTGTTGGTAGCACCAGGGCCGGATGTCACCAGCACGATGCCCGGCTTGCCGCTGGCGCGGGCGTAGCCTTCCGCCATGTGACCCGATCCCTGCTCGTGACGATTGAGGATGAAGTTGAACTGCTTGGATTTGAAAATTGCATCGAACACAGGAAGGATCGCACCGCCTGGATAACCGAACATGTGTTTGACGCCATGTTCGACCATCAATTCGTGAAAGATCTGCGCGCCGGTCATACCGACGTACTTTTCGGTGGCTTTACCGTTAGAGGAGGTTGAAATCTCAGCGGTGCGGAGAATGGGGCTTTTCTTGGGGGCCATGGTTTTGGAGCTTTCGATTAAATCTTTGATCACGGTGCGTCACGAAAGACGAACCGGGTAAGGCAGCAATGAAAATCGTACACGGATCAACGAACGGAGTGATGAGTCGGGGTAGGCGGCGAGCCTATGTGACAGGCGAAACTGGTGCGGGTCTTCCGCTCAGCTAACGACGACCGCGACGCGGAGGAAAACGTTCCCGTGCCGTACAAGTCCGAGGCTCTGGCTGGTCGGGAGTTTCGTGGCCATAAGAGTCGCAATTATAGCGAGACAGAGGTCTGAAGTCAAGAAATTCGGCGCAAAAAATAGGCCGTCGAACTTGGTCGTCCGCCGGCCTGATCCCCCGCACTTTCCCCCGTTTTCCCTCTTTCGCCGGAACCCCACCCTCATCCCGGCCACCACTGGATCACTAAAAATCTCCCCGCCTGTTCCATCCGTCCACGTTGTCGTGGATTATCCTCCTGTTTTCTCCTCGCCTCATTGCCGCTCCGCCAATGCAACACGTTCGATTGAATGCGCCGCCTCTGCCGGGCATTCCAGCTTTCTGACAGATCGCGTGTGGCCGCTTTTTTCAGGGCAGCGTCCTGCCTCAACGCACAACCGAAAGGAACTCCGTTTACATTTCGGCACTCCAATTTCAGCAGGGCAACAGGTCTTGCTGTGACAAGTGAATTAGAACCGATATTCGATCGCGGCATCGTCAGGAAAAAGCTGCGATTGACCTAAGGGTTTTGCTGAATCGGCGAGTCGCAGAACTCTGCTTGCCGTTGCGGGTTTGCGGGTGTGATCCTAGTCTGAGGCTGCGAAACTGGATCAGCTGATACATCCAGCCCTGCGTGGAGAGTCCGATGTCCCGCCTCACTGTAATCGTCACGGAAACACTCGACCCCAAGCCGGCCCGCTGGCTCGAAGAGCGCGTCAACCTCGTGTGGTGCCCGCACAGAGAAACCGAAAAACTACGCGGACTGCTCGCACAGGCGGAGGGGCTGGTGGTGCGCACTTACACGCTGGTAAATGACGAGCTACTCGATCAGGCGCCTCATCTCAAGGTCGTCGGCCGCGCGGGTGTCGGGCTGGATAACATCGACCTGCCCGCCTGTCGGAAACGCGGAGTGCGCGTCGTGTACACGCCGGACGCCAACACGCAGGCTGTCGTGGAGTACGTTTTTGCGCTGATGCTCGACGCTCTCCGACCACGCTACACGCTGCCGGGCTTTGTGGAAGATGCCGAGTTTCACCGCCTGCGGAAAGAGCAGGTCGGCGTGCAACTAACCGAGCTGACTCTGGGCATCCTGGGGTTTGGCAGAATCGGCAAGCGGGTTGGCCAGGTAGCTCACGCCATCGGCATGAAAATTCTGGCGAACGACTTACTACCCGAAGACGAGCTGCGCGCAACGGTGGGCTATCCCTTTGAACTGGCAGACAAAGCTCGGCTGTATCAGCAAAGCGATATTCTCACAATTCACGTCGATGGCCGCCCGGAAAACCGCAGGTTGATCGACTCATCCGTGCTCGCGCAACTCAAGCCCGGCTGCATGCTGATCAACGCAGCACGCGGCATGTTGATCGACAACGCTGCCGTCGCCTCGTGGGTAAAGCAAAACGCCCAAAACGGCGCACGAGTGATTCTCGACGTGCATGAGCCTGAGCCGCCCCCGCGTGATTATCCGTTTCACAGCCTGAGCAATGTGCGCTTGCTGCCGCATCTGGCGTCACGCACCGGCCCTGCATTGGAAAACATGAGCTGGGTCGTGCGAGACATCGTAGCGGTGCTGGAGGGGAGAGAACCCGAATTCCCCGCGTGAGCGTAACGATTCCCTGAATCACAACGGATTACGCACCGCATCGATCCGTGCGAACCCTCATCGTGAGATCAACCATTGCGCCACAGCTTCCGCACCGTCCGCGGGTTGCTTTTGACGCATCAGTGTGATCATTCGTGATCGCTGCGATTCATTGCGCATCAATGCGAGGAGCGGACCGGTCAGTTGCCGAGCGTTGGCGGGCGCATCGATGAGATCATTGAAGAGCAACGCCCCGCCGGGTGTCACCAGCGGCAGTGCGTTTAACCGCTGATGCTGATCCTTGTGGTAGGGGTACGGCAGAAAAACCGTCGGCGTGGCATTAGCCCAAGCCTCCGCAACACTACCCGCACCGCTTCGGCTGATCGCCACCGTCGCCGCACGCCAGGCGTGGCCCATCGCATCGCAGAATGCTTCGACCTTTGCGGGGATCTCCGCCTTGGCGTAAGCGGAGCGCAATTCCTCCACCTGCGATGAACCCGCCAGATGCAGTACCTGCCAGCCTCCTGTGCGGAGAGCCTGTCGCACGGAAGCCTGCCCGGCCAATTCGATCATCAGACGGTTGATCGACTGTGCCCCCTGACTGGCACCGGTAACCAGCAGCGTGTCGCGCTGAGGATCAAGCCCCAGAGCCGCACGCGACTCGGCATGACTTTCAGGCCCGACAGCCGATCGACGCAGAGGCAGGCCGATGATCTCCGCCCCCGGCCAAGCATCCTGGGGATAGACGGAGAAAATCTGTGTCGCTCGTCGGGCCATAAGACGATTGGCAAGTCCGGGGACAGCATCGAGATTGACCAGCGCGACAGGTATTCCCGCTCGACGTGCCGCCGCGATTGCCGGTGCGGAAACAAATCCACCCATCGCCACGACTGCGGAGACATTCATGTCGGCGATCATCGCGCGAACCTGCGAGACACTCCTGCTGTACGCGCTGCACAATCCCGGCCACTGCCACGGTTTTTTTGACAACGGTTGCGCGGGTAGCGGCGAGTAGGTATGCGATGTCTTGGCGAGGATATGCGCATCGAGCGGTCTCTTTGACACCAGAAAGTGTGAACGCAGCGGCGCGGCATGCTCTTCCAGTCGCTCGGCGATGGCGAGGCTGGGGAAAATATGCCCGCCCGTTCCGCCGCCGGCGAAAAGAATCGTCCGCGTCTGTGTCATCGATCTCAACCGTTCTTCAAAACCCAATGAAACACGCTACCGCGATGCGGTCGGACGGCAATCCCTGAAAAATCGGATGCTCCCTCACCTCGCCTCTCACAGATACACGAGAGAGAAGCACAAGCCATTCACTCCGCGGTCATCATTTCCGTCAACGGCAGCGGCTCCTCTTCGCTCGTCTGCTCCCTGGCGGGCAAGCTGGGTGTCGCTTCCGAGCGTTCCAGCTCGTTGGCGTTGTCCAGTGCGGCGACCAGGCCGATGGCGAACGCCGTCACAATCCAGCCTGTTCCTCCTGAAGAGATCAACGGCAGCGCGATGCCTTTGGTCGGCACGACGACGGTCACGACAGCAATGTTGATCAACGCCTGTATGCCGACCGTCAAAAGCACGCCCAGACCTACGAGCCGGCCGAAGGTGTCTTTCGACTCTCGCACGATCGACAGGCCGATCCACAAGAGCACCAGATAAAGCACGATGACCAGAGCAGCGCCGGCCACGCCCATTTCCTCGCAGATGATCGCGAAGATAAAGTCGGTCGTGTCTTCCGGCAGATAACCGAATTTCTGGATGCCGTTACCCAATCCGCGTCCCCACAGCCCGCCCTGCACGATTGCGAGCATGGATTGGATCGGGTGGTAGCCGCTCCCCTGCGGATCGGCCCAGGGATTGAGGAAAGCCGTAAGTCGCGCCAGCCGGTACGGACTGTGCGCGATGGCCAGATAGACACCCAAAGCCGCCGGAGGCATGGTGAGGGCGAGCTGCCACAACCGCGCCCCGCCGCCGATCAGCAGACAAACCGCGACGACGCCGATCAGCGCCGCCGTACCAAGATCTTCGATCACGATCAGACCGCAGGCAGCGGCGATGAGCAGCATCGCCGGCACCAGTCCATGCCAGAATCGATGCATGACTCCGCGCCGTCGCGCACACCACCAGGCGATCGCCAGCACCATCACCCACTTTGTCAGTTCGCTCGGTTGAAATGAAATCAGCGGATTGCTCGGCGGGCCGACATAAAGCCAACGGGTCGATCCGTTGACCGACTTACCGACACCCGGAACAAAGGTCAGGCCGACAAGCAGCAGAGAAATTGCGACCGTCCAGAGCAGCGGATTACCCAGGCCATGCACGCGGTAAAGCTCACGGACGTTAATCCGGCTGGCGAACATCATGGCGACGATGGCGACGAACGCATAGATGGCATTTCGGTTGAGCAGAAGCGAAAACGGGTTGATGTGCGAGTCCACAGTCATACCCGCTGAAGGCACCATGACTACTCCGATGCCCAGCAGTGCCACGACCGTCAACTGAAGGATTTGAGAATAGCGGAGCATGGAGGCAGTTATCGGCCGAGCGAGCAAAGGGAGTGCAAAATGTCACGCGATTGCCTCACCGGAGGCTATCAGCAGGCGAAAAGCACCACGGAAAGGCCGAAATAAATCGGACCCTGCTCGAAGTGACGACACTTCCAGATATTGTGCGACTACCTCACGCCTTGGCGGGTTCAGCAGGCTTGGCTGCATCCACAGCCGCCGATGCTGCCGGCGTCTCAGGGGCCTCGGCTGCTCCCAGACCACGGCGGCGGTCACGCAGGCGACGGCTCTTACCCACGCGGTCGCGCAGGTAGTACAGCTTGGATCGACGGACATGGCCGTGACGGATCACTTCGATCCGGGCCACTCTCGGCGAATGGATGGGCAGCGTACGCTCCACACCTTCGTTGGCGACGATGCGGCGGATCGTCACCGTCTGATTCATGCCCTCACCCTGAATCTTGAGCACCACGCCGTTGAACACCTGAATACGTTCCTTGGCACCTTCGACGATCCGCAGGTGGGCATCAACCGTGTCACCTACGCTGAGCTTGGGAGCATCGGTTTTGAGTTGCGACTTTTCGACGGCTTGTACGATCAGGTTCATGGCAGGCCTCTCATCCGGGCGACAAAGCACCCATTCCAAGGTCAGACTCAATGGCGAGCCACACAAGATAACGGGGAATACGACAATTGCCAAGTCCCCGGACGCCTGCATCCTGTGTGCTGGATAACCGAGAAATCCCCGTTACCCCTGCGTAAGCCTCTCCTTAACCAGACGATGCGGCTGAAAATCCAGCCCCGGAGAGCAACGCCCGCTACGTTGACGCGCTACACTACAGCCATGCGAACAGCCGCGCACACCCTTCGCACACTCGTACTACTGGCACTATTGGCGGTGGTGGCTGCCTGTACCGACGCCGGCGACGCCAAGGCTGCAACCGCCACCACTCAACCTTCTGGGGATTCCAACATGGTCCGTGTTCACGTTTTCAACCGGGAAGGCAAGCTTGTCGGTCCTGTCGACTCACCCAAAGTCATCAAGACCGACGCTCAGTGGAATGAGCAACTCGGCAGCGAAACCTACCTCATCGTCCGCAACAAGGGTACCGAGGCCCCCTTCTGCGGAAACCTGCTCGACAACCACAAGGAAGGCGTTTATGCCTGTGTCGCATGCGGATTGCCGCTCTTTTCCTCGAAAGCCAAGTTTCAGTCCGGCACCGGTTGGCCGAGCTTTTTCCAACCTATTGCACCGGGTAACGTGACCGAGTCGCGTGATACCAGTCACGACATGGTCCGTACGGAATCACTCTGCGCCCGCTGCGGTGCGCACCTGGGTCACGTCTTTGACGACGGTCCGCGGCCGACCGGATTGCGCTTCTGCATGAACTCCGCGTCGCTTCGCTTTGTTGACGAAAAGGACCTCAAAACGCTCGCCGACCCGATTCTCGATGCGACTGGCACCGCCATCGGGGCGACCACGCAGCCAACGACCCAACCCTCCGCGCGGAGTCAGAGCCAGGCTGTTTTTGCGGGCGGTTGTTTCTGGTGCACCGAGGCGGCTTTCGAGCAGGTCAAGGGAGTCTCCGACGTGGAGAGCGGCTACGCGGGCGGCTCACAGGAAACCGCGAATTATGAGGCGGTCTCACGCGGCAATACCGGCCACGCTGAAGCCATCCGCATCACCTATGACCCGCAGGTCATCAGCTACGACGAATTGCTGGAGATCTTCTTCGAAGCTCATGACCCAACCACCCGAAACCGTCAGGGAAACGATATCGGCACGCAGTACCGCTCCGCGATTTTCTATGCTGATGAATACCAAAAACAGGCGGCGGAAAAGGCGATCCGCGAAGGCAATAAGCAGCGCAAGCCCAGCCGACAGATCGTGACAACGGTCGAGCCGCTCACTGCTTTTTATCCTGCGGAGACGTATCACCAGGATTACGCGCGGAGAAACCCTGACCAGCCGTACATTGAATACACCTCCAAGCCGCACGTGGAGGCGATCAAGGAAAAATTCCCGGATAAGACGAAGTAATCCAAATACCCATTCCTCCGAAAGGGATGCGATCGGGTGTCTCTGTTCATTTGGGTTCCACTTGCGACAGCGAGCGGACTAGAATGGCTTGAACGAGCAAATTTGTTGGGAAATCTTTATAATTCCCACGGTTTTACGTTTGTTGATCAGGTATCAGGATTAATCCTCCATGAATCAGCACGAAAAGGCTCCGACTCCTCCCGCCATTGCCGGTGCATCAGGCACGACGGGAACCTCGGTTCAAGCCCCCCTGCTTCCATCGATCAACTCACCAGCCGACCTCAAGAAGCTCGCGATTGACCAGCTTCCCCAACTGGCCGGCGAGATGCGTCAAGCGATCTGCGATCAGGTTTCCAAAACCGGCGGTCACCTGGCGCCGAACCTCGGCGTCGTCGAGCTGACCATTGCGCTCCATTACGTTTTTGATTTCGCTCACGACCGGCTGCTTTTCGACGTCGGCCACCAGTGTTATCCCCACAAACTCATCACCGGGCGGCAAAGCCTTTTGCCGAAGCTGCGCCAACGCGACGGTATGGCGGGGTTCCCCGAACCGCGCGAGTCGCCCTACGACCTTTTTTCCGTCGGCCACGCAGGTACCGCGATCTCGACGGCTGTCGGCATGGCGCGCGGTGACCTGCTCAAGGGCGAAGGCAGCGGCCCGAATGCCCGCAAGTGCGTCTCCCTCATCGGTGACGCTTCGATCGTCAACGGCGTCGCGCTCGAAGGACTCAACAACGCAGGCACGCTCAATCGCCAATTCCTCGTCATCCTTAACGACAACGGCATGTCCATCGCCAAGCCTCAGGGAGCGATGGCGCAGTATTTCGACCGCGTTCGAGTCAATGCCCACTACGGCGACCTCAAAAAACGCGCCCACGAAGTTCTCAAACACATTCCCGGCGGGTCCACGCTCGAAGACCTCTACCACCGCGCCGGCGAGATGATGAAAGCACTCATCACCTCCGGGCACATGTTTGAACAGTTCGGCCTGCTCTGCGTCGGACCCATCGACGGCCACGACTTCCCCACTCTCATCGACATGCTCAACGAGGTGAAGGACTTTGATCGCCCTGTTTTGCTGCATTGCAAGACGATCAAAGGGAAGGGCTTCGATTATTCGTCGGGCGATCCGACCAAGTTCCACTCACCCAGTCCGTTTGTCGTCGAGGGTTGCCGCGTCGAGATGAAAAAGTCCGGCCGCTCCTTCACCACGGCCTACGCCGACGCCATGATCGACCTGATGAAGAAGGACGAGAAGATCTACGCGGTGACGGCTGCGATGCCCGATGGCACCGGCCTGAACAAGATCATGCCGCTGTTTCCCGATCGCAGTCTGGACACGGGCATCTGCGAGAGCCACGCGATGGATATGTGCGCCGGGCTTGCCAAGACGGGGATCAAGCCGTTTTTCGCGGTCTATTCGACCTTTGTCCAGCGTGCGCTGGATCAGGTTTTCCAGGAAATCTCGCTCCAGGGCCTGCCGGTACGCATCTGTCTGGACCGTGCGGGATTCGTCGGTGACGACGGAGCGGTGCATCATGGGTTCATGGATATTTCGATGTTCGCTCCGCTGCCGGGCGTGGCGATGCTCGCGGCAAGCGATGAGCCGAATCTGCGTGCGGGGCTGGAGTTCATGAGGCAGTATGACGCCGGTGCCAGTGTCATCCGTTACCCGCGCGACAATGTCGCAGCCGAACCGCTCCAGACAACCGTCGAACCATACGAGCTGGGTAAGGGCGTGTTCCTCAAGCGCACCGCCGGTGCCGTCAATCCGCTGGCGACATCATCCGGCAGCAAAAAGCCGGATATCGCGATTCTCGCCTACGGAACCGAAGTGTACGAAGCGCTGGCTGCGATGAAGCTTCTCGAAGCGCAGGGCTACGATATCGCGCTTTACGATGCTCGCTTTGCCAAACCTGTGGACATTCAACTCATCAAGGCACTGATCGAGCGCGGCATCCCGGTCCTGACCGTGGAAGATCACTCGATCCGCGGCGGTCTGGGCGCGTGCGTGCTCGAAGCGTGCGCTGACCAGAGCATCCCGACGGATTTGATCTATCGCCACGGCATGCCGGAAAAATGGATCTACCAGGCCAGCCGGAGAAAGCAGCTCGAAGAAACGGGGCTCGATGGAGCGGGTATCGCCCGGAAGGTGCGCCAGATACTCGACGACCGCGGTCACCCAGGCCGCATGCCGGAAATCCACGTGACCGTAGGCAACAGCGTGCAGGTAGAGCGGTAAGCCGCCGCGCTAATCCTCGATCCTGTCGCAATCGGCTCCTCTCCGAGCCGGACAACATCCCATCGTTGTGCAGGCAATCTGTGAAGTAACATCGCGGGTGTTGTGACGTTTTACCATCCTCGCTCTTGGATATACTGCCCTCTCTATGTTTCCCGACCCCATCACACCGCGCTCTTACCCCGAACTGCTGGCTAAACCGGATTACGACCCGTTCAAGGTCATGCCCGGCAATCTTCCGCCGGCACCGCGTATCTTCACCACCGCGGCGCAGCTTCAGCGGGCAAGGCAGAGACTTGATGCGGGTAACCCCATCGACACCGAATGTTTCAAACAACTGATCTCGCTCTGCAAGATCGACGAGCCGCTGCCTGCGCTCAAGCTGGCGACCGGTCCGATCGAATGGGGACTCGGAACACTGACGCCTCCGTTGAAACTGGCGTTTTACAACGCGCTGGCGTTCAAGCTCGGAGCGGCAAATCGCCATCGTGATCGAGCGCTGGAAGCGATGCGGCTGGCGGCACACGCTGCTGTGCGGAAAAACGACTGGTCCGGCGACGAACATCACGAGGCCGGAAACGCCGCCCGTGCTTACGACCTGCTCGTATCAGATGGCTTGTCTCCGGCGGATGACAACCTCTTCCGCAGCATGCTCAGGGCTCTCATGAGTGCCATGGAGTGCGCTACTCACCGGATGTGCAACAACCACAACTCCATGCAGATGACCGGCCGTCTCCCGCTGGCTGTGGCACTGGAAGATATCCCAAGCATCCACGACACACTCTACGGCCACCAACACAACGGACAGTGGCGCTACGGCCTGATCCACTGCCTGCGCCATGACTTCCTCGCTGACGGCACGCAGTGGGAGGGTGCGGCGGGCTACCACATGCTCGTGCTCATGATGGTCTGTGAATGTTTCACCATCATGGAGCATCTGGGCGTCGATCTCTGGCATCGCCAATGGCCCTCACTCATGCAGAACGATAGCCAGGACGAGCATCGCGGCTGGGGACCCAAAGGTGCGCGGCCGCTCCTCGCCGCCTTCGATGCGATGCTGTACATGACCTTTCCTAATGGCGACTATTCGCTTCTGCACGATCAGATTCTGGGCAACATCCGCGGCACCGGAGTCTGGGGGCCGATATTCAATCAGGCTTATGAAAAGTTCCGTCTGCCGCGACACGCCTGGGTGTTGCGGCAGATCAACCGTGGCTGTGCCGCCACCGCCAACGGCCCTCTGCCGCGCTGGTTCATGGAAAACAGAGGAGCGACGGATTTTGTCCGCATCGAGGCACGCGACTATCCCGAAGGTGAATATCCACTGACAGAGGACCGACAGTTCTCGCTCACCGGGCGCCATGTTTCCGGTTGCTCGCTGTTACCCGAATACGGGCTGACGATTCTCCGTAGCGATGTGCTGGATCTCAAAGCACCATCGGCTTCGCTCTATTGGGGGCCGCATTCGGCGGGGCACCGTTCACCCGCCGCCTTGCACTTGGAAATCCATGCTTTCGATCAGCGCATTTCCAATGCACCGCACGTTTTCAAGGACGGCTACGGCGATCCGCGACATCTGACGTGGAACCGCTCCACCATCGCACACAACACCGTCACTGTCGATCAGTACCCGATGTTTCCCTATGACTTTGAATCTGAATCGCTCTGGGAGTGCGACCGCTGGCGCGACACTCTCTCTGACGGCAAACTTGAGCAGTTCCAGCCCGAAGGCGATTTCAAGGTCGCTCGTGCCAGCAACGACAATGTGTACGCCGGCGTCCTGCTCGACCGAACGGTGGTCGTCACCCGCGGATTCGTCATGGACCTCTTCCGCGTCACAGCGGATCGACCGCGCCTGCTCGACTGGGCTATCCACCTGCATGGTGAGTTTTCCCGCGCTGGTGAGCCGGTGGATCTGGGACAAAATCGCGGCTACCGCCACATGACCGATGCACGTGTCCACCCCCGACAGAACGGCAGCGACTGGACCTTGCTGCCGTTCCAGCTCGGCGACACGCGCGTTCATGGCGATCTCTGGCTGGGCGGCGCATCAGAGGCGCAACTGATCACTGCACAGGATGAGCCAGTGGACGGTCGATCTCCCATCGGAGACAGCAGGCCGCCACAAGCGCGGACGGCAGTGATCGTCCGTCGTCACGCGGCGACGGCGTTGTTCGTTTCCATCTGGGGACTCGATCCTCATCAAGCCACACCCAGAGGCGGACACGTTTCCGGTAAGGCGGACGCTGATGTAACGGTCCAGCTCGGCAAGGACCAACGCTGGATTTTCCCGCTTAAGGGCAACGTGAGACGAGAACCGTCGCAGACCTGACACAGTTTTGTCAGATCCGCTGACTCAATACGATCCCGACCGGGTTGGCGGTGTTATTTGAAATCGCGGTTGGTGTCACGGGTGCTGCGCTGCGCATTCGATGGTGCGTTTACCCGCCGATCCGCCCGAGCAGCATCAGGACGGATCGGCGTTGCTCGAAAGCCCAGAGAACAAGGCATTTCAAGCGTCAAACAAAACGGAGAGGGCGGGATTCGAACCCGCGTTAAGGGTTAATAACCCCTAAAACGGTTTAGCAAACCGTCGCCTTCAGCCTCTCGGCCACCTCTCCAGCACGGGGTTGCGTAAGCGTAACCCATCGGCGGACTAGTTTCCAATCCATCATGTTTTTCTTTCCTTATTTTGGAGACGAAATTCTCCAACCCCCACGCAACAACACCATCGAGAGGTTTCGCAGCGTGGATGGGTTTCGGTTATGAAGCCGAAAGTTGCAAGACGGAAATATCAGCCTTTCGTGAATACGTGCCGAACACCGGGCGACTATCATTACCGCGGTTACAACCACCAACCTACACAGGAATCCCCATGAATCTGTTCCTTCGGATGCGCCGTGCAGCAGTGTGTGCGATCGTCAGCTTGTTCCTCGTGATGAGTCTGGCCGGCACGCTCCGCGCTGCGGAAGCTGCTGGTCCGACGATTACGCCGGAGGCCAAGGCTGTCATCGAGCAGGTACGCGATGCGTATCTGAAGCTCCATACACTCGAAGCCTCAGGAACGATGACGATCGACATGGACGTAGCGGGCAAGGTACAGGCCGACAAGATGAACTTCACTTCCTTTTTCGCTGCACCGCAGAAGTTCGTCCACACAGCGGAGGGAGGCATCACGCTCGGCTCCACGGGTGAGGAGCTATACCTGTTTGCCGCGGGAGATAAGGTTTACGCAAAACTTCCCGCCATCAAGGATCGCACCGCCGGCAACGATCTGCCGGAGCCGCTTGGCTCGATGTTGTCCCGCCAGAATCCATCGCTCGTCCTCGCGATTTCGCCGGATGCAGGTGCGGAACTGCTCGACTCGATGGTCAATGTCGAAAAGGCTCCGGACGCGGTGATCGACGGCGTGGCTTATACGACACTCAAAGGCGTCAGCGACGCCGGCGTGTTGACCGAGGTGGCGATCGACTCAAAGACCCACCTGCTCCGCCGCGTATCGCTCGACCTGAAGAAGTCCGTTGAGGAGAAAGGTGCTCCGAACGTAAAGAAGGCCAACGTCGTATTCGACTATCCGCACACCACGGTTGATCCGACGCTTAAAGCAGACCAGTTTGCCTGGACCGCGCCTGCCGATGCACGGGAGATTTCTGTCGGCGATCGCTCAGCCCTGGAGGGCAAGGATGCACCGGACTTTGAGTTGCCGTCGCTCGACGGTCAGCCGGTGAAGCTTTCCGCGCTCAAGGGCAGCGTGGTGGTCCTGGACTTCTGGGCGACCTGGTGCCCGCCCTGCCGCCAGTCGCTGCCGCATCTGGATGAGTTGAACGAAAAGATGAAAGACAAAGGAGTGAAGGTCTTTGCGGTCAATTCTCAGGAAGAAGGGGACACCGTTAGCAAGTTTGTAAAGGACACGAAGCTGACTACCACGGTGCTGCTCGATGAAAAAGGCATCACCAGCGAGCCGTACAACCTTCAGGCGATCCCGCAGACGGTCGTCATCGGCAAGGATGGGAAAGTCGTGAAGGTGTTCACCGGCTTTAACCCGAACTCGTCACCACAGCAGCTCTTGCGCGCGGTGAACAAAGCGCTCGAAGCCAAGTGATTTGTCCCGCGCCCGCGTCGTCATGATCGAGATGTACCATCACTGAATACCGGTCGGTGGCAGCAACGAACGGCTGCCGTCCTGCTGTGCATTCTCTTTATGATCTCTGCCGTATGAAGCCCGCCACCGAGTCCGCCCCCGCCCCGTCATCTGCGCACGAATCCGATCCGGATCGGCATTACATCCTCGCAGCCTTGATGCTGGTCATGTCGCTCGCTTCACTTGAGCAAACGGTGACGAGCACCGCGATGCCCACGATCATCGGAGAACTGCAGGGGCTGGAGCATTACGCGTGGGTAGCGTCGATCTATCTGCTGGCGTCGATCATCACCATGCCGCTCTATGGACGACTAACCGACAAACTTGGCCGCAAGCGGGTGATCCTGTTCACGATCGTGTTATTCACGGCCGGTTCGGTGCTGGCGTCGTTCTCCCGGAACATGCACGAGCTGATTCTGTACCGCGGCATCCAGGGGCTGGGCGCGGGCGGAATCATGCCTGTCGTACTGACGATCCTGGCAGACATCTACTCGCTGGAGGAGCGTGCGCGTGTGCAGGGTTTCTTCAGCGCGGTGTGGGGCATCGCTGCACTGACCGGCCCGCCGCTGGGAGCGTTTCTGGTTAAGACGCTCGGATGGCGTTCGATTTTTTACGTGAACTTTCCCTTCGCCATGCTGGGTATCGCGGTGCTGTCGTGGAAGTACGTGGATCGCAGCCCGCGTCACGCGGTGGACCTGAACCTCCCCGGAATCATCTCGCTGGCGGTCGCGTGTACCGCGCTGCTTGCGGTGCTCTCAGGCATGGGGCCTGGCGGGTGGCCGGTGCCGCTGCTGGTGACGTGCGCGGTCGTGGCGGTCATCGCGTTTACCTATTTCCTGCTGCATGAGCGGCGTGCCCGTCAACCGATCCTCCCGCCGGAGATCATCTTCAACCGCGCGATCGGTCCCTCGCTGATGGGGATGTTTCTGCTTGGATTATGCGTCATGAGTGTGGACACCTACGTGCCGCTTTACGTCCAGGGTGCGCGGGGCGGCGGGCCGGGCTCGGCTGCGGGGGTCGTCACGCCGGTCATCCTGACCTGGGCGATCAGCAACTTTGCGATCGCGCCGTTTTTTGTCAGCTGGGGTTTTCGTAAGACCGCCCTCATCGGCGCGACACTGGTGCTCACGGGGCTTACCGGCGTGCTCATCTGCACCCTCGTCGAAGCGCCGCAAGTGGTTTTATCCGGCATCCTGGCGGTGGTCGGATTGGGATTCGGCCCCTGTTCGCTTGCGTACCTGCTCTCAGCGCAAGATGCTGCGCCCCTCAAGCAGCGCGGCAGCGTCACCGGCAGTGCTTCCTTTTTCCGCTCCATGGGCGGCGCACTGGGAGTCGGCCTGCTCGGAGCACTGATCAACATCCTCATGCTGCCTGAGATCAAGCATCTTCATGAACTGGGATTCACTCCCGGTGATGCGCTCGATCCGTCACGGCACACGAGCCTTCCTCCGGAACTCCTGCACAAGATTCAGCACGCGATCGGTCACGCACTGCTCTGGGTTTTCATCACCATGGCGGCGCTGGCGTTCATTCAGGTTTTCATTTCGATGGTCATGCCACGCAAGTACGCGACGCACAAACCATCAGCCTCGGACGCATTCGAGGCGGCTGGCTGACAGAAACGCCCCCGCTACGCACAATCGCTGTATGTGATGACTACTCAACACCCGAACAAACCGTCATAATGGTCTGATCTTACAGAAATTATGTCGATTTTTAGCTTGAAGCGGCAGACGCGATGACTTCTCGTGAGTTTGCAAGGATCAACTTGCTGTCTTACGAAAGATGATTGCAAATTTCGTTTAAATTTTTTGGTATTGAGGGTTTCGTGGTACAGTATGTTTCACGTTCGCATATTGGCTGACATAGAGTTTCGTGGTTTGTTTGTCAGGTGTTTGACGTCAAAAAAGAGAGGGAGCAGAGAATGTTTCATACAACAAATCGCATTGGTCTGGTTCGCTTGATCGCTGCTTTGGCTGTGGTAACAGGCACGACTGCATTACAGGCTGCGGTTCTCTTCGATGAACAATTCAACG